>DWVR01000015.1 GCA_019120125.1 Candidatus Phocaeicola excrementigallinarum | reverse complement strand
CCCAAAAGACTACCCAAAAGACTACCCAAAAGGCCATACAAAACCTAACAGAACAACAACAAGCGATGCTGTCATTCTTAAAAGGACATCCGGAAGCGACCCGAAAAGAGATAAGCGAAAGCCTTTCTAACATTACAGAGGATGGTGTAAAGTACAATCTTTCCCGCCTCCAGGAACTTGGCTTGCTGAAACGTATAGGAGGCAGGAAGCAAGGATATTGGCAAATTATAGAATAAAGGATTATGGACGATTTGGAAGAATTTGAAAGTTGGCACGAGGATTTAATGGCATGGGAACGTTTTCAAGACGAGCTTGAAAGAATCAAGGGAGAAAATACCTACGATGACTTGTACGACTTTAAGGATAAAAGCGTATCCTTGCAACAGGAAACCTCCACGCAATCTGGCGCAGAACACTGCAACAATCCGGTGGAGCAATAGCGGGAGATTACACTACTTGCTGATTCATAAATCGAAGATATTCAGATACTTAGACGGATATTCGATTCATGATGGTACCTCCTCTGGAGAAAAGAAAACATCAGTAAACTCCTGACTTCGATCGGGAATCAGGAGTTTCTGTTTTACTGCAGGTTCTCCATACAATAGCCTGATCAATCGGTTTTTCAACCGCCTGCCAATACCTTATCCGGTCCGATACGCTTGGGTATTCCTTCGGCCTTCATTCTGACAATACGATTCTCCACAGTATTTTGGAGTCACACTTGTCGCCATTCTCTATTACGAATCCCCATAAACATACTCCACAGGTGATTTCTTAAAACGGAGAACGCGTGTATCCTTTGTACCCGCACCGTTCTTCACCATATACAGACCTCCTCCCAACGAGCCTTGTACGTACCAGCCGCTTCCCTCAGGCGAATATACCCCGAACAGGATGTTGTTGTAATGTCCGGCATGCAGGATACCTTCGGCATTCCATTGCGCGCTGACCCCATACCACACTATCGGCTCGTGCTCCGGATAGTCAGGACTCCACATGGCAATTGAAATCACGTCACCCAGGTCTACCGTACCGACCGATATATCGTTGCGGAACGCACGCTGGCGCTTCACCGTGGCATGTCCGTTCCATGGATTCACCAATGTATGGGTACCGTTCCACGACACCACGATATAGTCTGTAGCATCGAACACACGGTTGAATTCTTCCATCGAAGGAAGCTCATACCCCTCGGGCGACAAAGCATCGGCAGGCAACTTGTTGATATGTACGGACGACTGGGCATCGAACCTGTCAAGAACCGCCTTTCCGCCGTCATCCACCACTTGCAGGCCGTTTCCGCTATCGCCCTGATAAGCCCATTTCCACAAATCGAAGAACGACTCCGCAGTACATGTCGACAGGTAATCAAACACGGACTTTCCTTCCATCACAGCCGGATCGGCCGATGACAGAATCTGGTCTGCAAACACACGGGAATTGCCGCGTGCATTGTATTTGCACCACCACACTCCATGAAACCAGGTGACGGGAAGTCCATAGTTGCGCCGCTTCACGACATATTCTTCACGGGCCGACCCGTCGGAACTGTTCCTCACCACCAGACGGGCAGCCTGAACTCTCCCGTCCGCCGTCGGGTCATTGGGTTTCCATCCCGCCACCACTCGCCAGACGTTTCCATCCTCCTTCTTGTCGAGCTTTATCCACGGATCTTCGCCCGCATCAAACTCCACTGCCAGCTCTTTCCCGGAAGGTAAGGTAAGAACTCCCAGCTCGTTGTCGATGTAACGCGCGAAATCGCAGGCATGCGAGTCTCTGTCGAAAGCCAACAGACCGGAAACCGTAGTGGGATTCGGTGAGACGGAAAGCGTGAGGCGGTCTTCAGCATACGTGTTCTCCAGTCCCTTACGATGAAACAGCAATGACACTTTTCCTGCCGGCTGGCCAGGAACATACAGCGGCTTGCGGATGCGGAAAAGATTGGTGCCTTCCTGCCTTACCGGCTCGAAAGACAACGGATAATCTCCATCCTGAGAAACCAGTTCCAGTTCACTGTCACAATCCACGGCAAACATGAAATCGGTGGCCAGATGCGGAAGTGCCAGCATAGTCCTGTCATCCGACAACGACACACCTTCTGGCAAAGCCGTATCCGAAGAGACTCTGAGCGTTCCGTCCAACGGAACATGCAGATCGGAGTTTTCTTCTCCCCATTCCTCTACATCCAGCCGGACACTCGCCCCGTCACGATGCACGGATACCGTATAGACCGTATTCCGACGGATGATTCCCGACAACCGGCTTTCCAGATGACGAGGTTCTCCGTCTACCGTTATATCCAGCGACACGGCCAGTTCCGGGCTCTGCTGCTCATACACATACGCCACTCCGGCTTTTTCTCCGGACCAGGCAGTGTCGAAACGCACCGATACATCTCCACGTTCCGCCGTGTCAGGCACACCGGCCGAGGTCCGGGGGAAACAATATCCCCGAAGCGCCACGTTCTTCAGGACGAATCCGCCGACCGCCACCGATGAGTCCGTCCGCAGGTCAAAACGCGCCACACCACGCTTCAACGTCATCGCCACAGGCTGAGGTTTCCCGTCCAGCCCGGAAAGGTCCAGACAACCGGAAGCATAATGCACCGCCAGTCCATCCCGGGCACCGACCGTCGTTTCCAGCCACTCCTCCTCAGTCAGGCTGCCCGCTTCGGGATTCTTGTCCAACACAAGTCCCTCCTCACCGGCCACCACATACAAATGTCCTGAAAATCGGCCAATCTGCAATTCATACCCTTCTTCTGCAGGCGACAGATTCTCCCATACCTTTTCCAGTACTCCGTTCTCAAAAAGATAGGCTCCGGTTTTCGTAAGATTTCCGTCATGATCCGGAGCAAACGCTCCTTCTGCCGGAAAAGAAGCCAGCCGGACTTTCACCGTCTTTCCATCGCCCGGACCTGAAACTTCCGGATTTTCCTTGTCTGTACAAGCCTGAAAGGTAAAGGCCGTCATGCACCAAACGGCTATCTTCAAATATATTCTGTCCATGTTCATATTCTGACAATTTAATGTAAACATTACCATTTACTCATACACATATTCCACCGGAATCTTCACACAACGGATAGTTCTTGTCTTCTGGTTGTTGTGGGCCACGAACTTGAACCAGTTGTTTCCCGGCTTTTCCGCAGAAGAATATCCCTCCATTCCCCACGAACGCGAAGAGTCGCCGTAAGTGGCCAGCAGGATATTCATGCGGGCGATGTTCCCCGGTGTCGTATTCCATTGGTGTCCCAGTCCGAACAGTACCCAATGACTGCCGTCGAGTTCAAAATCATAAAAGGAAATCACCCCGAAAGGTTTTTCCAGGAACGACACGTCACGTTCCACAATGCTGACAATCAGCCGTTGGCCCGTCTTGTTGTTGAACTGGCGCGAGCCGACTCCTCCCATATTCACATCGTCACCCCAGGAAAAGAAGGCATAGTCCTCATAGCTTGGGATACGGTATCCTTCCGGAGCCATCAGAACCGGATCGGCAGTCCCGAAATTCTGTCCGGAAGCTTTCATTCCTTCAAAATAGAAATTGCTTCCGTCATGCGCCAGAGGCAGTCCGTCCGGATTGCCGGCCTGATACTGATGCCCCATCAGGCGCAACAGTTCCTCCTCGCTGCAATCCGTCAGATAAGCGGCCAGGTCTTCCTGCGAGGCCGGATCATCCGCTATGGATACCTGATCCTCGAAACGCTTCACATTTCCCCTCAGATTATACTTGCACCACCAGGTGCCATGAATGTTCACCACAGGCAGTCCCCAGTTGATACGGCGGATTGTATAAGACTCTTCATGCCGTCCGTCCGGGTCAGATATGATAATCCGTCCTTCCTGCACCCTTCCGTCAGCCTCCGGGTCATTCGGCTTCCATCCGCCCAGGATGCGGTACATTTTCCCTTCTCTCTCGTCCAGCCTCATCCAATGGGAGGAGTTTTCCGCAAACTCCAGACGTATCACGCGGTTTTCAGGCAAGACAATCTGTCCCAGCTCTCCTTCCACATACTGGCCGAAATCGCACACCCCCTCTGAATCGAACCGGATTTTCCCCTCCAGCCTGACGGGACTTTCTTCAAAGGCCAACACCACTCTTCCCGAATATGCATCCTGACTGAAAATGTCCAGATAAATGTATTCGCGTATCGTGCCCGGCATTCGGATCGGACTGGCTACCGCCACTTCCGCCACGGGTTGCAGACTTCTGACGCTCAAAGGTTGTACCGTCACTCCCTGTACCATGCCGTCCACTTCCACTCTGGCATCGCTCTCCCCCGACAAAGCCAGACGGAAATCCGAACCATAATAAGGCACGTATACCGTATCGTTCGTCGCACTGACTCTGACTCCGTCTGACAGATCGGAGGCGGCCACATCCACTCGGCCGAGAAGGTTGCCCTTTGATTCCGCACCATCTCCGTACTCCCAGTCTCCGGCTGCCACGTCCACCGCGGCAGAAGCCCCCAAACCATGCACCTGAAGATGATAGACCGTGTTCCGTCGGACCGTCTCAGGCAAACGTGTCTTGAGCCGATGCCAGGCCCCTTCGCTTTCAATCACGATTTCGACCTCCAGCTCCGGGTTCTCCTGTTCAGCCAGATAGAACAACGGTTCACGACGGTTGACAAATTCCCCGTCCGTATACGTTTTCCGGAAGTCGGCCGTATCCGCCCGGTCGGGAACGCATGCATTTCCCGTCTCATTGACATAACCTTTCCTTAGGATATTGCTGACATTCACACGCCTCACCGCCACTCCCTTTGAAAATGACGACAGATCCACACGCGCCACACTCCGTTTCAGGCTCACCGGAGTGTCACTTCCGTCAAAAAGCATCCGCCCGGTCATCGGCAACGCCCCGGCCGACAAGGAATCCGACGAGAATTTCAGGCCCATATAATCCTCCAGACGGGTCACCCCGGGAACCAGTCCGTCCAGTCCCTCCACGGTTTCCGGATTCGCCAGAAAGTAAACCTCCCCTTTCATCCGGGAAGGCCGGAACCGGCATATCCTTTCCTCATCTACGGACAACGTAGAGAATATCTCTTCCAACCTGCCGTCTTCAAAACGGAATCCCTTGACAATGCCCACTTCCGAATCGGCATCTCCACCGGAACTGCCAGACAGTCCGTCCACTTTCAGCCGGACCTCCGCCATTCCGTCCTGTGCCTGCCTCACCGTTTCTTCCCGGCTGCAGGACACACAAAGCAGCAGTCCCAGCATACAATAAATGCGATATTTCATTTGAATCAGTCTCATGTCGTTTCTTAATATAAGTTCGGGTTATTCTTGCTATCCAGATAATCGGGCGAATCGACCGGCATCTCATGGATATGCTCTACATAAAATTTGTTCATCAGTTCCTGCGCCCAAGGACCATAAGTGAACGAGCTGCTGTGGGAATATCCCATCACGTGCCCCAGTTCATGGAACATGACCTCACAGGCATACGTGTCGTAATAATGCCTCAGCCAGGCCGACTGGTAGGCACCGAAAACAGAGCCGCCTCCCAGACCGACCACACCGTTGCCGGGATAAACCAGTCCCACCGTCAGCGAACGTTCTTGCCGCATCTGGGCCAGTACTGTCTCAGCCGTCACCTTGTCCGTCACGCCTCCGTTACCATAAAGACGATCCTCGTTTGCCCTTAGAATTTCCTCATGCTCGGGCATGTCAATCATATAGGTGAAATTGATGAACAAGGCCACCACCTCACGGCAATGCACCGGACGTATCCCCATCCAGTTGCCCGTAGGTCCGCCGTCGGTCTTGTCCGGGTCACCGCCATACAGTCCGAACGAAATGTTCCATCCGTGCTTGATCTGTTGAAGCTTTCTCCAGTAGTCGTCATCCGCGTCCACCTTCAGTTCCATCCCTTGGAGGATGGCCGGTTCCAATGCCGCGAGGTGGAGATTACGCCCCGACTCTGTCCGATACACGCCGTCGCCGGTCAAAAGCGGAAGTTCCCGGTAGAAATCGGCAAAGGCCGGAAGCGATTCAAAATAGGCCAAGTCAAAATATTCCGGATCGACAGAAGGGATGCGTGCCCTCACCGTCACGTTCTTCAGCTCACGGGGAGAATAAAAGCGGAGATGAAGTTGCCCTTCCCCGGTCACTTCCGCCTGCAAGGGACGGGCTGTATTGAACGAGCGCGACCGGGAATCAGCATATACATCCTTCGTCTCTCCGTCCTGAAGGATTCTCCCGTACGCACCTTCCCGATAGGCGGCCTCTGTGAAAAACATCGTTCCCGTCCGGTCATCCGGGTGCTCCACACGGGTATGGATCCGTTCAATCCGGTTCCCGGATACGGACAAGCCGCCAAAGGCAAACACCCGGCGCACCTGATGGCCCTGACAGTTCCGTGTCAGCACTTCCACTTCTCCGGCCAAAGGGGAGTCATCCACGGTCGGCAGGAACAGCTTCCCGGCAGAAAGACTCACGTCCAGCTCGTCCGTTATCCCGTCACTCTGGCCGGAGAACATGCCGTCACCGGAAAATCCGGTCCGGAAACGTACATTGTCCAGCCGGACTTTCAGTCCGGTCACCGCATGGCGCACATACTCATTGTTGAAAGAGAACGAGAAGTCAGCCCGGCCCACAATACGCCGCTGCACCACATCGCCGGAAAATGTCACCCCTTCTTCCTTTCCGTCAGGCCCCGTGGCAGAAGTGACACGGAAAGGATTCAGAGAATAAAAATACTCCGCCTCAAGAGGACGGTGCAAGTCGGCCGGAAAGGCAAGCCATTCATCCGACTGGTGCCTCAGCTCACGGACAACGGCCCGGTCCCACTCCCAGTCCCCGTCAATGCCAAGCACCAGCAGGTGATATTCCCCTTCCCTCAATCCTTCCAGGCGCAGTTCGGCCGCAGACGGGTCATAGAAGCTTTTGATGCCGTCCACCACATAACCGTCCTCATCCGTCACATAATACTCTACCCGGTCGTAATCCGCTTTCTCTACAGAAACGGAACGCCCTTCCTCACTCTCATAACCGGCAGTTCGCAGACGGAACACGAGACCTCCTCGGGGTTCTCCCCTATTGTCCGTCTGATCGGTTTGCTCACAGGCCACCAAAAATAAACTGCAGATAAAAGCAATCAAAAAACTTTTTCTTCTCATTTGTTTTTAGTCAGTCTAGTTACACATACCCTTTTCAGGCTGTCAGTCAAGTCATTTCATTTATGCAGACAGTGATTTTAGAACAACAGAAAATTCCGCTTTGTTTAAAACGGCAAGACAGAATTATTATTTTTTCAGAGCCTCACGCAGAAAACATCAAAATCAACGAACCGGTACTCATGTAGCAACATTTACAGACATGAATATACGTGAGTTCGGGATAACATTAGAACAAAGTCAATTGTTTTGACTGCTCGATTGTGTATCCTTGCAGTGCTTCAGGCTTGTTGTCAAAGAAGCAATAGGCCCCCAATGCCGCAATCAAGTTCATCAGG
>DWVR01000081.1 GCA_019120125.1 Candidatus Phocaeicola excrementigallinarum | reverse complement strand
TGAAGAACAAGTTGATGCCGCTTTGGGACAAAATCATGTTGCGCAAGCGATATGTCATCGAATGCATTAATGACATGCTCAAGAACACGGCCAAACTCGTTCATTCAAGACACCGTTCAATCAACAACTTCCTGATGAACTTGATTGCGGCATTGGGGGCCTATTGCTTCTTTGACAACAAGCCTGAAGCACTGCAAGGATACACAATCGAGCAGTCAAAACAATTGACTTTGTTCTAATGTTATCCCGAACTCACGTATTCTTTATCTGGAAAGGGTATTGCGTTTGCCCGCCTGGCGGAAGAGGAACGTCTGCGCCCGGCCCATCAATTGGAGACAGCGCGAAAGAACCGTCCGGGAAGCGTGGCAACAGACTTCAGGTACCTGACCCGCGAAGGCAGGCACGGACGACTGCATGACACCGCACCCGGCAAACGGCTGTTGCTCTTGTTCTACGACCCGGCATGTGTGCATTGCACGGAGACTTTAAGAGAACTGCACGACAGTCCGGTATTGAAAAAGCTGACGGCCGGACAAAACCTGAGCATACTGGCCGTGTATACCGAAGGCGACCGTGACTTATGGGAACGCACCAAAGCCTCCCTGCCTTCGGAATGGATTGTAACAATGGATACAGAGGGAATCGTGGAGCGGAATCTCTATTCCCTGCCTGCCATGCCCATCCTCTACCTGCTGGAGAAAGACAAGACCGTCCTGCTGAAAGACCCCTCAGTGACAGATCTGGAGGCCTGGCTGCTGGAATAAGGGAAAGCCGCCATAAAACCGGATACGGAGGCACAAAAACACGGAGCTTTCCCTTTTCGTGCCTCCGTATTCCCGGAATCATTGTGCAAGCGCCTGCGCTATCGCCTCCATCAACTTCTGGAACTCAGCCTTCGTGTAGCCTACAGACGAATAGACCAGTCTGCCGTCTTTTCCGAACAGATAGGCACGCGGAATGGTATTGTCCGCGAAAAGGGAATACGCTTCACGCTTCGGGTCGGGATAAAGCGGAAAACTGAACTTCTTGCGCGCGTTGTACTTCTCCAGATCAGCCTCGGTGTGCTCACGGCCGATGACCAGAAGCCTGAAATCCTTGTTATCCTTATATTCCGGCCACAACGTTTTCTGCACCTCCGCCAGTTCCAGCTGGCAAGGGCCGCACCAGGTAGCGAAAAGGCTGACCAGCACCACCTTGCCTTTCAAGTCGGCCGGACTCACGTCTCCATAAGTTCCGGAATGTAACGTAAAGGCCGGAAGCGCGTCACCCGCCTTGATCTTTTCCTCTCCCCCGTTCTGGGCGGAGACCTGAGCCGTGCACAAAGCGAACACGCACAGCAGCAATGCGATAAATTTTCTCATATTCTTTCCATTTTTAATGTCCAACGCTACAAAGTTATCTGAAAACACGGAAAAACCGCGCGAACCACCCGCTTTGTAAGCTGTTTTAACATTAAATGAATGTCCGCGACGCCAATGCAGGGCGGGACCGACTGCAACAGGAACGTAAAACCGGAAACAGGAACGAAACATCCTGAAACAGCAATGCAATATCCTGAAACACAACAGAAACCCATATTTAAACACTTATTCATCTCCATGATATGACACTGTAACCCCAACCCCCGAAATTTGCAACCGGAAAAACAAAGCATCGAGATTAAATAATGAACAGGGTAAGAAAATGGATCAGTGCGGCCGCGTTCATGTCGGTGATGGCCGCACAAGTGTTTGGGGCGAATGAGTTGGAAGTGAATCTCAGAGGTTGCATCAAAGACCAAAAATCAAAGGAACCACTGATAGGCGCTACCGTACAGATTGTGGGACACAACATCGCGACGATGACAGACATTGACGGAAATTTCCAGCTGTCCGGCATTGACGATGGTATCTATGATATAGAAATCAAATATGTAGGCTATAAGACAGCGGTCAAACGACAGGTAAAGATTGAGGACAACAAGATCACCACTCTTGATTTCGAGCTGGAGACCGACGAGCACATGCTGTCGGATGTCGTGGTGGTGGCAAAGGCCAACCGTGAATCGGAAAACGTGACCATGCTCGAGCAGAAACGTTCCATCGTGGCCGTACAGGCCGTAGGCGCGCAGGAGCTCTCGCGGAAAGGTGTCAGCGACGCGCAAGGAGCGGTCACCAAAATCTCAGGCATCTCGAAACAGGAAGGCGTGAAAAACGTATTCGTCCGTGGACTGGGCGACCGCTATAACATCACCACACTCAACCGCTTCCCGATTCCCTCGGAGGATCCGGAATACAAGAACATCGCCCTCGATTTCTTCTCCACAGACATCATCCAGTCGGTGGAAGTGAACAAGGCATTCTACAGCAACACGCTTGCCGATGTGGCGGGAGCCAACATCAACATCACCTCCAAGGAACTGACGGGAGACGGGAAACTCAATCTCAGCGTATCGGGAGGACTGAACACACAGACCGTCTCCTCAGACTTTCTGAAACTGGACGGGGTGAACGCGTTCGGATTCGCCGACAAGACCCAGCCGGGAGAAAAACTGGACAGCTACAATTTTCATAATTCACTCGACCCAAGCAAGCAGAACCTGCAGGTCAACCAGAGCTATGCCATATCGGGAGGAAAGAAATTCAATATCGGAGACAATCCGCTTTCTTTCTTCCTGGTAGCAAGCCACAACAAGAACTACACACACTATGAGGAAGAAGTGCGCAACTCCATCACCAGCGGCGACCTGTCGCAGGATATGGACGGCGACATCTCTCAGGTGGAGACCAGCCAGGTGGCAATGGCCAACCTGGACTACAGCCACGACAACAGACACAGAATCGGATATAACTTCATGATGGTGCACGCCACCAAGGAATCGGTGGGCGACTATCTGGGCATGGACGCCGACTATCAGTCATCGGACACTTACGAAGGATTCATGCGCCGCCAGCAGACCAACGACAACCTGCTGTTCGTGAACCAGCTGAACAGCAAGTGGGAACTGAACAAGAAATTCGACCTTCATGCGGGTGTCTCCTACAATATCATCAACGGCAACGAGCCAGACCGCCGCATCAACAATCTGGTGAAAACCGACAAAGGATATGTGCCGATGAAGGGTACCGGAATCCAGCAACGCTATTTCTCGGAACTGGACGAGAAGGACTTGAACTTCCGCGCATCGCTCGTATATAAGATAGCCGACCGGTTCGAGCAGAACTCAAACGTTCAGATCGGATATATGGGACGTATCATCGACGACGGATTCGAAGCAGTGGAATACGACATGTCAGTGGCTCGCCAGACAGAATTCGACATCAACAACATCAATTTCGACAATTACTTTAATGAAACCAATTACAGCAATCACAACTTCCTTCTCGACCGGAACGTGGACAAGTATGACGTGAACAAGAACATCCACTCGGCGTATGCGGAAGCCACTTACCAGTTCACGTCAAAGTTCACCGCCAATCTGGGACTGAAATACGATGACGTATTCATGAAAGTAGACTACAACGTGAACCGTGGAGGCAGCCAAGGCGAACAGGAAATCGACAAGTCCTACTTCCTGCCCAGCCTCAACCTGCGCTACAACCTCAACGACAAGCATGCCCTCCGCCTTGCGGCCAGCAAGACCTACACGCTGCCCCAGGCAAAAGAAATCTCACCCTACCGCTATGTAAGCGTAAGCTTCAACAGCCAGGGTAACCCGGACCTGAAACCGTCGGACAATTACAACATAGATCTGAAATGGGACTACTACATCTCACCCTCGGAGCTGTTTGCCGTGACAGGTTTCTACAAATACATCAAGCACCCGATTTCCCGTATCGAAATCGCAAGTGCCGGAGGATTCCTCTCCTACGAGAACATCTCCGATCATGCCACGGCTGCGGGCGTAGAAGTGGAACTGAAGAAAAACATCTTCTCACGTCCGCTGCAGAACGAAGGACTCAGCAGACTGAGCTTCGGAGCGAACGGTGCCTACACATACACTTGCGCCAAAGTGCCCCTGGCGACAGACCCGACCGGATCACAACTGGAAGGAGCCGCGCCGTGGATCGTGAACGCCGATCTCAGCTACCTGCTCCGTAAGGGCACGAACTCCTTCACGGGAACACTGATATTCAACTACTTCAGTGACAGGATCTACACCATCGGTACACAAGGATACCAGGACATCATTGAAAACGGAATCCCGACACTCGACCTCGTGGCTTCCACGCAGATAGGGAAATTCTTCTCCATCAGCCTGAAAGCGCGCAACCTGCTGAACTCCACCCACCAGCTGACCCGCAAGGGAAACGCGACAGACAATGAAGTGGTGCTGAGCAAATACAAGAAAGGCCTGGACTTCAGCATCGGTCTGACATGCAATTTCTAGCCCAATGAATTGAGACAAAGAATAACCAACCATTTTAATTTTACCAATATGAAAAAAGTATTTTTAAGTGCTATGGCGTTTGCCGCCATCGTAAGTGCAGTGAGCCTGACCTCTTGCAGTGACGAGGACACACCTAACAACCAGGAACCGGATGTACCGACCGTGGAAACAGAGGAACTCTCCGGTACAGTAGAAGGAACGCTCACTCTGGATGCCAGCAAGGAATATCACCTGACCGGTACCCTGACTGTGCCCGATGGTGCCACACTTGAAATTCCAGCCGGAACAACCATCAAGGCAGCTAAAGGATTCGACAAATATATCCTCGTGGCCCAAGGCGGTAAGATCAATGCGAAAGGTACTGCAGACAAGCCGATTATCCTCACAGCCGACAGCGAGGACGCGACTTCAGGCTATTGGGGTGGTCTGATCATCAACGGCAAGGCTCCCATTTCCGGTGCTTCAGCCGGTACGACCGCAGGCACAGAGGTAGACAACAACCAGATCTACGGCGGTACAGACGCGGCTGACAACAGCGGTGTCATCGAATATGTACAGTTGCTCTACACAGGCGCACGCTCCAGCGCGGACATCGAGCACAACGGCCTTACACTGAACGGCGTAGGTAACGGAACAACCATCAGCAACATCTATATCGCGGAAGGTGCGGACGACGCCATTGAGTTCTTCGGAGGCTCGGTCAACGTAAGCAACCTGCTGGCCGTGAACTGCGATGATGACATGTTCGACTTCACCCAAGGATATTGCGGTACACTCAGCAACTGCTACGGCGTTTGGGAAAACGGATTCACCAGCACGGAAGAAGACCCACGCGGCGTAGAGGCAGACGGTAATCTGGACGGAAACGGTCCTGACCACACTCCGCAGGCAGACTTCACGATCGAAAACATGACCATCGCCACATTCGCTGCCAACCAGAACATGAACGACGCGATCAAGATCCGTCGTGGCGCGACCGCACACATCAAGAACGCATTGGTCGTAGGCAACGGTCCGATTGAAAACCTGATTGACCTGACAGACGGTAAAGGTGATGCCACTACCGGCACAGAAATCAGCGTGACAAACGGTGCCACCAACATTACTGACGGTTTGGTAAACCACAATGAAGAATATGCCAACGTGAATATTGTGAACGGAAACACAGGTGCCGACCAGGCCGCTTTCGCATGGACAGGCTACCAGTTCTCTGAGGCAGACGCACCGGTTGCAATGGAAGAAGAGAACATCCCGACAGAAATCACCGCTGAAGTGACTTTGGATGCCAACAAGCAATACTTCATCAACGGTTCTGTACACGTGAAGGACGGTGGTATCCTGCGAATCCCCGCCGGAATGACCATCAAGGCAAGAGAAGGCTTCGAGAACTTCATCCTCGTTGAACGTGGGGGAAAGATCTTTGCAGAAGGTACGGCAGACGCTCCTATCACTTTCACCGCTGACAATGAGACAGCTGTATCCGGCTACTGGGGCGGTCTGATCATCAACGGTAAGGCAGTCATTTCCGGTGAGGCTGGCAAGACCAACGAAGCTGCCACAGAAATCGACAACAACGTGATGTATGGCGGTAATGACAACACCGACGACTCCGGTGTGTTGACTTACGTGAGACTGCTTTACACAGGTGCCCGTTCCAGCGCGGATATCGAGCACAACGGTCTTACACTGAATGCGGTAGGCAACGGTACAAAGATCGACCATATCTATATCGCGGAAGGTGCGGACGATGCCATTGAGTTCTTCGGAGGCTCGGTCAACGTAAGCAACCTGCTGGCCGTGAACTGCGATGATGACATGTTCGACTTCACCCAAGGATATTGCGGTACATTGAGCAACTGCTACGGAAGATGGGAAGCCGGCTTCACCAGCACGGAAGAAGATCCGCGCGGCGTGGAGGCTGACGGAAACCTGGACGGAAACGGTCCTGACCACACTCCGCAGGCCGACTTCAAGATCGAGAACATGACCATCGAGAATCTGGCTGAGGGACAGGCCATGCAGGATGCCATCAAGGTACGCCGCGGCGCCAAGGCCACCATCACCAACGCTCTGGTTCTGGGCACCGGTGTCATCGAGGAACTGGTTGACCTTCAAGACAGCAAAGGCAATGCGGCCGACGGCACTTCGATTCAGGTAACCAAGGGCGCGACCAACGTTGAAAAGGACACCAATGACAAGAATCCTGCAGGAGCTGTTGTAAAAATCGCTGACGGCAACACCGGTTGTCCGACCACCGACTTCGGCTGGACAGGATACGAACTCTGATAACAGCATCTCCTTTATAATCAAACTTTCATAAATGACGGATCTCCGGTCATCGCCCGTTTCTCCTGTCGGGCGGTTCCGGAGATTCTTTTTGTTTTAAGGAAGCAACGTACGTCCTGCCTCCTTCCGTCTGTATTCAGAAGGCGAGAGTCCCATGACCTTGGAAAAGAGTCTGGAGAAATAGGCAGGCTCCTCAAAGCCCAACAGGGTGGAAATCTCGTTCAGTTTCAAATCTGTCAGTTCAATATACTGACACGCTTTCTGTATCTTGAGCTGAAGGAAACAACTGATAGGCGAGACGCCAGTCTCACGCTGGAAAAGCATGGAGAAATGCGAAGGAGAGTATTTAAAATATGCCGCCAATTGTTTAAGAGACAAATTGTGCTGTACGTTTTCCTGCATATAATGAATTACCTTATCAGAGAATGACACTTTCTCCTCATTGCAAGTAAGTACGGAACGGTATTGTTCCAGACAAAGGAATGAACCGAGAAAGGAATACAGACAAAGCGAAGAATAAAGCATGTACTCCTTCACATAAGCCATAGAGAAAGCACGGTAGATTTCCTCAAAGAGCCCCAACCTGTCCTGCAACCGTGAATGCTCGCCGGGCAATACCGGTTCCGGACTAAAAGTGGCGTTCTGGAAGTGCATGCACGAACGGCCCTTGAAATGCAGCCAATAAATAGTCCAAGGATTTTCTTCATCTGCCCCAAAAGCGTATGGTGTATTTCGGGGAATGATGACATATTCATTCCGGTTCACCTCGTATGTGTGCCCGCCAATCTGATACCATCCTTTACCGTCGGTACAATAAATGAGCATCATATAGTCACAACCGTTTTCTTTCCGGATATAGTGGTACTTCACCCGTGGGAAATAACCGATCTTCCGGATATAGAGATTGCCTATCAACGGATCCTGAGCATACTCCTCAAGCAACTGTTCAGGAAGGAACACAAACCGTTCCCCCTTAAACCCTTCTTTTATCTTTACCATCTGCGAAATTATTCAGAAGTCATCTGCAAAAATAACGATTCATGGACAAATCATGTCATTTTCACCCGACAAATAGTAAGATAGTATAAGCAAATCACAACAAAATATCTTCCCTCTTATCTTCTGTCGCTGTATCTTTGTAAAAAAGAAAAAGACACAGACTATGAGAAAACTACACTCTATCGCCGTAGGGATGATCCTTGCCCTTTCCGCATGCTCATCCCCCACGGCAGAACAACTGCTCGCTGAGCAGATCAGTAACGACAAGTCCCTGCAACAAGTGGACAGCATGGCACGTGAGGTGATCCGACAAGGACTCAACGCCGGAAGCGGATACTCACAGATATGGGCACGCGACATGAACACTTTCATCGAGACCGCCTGTGAAGAAAGCGACACAAAGGATTTGCGCAACGCCATCCTGCTGTTCTTCGCTTTACAGCAACCCAACGGAGAAATGATAGACGGATATGTGTTGAAACCCGACTTCAACTGGCATGATGATACACCTTATTATTCGGATGCGGCACCGGAACACGTCGCCTTCAAGAACACCGTGGAGACAGACCAGGAAACATCATTGATCCAGATTGTGGGGAAATACATACAAAAGACAGGCGACCGCTCCATCCTGCAGGAAGACGTGGCAGGACAAACCGTACTGCGACGGATGGACAGAATGGTGGATTATCTCATGAAAGAACGGTACAATCCGGATTACGGACTATTGTTCGGAGCGATGACAGCCGACTGGGGAGACGTACAGCCGAACGATGACTTCGGTTGTGACATGAACGAACTGTCCACACCAGCCATCGACGTATATGACAACGCTATGTTCATCATCGCTCTCGACTATCTGGAAGAAATGACAGACAGCACCGCACTACTGTCAAAATGGAGAGCATTGAGGGAACAGACCGCGGAGAATGTCCGCAAGCACCTCTGGGATGAAAAGAACCGGAAATTCATTCCCCACATTTATCCCGACAAATCACCTGTACCCGAAGGATTCGATGAGAACCAGATATATTACCATGGAGGTACGGCCATCGCCATTGAAGCGGGACTGCTGACAGACGAAGAGATACGGATTTCAAACGGGAAAATGCTGGAGAACGTCCGACTGTCCGGCATGCCAAGTATCGGACTGACCCTCTATCCCCCTTATCCCGAAGGTTTCTTCCATGGAGGAATGTCAAAACCGTATGTGTATCAGAACGGAGGTGACTGGACCTGGTACGGCGGACGCATGATCCAGCAGTTGATCGCCCATGGCATGATAAAGGAAGCATATGCTGAAATCCGTCCGATGATAGACCGTGTATTGGAAAACAACGGCTTCTACGAATGGTATGGAATGGGAGGAGTCCCCAGCGGAAGCGGACACTTCAAAGGTTCAGCCGGTGTGTTGGCTAAAGCGATCGGCATGCTCCAGGAATGGGCTGAAGAACATAAACAAAAATGAAAAAAATGAATGCAAGAACATCCAATTACGACAAATACCCCTCCACACAAATGGAAGCCAGGATATGGAGGGGATGGAATGAGATAAAAGAAGAGCTGGAACATCATCTCACATCCGCGGAAGGCCACTTCGTGGTAGCAATAGAATGCTATCAGGGGGTATACCATGAGGAAACCGGACCCGCATTGAGGGCCTTGTGTCCTGACCGGTGGATAGACACACAGACTATCTTCAAGACAACCGACGAAATCGAGAAAATGACATATCCTTATGTGACGGATGACCGTCTGTTCGGTTATCGGTCACACTTCACCTATGCGGATTTCATGGACGAGAAACGCCTCTCCGACATCCGGACGGAAATAAATTCCAGCGAAGGGACTATCATAGTCTACGGACATGGAGCGGCATTCGTCGCACCAGACGCCGACTTGAACATATACATCGACATGGCACGCTGGGAAATCCAACAACGTTCACGCCGCCATGAAACCAATGGACTGGGAGTGGAGAACAGGAACGAGGAAGCCTCACGCCATTACAAACGCGGATATTTCGTGGACTGGCCCGTATGCGACCGACTAAAAAAAGAGATTCTGCCGAAAGCGGACTATTGGATGGACACCCATATCCCGGGACAACCCAAGATGATTACCGGGGATACCCTACGACACGGACTGGAAAAGACCGCACACCAACCGTTCCGTGTGGTTCCCTTCTTCGACCCCGCGCCATGGGGAGGACAATGGATGAAAAAAATATGCGGACTACCGCCTGAACAATCCAATTACGGCTGGTGTTTCGACTGCGTACCGGAAGAGAACAGCCTGTATCTTGACATATCCGGGACCCTGTTCGAGATTCCGGCCAACGACCTGGTGTTCTACAAGACACGCGACCTGTTAGGCGGACCGGTGGAATCCCGTTTCGGACAGGACTTCCCCATCCGCTTCGACTTCCTCGACACCATGGAAGGCGGAAATCTCAGCCTGCAAGTCCACCCGACCACACAATACATACGTGACACCTTCGGCATCCCCTACACACAGGACGAAAGCTACTATCTGCTCGATGCCGGCCCCGGGGCTACCGTCTTTCTCGGACTGAAAACCGGGACCGACCCAAAAGAAATGATCGGCTCGCTCAACGAATCGCAGGAAACCGGGAAACCATTTGACGCAGAAAGATACGTAAACAGATGGCCTGCACGAAAGCACGATCATTTCCTTATCCCGAACGGTACGGTACACTGCTCCGGAGCGGACGCGATGGTATTGGAAATCAGCGCGACCCCGAGCATCTTCACGTTCAAGCTCTATGACTGGGGACGCCTGGGACTTGACGGTCGCCCCCGCCCTATCAATATCGGACACGGCTCGCACGTCATCCAATGGGAACGCCAGACAGACTTCGTACAAAAAAATCTGGTCAACCAGGTAACACCGATAGCACAGGGAGACGGATGGCGCGAGGAACGGACAGGACTGCACGAAAACGAATTCATCGAGACCCGACGCCATTGGTTTACCAAGCCCGTCACACACCACACGGACAACGGTGTGAATGTACTGAATCTGGTGGAAGGGGAAGAAGCTGTCGTGGAAAGTCCTACAAAAGCTTTCGAGCCTTTTGTAGTCCACTATGCAGAAACTTTCATCATTCCGGCCGCAGTAAGGGAATACACAATCCGTCCTTACGGCAAGTCGGAAGGAAAAGAATGCGGAACAATCAAGGCATACATAAGATTCAGACAATGAAAAAGGACATCATCATGACACTGGACGCGGGAGGAACCAACCTGGTTTTCTCCGCCATGAACAGAAACGGAGAAATGGTCCGCCCCATCACACTTCCATCTGCCAAGGACAATCTGGAGGATTGCCTGCAAGCCATCATATCTGGCTTTGAAAAGGTCAAGAAAACCCTCAATCATGCTCCGTCCGCCATCAGCTTCGGTTTTCCAGGACCTGCGGACTATGAGGCGGGAATAATCGGCGGCAATCTTCCCAATCTGACCGCATTCAGGAACGGGGTACCATTGGGCCCCATACTGGAACAACATTTCGGCATACCCGTATTCATCAACAACGACGGTAATCTTTTCGCCTATGGAGAAGCGCTGGCCGGAATCCTTCCTGAAATCAACGCGGAACTGGAGGCATCAGGAAATCCTAAACGATATCATAATCTGTTGGGGGTCACCCTAGGAACCGGATTCGGGGGAGGAATCGTCATCCACGGCAACCTGCTCCGGGGAGACAACCAGACTGGAGGGTACCTGTGGTGCCAGCCGAACAAGATATATCCCGACCGCATCGCAGAAGAAAGTGTCAGTATACGGGGAATATGCCGCACGTACGCATGTCTGTCCGGCGACAACTCCCGACAGACTCCAAAAGATATTTTCGACATCGCTGAAAACATCCGGCCGGGAAACCGGAAAGCGGCTGTCACAGCTTTCGAGGAATTGGGAGAGGTCGCCGGATACGTAATCTCCTCGGCCGTCACACTGATAGACGGACTGGTCGTCATTGGAGGTGGATTGTCCGGAGCGTCAAAATACATACTCCCTGCCCTGATGCGTGAGATGAGGGCCGAGCTTTCCATGGCCGACGGCTCCCGTTTTCCCCGTCTCCCCGTGGAAGCCTACAATCTGGAAGACTCTTCAGAGCGGAAAAGCTTCCTTCAGAAACCACGGGCTTTTACAGGAAAAACCGGGATAGCAGTCTCCCGGCTTGGAACAAGCCGGGCTGTCGCTCTAGGAGCCTATTGGTATGCGATCAATAACCTGAAATAAAAACAGAAAAACCTTACAGCCATGAACAAACATCTCATTATCCTGTCACTCTCCGCCCTCTTTGCGCTGACAGCCTGCCAGAAGAAGCAGGAAAAAGCGGAAGCGGAAAACCTGTCACAGTATGTGGATCCCCGTATCGGTACAGCGCATTGCCGCTGGTTCCATTTCACCCCCGGAGCCATGCCGTTCGGTCTGGCCAAACCCGCTCCGTCCACCAATGGAAGTCTGGGCAACGCCTCCGGATGGGAAGCTACCGGATACGATTATCGGGACACCAGTATCGAAGGTTTTCCTTGCCTGCATGAGTTCCAGATCGGCGGCATAGCCTTGATGCCGACCAACGGAAAACTGGTTACCGTTCCCGGTCTGCCCACCGACACGGTCAAAAAAGGATATCGCTCCCACTTTGACCGGAAAAACGAAACCGCCGCGCCCGGATATTACTCAGTTCTTCTGGATGATTATCAGATTCAGGCAGAACTGACAGCCACCCCTCGTGTAGCTTTCCAACGGTTTTCTTTCCCTGAGGGAAAAGAAAGTCACATCCTGTTCAATATCGGGAACCGATGGGGAGAAAGCGGAGCCGTACGCGATGCATATGTGACCTATACTGCAGACAACCGGATAGAAGGTTGGGTAATCACCGAACCGGAGTACGTCAAGAAATACGATCCGGGTAAAACAGTGCCTCTCTATTTCTCGGCCACAGTGGACCGTCTGCCGGATACGGTAGGCGGCTTCAACCAAGAGATTATGCATCCGGACACCAAAGAGGCCAAAGGCATCGGAGCCGGACTCTACCTGACCTACAAGATGCCCGAAGCGGAAAAAATCACCGTAAAAGTCGGTTTGTCATATACATCTGTAGACAATGCCCGGAAAAACCTGAATGTGGAAGCGAAGGACATGACTTTCGACGAAGCACACGCGCAGGCCGCACAAACGTGGGAAAACTACCTGAGCCGCATCCGCGTGGAGACCGACAAGCGTGACGACAAGATCAAATTCTATACGGGTCTTTATCACGCCTTGCTGGGACGCGGACTGGCAAGCGATGTCAGCGGCACCTATCCGCGTCACGACGGCAGCATAGGACAGATTCCACTGAAAGACGGAAAACCGATTCACCACATGTACAACACGGATGCCATCTGGGGAGGACAGTGGAACCTCTCACAAGTCTGGACACTGGCTTATCCGGAATATCTTTCCGATTACATCAGCAGCCATCTTCAGATATATGAAGACGCGGGATGGCTGGCCGACGGAGTGGCCAACAGCCGGTTCGTATCCGGAGTAGGCACCAACCTGCTTCCGGTGGTAATCGCAGGAGCCTATCAGTGCGGAATCCGTGATTTCAACACACAAACCGCCTACGAAGCCTGCCTGAAAAATGAGCTTGACGGCAAGGACCGTCCCCTCGGAGCAGGAAAGGTTGATACGGACAAGTTCGTGGAATACGGATATGTACCGCATCAGGAAGAAGGAGACGGACCGGACGAAGCTTTCATGTTCTCCGCCTCACACACACTGGAATACTCCTTCAGTTCATGGGCTGTCGCACAGTGGGCCAAGGCATCGGACGATACGGCACACTACAGACAACTGGCCCGTTTATCCAAAGGATGGGAACGGCTTTATGACCCGACATGCGACTTTATCCGTCCCAAGAAAGCCGACGGCACATTTATCGAGGACTTCAATCCCATGCAAGTATGGAGAGGGTTTCAGGAGGGAAACGCCTGGCAGTATACATTCTATGTGCCTCATGATGTGAAAGCGCTGGCTGAGAAAGTGGGAACCGAGACTTTCTGCAACCGCCTGGACAGCATCTTTACCGTTTCCCGAGAAAAAATATTCAGCGGAGGCACGGAAGTCGGTGCCTTTGCCGGACTGCAGACACTCTATAACCAAGGCAACCAGCCTTGCCTGCACATCTCGTGGCTGTTCAATGAGATTGGCAGACCCGAACTGACCCAGAAATGGGTACGCGCCATTCTGAACGAATTCTATGGCACCGAAGGAATACACGGCTACGGATATGGCCAGGATGAGGACCAGGGCCAGTTGGGCGCATGGTATGTAATGTCGTCCATCGGACTGTTCGACGTGAAAGGACTGGCGGATACCAATCCCTCGTTCGGTCTGGGCGCACCCATATTCGACAAGATTACAATCAGTCTTAACAACCAATATTACCCCGGCGAAAAATTCGTCATCCGTGTCACAGGAGCCGACAGCAACGATCCGGAATCGTACGCCAGACAATATCTGCTGGACGGAGAACCACTTGAAGGCACACATATCCCGTTCAAGGATATCGTGAAAGGCGGCACACTGGAAGTCAGGATGGCAAAATAAACAAGAAAGTACATGAACACACAGGCATCTTCACAAAAGGCAATGCTTCCTGTCCTGTCCGGATTCTTCATCATGGGATTCGTTGACGTGACAGGTATTGCCACAAACTATGTCAAACAAGATTTCTCCCTCACGGATTCACAGGCAAACCTGCTTCCGATGATGGCGTTCATCTGGTTTGCCGTATTCTCTATCCCAACGGGACTGCTAATGGGAAGGATAGGACGACGAAACACGGTTGTCCTGTCCTTCATCCTCACCATCATCGCGATGTGCATACCATTGGCATACTACCACTTCACAGCCATATTCATGGCATTCTCCCTGCTGGGCATCGGAAACACTATGCTACAGGTCTCACTGAACCCGATGGCCGCAGCTATCGTCCCTTCCGGACGGATTGCAAGCATCCTGACCTTAGGGCAATTTCTGAAGGCCGTATCTTCCTTTCTCGGCCCTTTACTGGCCGGAATGGCCGCCATACTCTGGAATGACTGGAAATGGATTTTCGCAATATACGCCCTGACCACCCTGCTCACAATGGGATGGCTGTCGGCTACAGTCCGTGAGACTCCGAGACCGGGGAAAACCCATGCCACGTTCCGCACCACATGCGCATTGTTCAAGGACAGATACATCCGCATGCTATTCCTGGGCATTCTGCTCATCGTAGGCATTGACGTGGGATTGAACACCACCATTCCGAAACTTCTGATAGAAAAGACCGGGATGCCTCTGGAAAAGGCAGGACTGGGTACAAGCCTTTACTTCTCGGCGCGCACCGTCGGCACATTCGTCGGAGCTTTCATTCTCTCCCGAGCCGCAACCGACCGTTTTCTACGCTACAGCATGATCCTGGCATCGGGAGCGTTAGTCTCGGTCATGCTCATGGGCAATACCCCATGGGGCATCTCTGTGATGATCGTCATGATCGGACTGACATGCGCAAATGTATTTTCCATCCTCCTCTCGTACGCACTCCAACATCTTCCGGAACGGGACAACGAGATTTCCGCCCTGATGATCATGGGCGTATCGGGCGGCGCTCTGGTCACCCCCCTGATGGGAATACTCTCTGACATGGCAGGACAGACAGCAAGCCTCTCCCTGCTCCTGCTGTGTGTCATCTATTTGGGAGCAATACCCCTTAAGACATGCAGGAAAATATCTTCATATAACAAATAGCCCAATTATCCACACACACCATGAAATTACAGAAACTGTTTCTTTTAGGAATCTGGATGGCCTCATCACTTGCCGCCGCCCAGAACAATCATCCTGAACAGACAAAAATCGAGGCTGTTACAGCTCCGGCCATCTACAAGTCAGAAGAAGGTCCGACACAACGTGTCCTGATAAGAATAAGTCACGAAGGAAGACCGGAAACGGCCATCCTGCGACTGGGCGACAGGAAACAGAAAGTGAGACTCTCTACCGGAAAGAATGCCTTCCATTTCGAGATACCGGAAGTGAAGTCCGCCACCGAACTTCCCCTGACAGTCACCATTGGGAAAAAGCCCGCAACCCGACAGACAGTGAAAGTCAGCCCGGTGCGTCACTGGCAGATGAATCTGGTGCAACACACGCACACAGACATAGGCTACACACGCTCACAGATGGAGATTCTGGCCGAACACCTGCGCTATATCGACTATGCGCTGGATTATTGCGACGCGACAGACAACTATCCGGATGCGGCAAAGTTCCGCTGGACATGTGAGGTCTCATGGGCCGTCAACGAATATCTGAAAAGCCGTCCGGCAAAGCAAATAGAAAGACTGAAAAAACGGGTAAAAGAGGGACGGATAGAACTGGCAGCCATGTACCTGAACTTCGATGAATTGCCCGATGAACAGACTTTGGCCGCCTCACTGGCTCCGCTGAAACGATTCCGCGATGAAGGTCTGCGCACCGAACTCGCCATGCAGGATGACGTAAACGGCATCGGATGGTGTTTTAGCGAATATTTTGCGGATGCGGGAGTAAAATATGTCAATATGGGAACCCACGGTCACCGGGCCTTGATCTGCTTCGACAAACCGACCGTATTCTGGTGGCAATCCCCTTCAGGTAAAAAGGTACTCACCTACCGGGCCGAACATTACAACCAGGGAAATTTTCTCGGAGTCCATACGGACGACTTTGACTTGTTCGAGACACGCGTGCTGGAATACCTCACCCAGCTTGAGGCAAAGAACTATCCGTACAATATCTGCGCGGCACAACATTCAGGATATTTCACGGACAATGCGCCACCTTCAACCAAGAGTTGCGAGATGGTAAGACGCTGGAACGAAAAATACGAATGGCCCAAACTAAGAACCGCAGTCGCCACCGATTTCATAAAGACCGTGGAACACGATTACGCCGACAAGATTGAAACAGTCAGGGGAGCCTGGCCCGACTGGTGGACAGACGGATTTGCGTCAGGAGCACGTGAAGCGGCCGTGTCACGTATCACCCATACAAACGTCATCGCCAACCAGACAGCACTCACCCTCGCTAAAATGATGGGTGCCGAGCTGCCTGACGATGTGGACCAAAACATCGATGCTGCCAACGACGCGCTCCTTTTCTACGATGAACATACCTTCGGCTACAGTGAAAGCGTCAGAGACCCTTACGGATTGGAGACTTGGGAACAACGTTCCTTGAAACAATCATACGCATGGGAAGCCTACCGACATGCCGGACTCCTGGGAGAGGTGACGATGGGATTGCTGCAATCATTCGTTCCCAAATCAGACCTGCCTTCCATAACCGTATTCAACACACTCAACTGGACACACAACGGAATAGCCAAAGTATATATCGACCACCAGATGCTGCCAAAAGACAAGGCATTTGAGATTGTAGATGCCGCCGGGAAAAAGATTCCGGCACAAGCAGGCGAAAGCCGTTCGGACGGAACCTACTGGAATCTATATGTGAAAAACGTACCGGCATTAGGATACGCGCAGTATTACATCAAGGTTAAAGACGCGGCACGTATGGAAACATTATTCCAGACTGACATGAAAAACCCTCATGTGGAGAATCGCTGGTATGTCATCGACTTCAACCTGCAAAAAGGAACAATCAGGCATCTTTTTGACAAGGAGCTGAAAAAACCGTTGCTCACGGACAGCGCCGAATGGGAAATGGGCGAGTTCATCTATGAAATCATCGACAGCCGACATCCGATGGAACAGTATAAGGCACCGCAATTCCTCCGCCGACGTCCGGAAAGAATCCGCCTCGAACGTTACGAAAAAGGAGAGATATGGGACACATACCGTTTCAAAGGAGAGACTGTAGCCGGACAAGGTACGGACAATCTGACAGTAGAATACCGGATTTACAACACCGAAAAGAAAATCGAAGTGGTTTACCGCCTGCGCAAGAAAGCGGTGACAGATCCGGAGGCTGTCTACATCTCATTCCCCTATCAGGTGAACGACGGAAAGATATGGCTGGATGTTCCGGGCGGAAACATCAGGGCAGGAATCGACCAGATACCAGGTTCCTCCAATGACTGGTACACAGTACAAAACTTCGCCACCGCACGGAACTCCGGAATGCAAGTGGTAATGGGAAGCCAGGAAATTCCGCTGATGCAGTTCGGTGCCATCAACACCGGACGATATGAGGCCGGAGCGATTCCACAAAGTACGAACATGTATTCATGGCCGATGAACAACTATTGGGTGACAAACTTCAATGCAGACCAGATGGGCGGAATGCAATGGAGCTACTTCATCACTTCATCAGCCGACAATTCTCTGGAATACGCCACCAAGTTCGCCTGGCAGAACCGGATTCCGTTCCTCACACGCGTACTTCCTTCTGATGCCAAGACATCGGACAACCGCACATTCCCGGAATCCATACTGGCAATCAATCCGGGAAACGTGTTGCTTATCAACATGAAACCGATAAAAGGAGAAAATGCCGCATTGCTGCAGCTGCGTGAGACAAGCGGAAAGGAAACGGAACTCAGCATATCCTCTCCCTACATACCGATAAAAAAAGTGACCGTCTGTGATGTGACAGGAGAACCGTTATCCGGGAATCCTTCTCCCACACTCAGGCCTTGGGAAAGCAAATTCATAAAAATAAGCTGGTAACAGTTTTTTAGTTATATGGTTTTTACTACATTTGCATAAATCTAAAAACCAAAAAACAAATAATTATGTATCCGCTGAAATTTAAACCAATCTTGAAGTCTACCATCTGGGGAGGCAACAAAATCATTCCGTTCAAACACCTCGACTGCCAGCAGGAACAGGTAGGAGAAAGCTGGGAGATCTCTGACGTGAAAGGCGACGAATCAATCGTGGCAAACGGCAGTGACGCGGGGAAGAACCTGACTGAAATGGTCAATGAATACAAGGAAAAACTGGTGGGAAAAGAAAACTATGCCCGCTTCAACGGCAAGTTCCCCTTGCTGATCAAATTCATCGACGCGCAACAGGACTTGTCCATTCAGGTACACCCCAATGACGAACTGGCCATGAAACGCCACAACTCAATGGGAAAGACAGAAATGTGGTACGTGATCGGAGCGACAGAAGGTGCCCACTTACGCTCAGGCCTGTCAAAACAGATCACTCCCGAAGAATATGCACAGCGGATTGCCGACAATACCATCTGTGATGTGCTGGCCGACTATCCTATCCATCCGGGAGACGTGTTCTTCTTGCCTGCCGGACGAATCCACAGCATCGGCGCCGGCTCGTTCATCGCCGAAATACAGCAGACTTCCAACGTGACTTACCGTATCTACGACTTCAACCGTAAGGACAAGAACGGAAACACCCGCGAGCTGCATACGGAACTGTCGAAAGACGCCATCGACTATACAGTGTACGAAGACTACCGCACCCACTACACTCCCAAGCAGAACGAAGGAGTGGAACTTGTGGAATGCCCATACTTCACCACTTCAGTCTATGACCTGACAGAACCCATGAACATCGACTACAGCGAACTGGATTCGTTTGTCATCTACATCTGCATGGAAGGAGCCTGCACAGTCACCGACAATGAAGGCAACAGTCTGGAGCTCCAGGCCGGCGAATCAGTGCTGTTCCCGGCAACCACCCAGAACGTGGAAGTACAGCCAAAAGGAAGCGTGAAATTCCTTGAGACTTACGTATAATCCAATTTCTTACACAGAAAACAGGCTGTCTCGAAATGAAAGTTGATTTCATCTTGAGACAGCCTGTTTCCTGTATATCACATCCGGTTTCAGAACTTATATCCTACCGTAAAATAAATACCGAGATTACGCGTCTTACTGTCAGGCATCACCTTGCAAAGTCCGAACTCCCCGTCAAGCCCTACCGTCCAACGGGGGAAATCAAGAGCAACACCCGCCTGAAGTCCGGCATCGAAACGGTTCACACCTTTCACAATCTCCGAACCGCCGCCTATCGGCAGTCTCGACTCACCGAATGCATCCCATGAATAAGACATGTCGTCCACATCCACCTTGTTCTTTCCCTTCACGCCGTATGCCAGATAACCACCGGCGGTAAACACCATATCAAAGTTGGCCGGAGTACCAACATGGAAGGCGGCCAGCAAAGGCATTTGGAAATAGTTCTGGTTGCAGTCCACATCATATTCCACACCTTGATAAAAAGCCTTGTAGCCCGCTCCTTTTGACTCCCACATCAGACCAGTCTGGAACGATACGACCCCAGTGAGCGGGATGTCGATTCCCACCCCCACTTTCGGATTGAACAACGCGGACGAACCGCCCGCATCCTTACCCATCCAGGTGCTCATTCCCAGACCGAGTTTCATGCTCCATCCCACCTTGGTCTGGGCACTGACGGTCAGCAAGGAACAGGCGCACACTAAAACCAACAAAATACGTTTCATAATATCACATTTTAAAATTCGTAATCAATTCCGATAGAGATATTCTCGCCGTCAACCGTCACACCGAAACCGTTGTTACCCATACTCCGGTAGTAATCGTCGCGATAGCCGGCAAATCCCACCTTGGTGATGAAGCTGAAACTGTCGTTCAACTTGATGGCAAGACCCGGCTTGACACCGATCTCGAATCCATTGATATTGTCATGGTGTTTCGGCTTACAGGTAGAGAATCCCAGTCCCATGTCCAGAAACAGACGGACAACCTTGTTCTCATAGAAAGAGAAACGCGCGTACGGCGCAATGGCAAAAGCCGTGGACTTCACCTTGTACGTATCATCATACCCGTTGAACGCCAAAGCGATTTCTCCTCCGATGGCCCAACGCTCGTTCAGGTTATACCCGAAATCCGGAGTGATGGAAAACGATGTCTTGTCGACATCCGTATTTCTCCAAAGACTGATTCCGCCACCCAAATACATTTCCTGCGCCTGCGCAGACACTGCGGCCAATACGACCGCGATTACCAATAACATTCTTTTCATAACACATAATTCAATTAAGTCCTATCTTATTTGTTCTTGTTCCTGTTTGCCCTCCGGCGACGGTATTCCGCTTTCATCTTGGCGGCCCCTGATCCGTGCGACCCGGCGACATATTGTTTTTTCTTGGCTTTCGTCCTTACCTTCTCTTCCTTCTTTCCTGAGGGAGACTTCCCCCCTCTGAATACGATACCGTCTGTCAATACCTTCTCTATATCCATTGTGTCATCATTTAAAGTAAACCAAATCCATCTCCTCCGCCCCGGCAAATTCCTTGAGCAGCCCGACCATATAGTCCACCGACTCTTTCAGTCCCTCCATCCCGCTATAGGCATTCATGATGGCCAGCAAGTGTATGGTGTCCAGACTGATTTTCGTACGCTCGTTGTCGCTTGTCGGGGTACCGATACCTCCCACAGCATCCCGATAGACGGGCATACCCTCGATATTCAGCTCTCCGCGTCCGATGCCCTCATACGGTTCCCCGGCTTTCCCGATACCCAGCACCAGACGGCTGCCCTGTATCTTGTCACGGTCGAACCCTCCGATAGAGTGTCCGCTGTAGATGGAAGCCAGATTGATCAGGTCGACCAGCGTGTCTATCTGATACAAAGGAATTCCCCGCAGAATACGCCGGCACAGGGCTTCCGAAGAGGGACGGTAACGGCTGGGGTCCTTTCCACACCTTTTATATGCCTGCCGCGTAGCCTGTATGGCCGGCATCTGCTTGATGGAGTCCGTCGTATACTTCCGCCGGTACAGTTCCGTAAATTCCTCTATCCGTTTCCACAACTCTCCGCTATAGGCGGAATTCTTTACCGTAGCGAATACAGCGGCTCCACGAAACTGGGGCCAGGCTTGTCTCAGCTCGTCAGACACCTCTATTGTCAGTCTTTCATCCATAAACATCATTTTCTGGAAACAAAAGTAACGATTTATCGCACACGCTCAAACCTTCGCAGCCCTTTTCGACTACAAATTCAAGAAAATCCCATACTTTACGGACTAAAAAAACAACAAATACACCCTTATGCCAGACAATGATTCCGAGACATAAACAAAAAGGAGAAATGCCCATGCGCGACAAAAGGCACTTCTCCTAGAAAACGATTCTAAGAAAGCCGTGAAGCCACTTTCTCCCAATCCACCAGATGCCAGAAAGCCTCAACAAAGGCGGCCCTTCGGTTACGGTAGTCAATGTAATAGGCATGTTCCCACACATCAATGGTCAGGACAGGCTTCAGCCCCCCTACAAGTGGATTGCCCGCATT
Organism: Candidatus Phocaeicola excrementigallinarum; assembly: GCA_019120125.1. Taxonomy (GTDB): domain Bacteria; phylum Bacteroidota; class Bacteroidia; order Bacteroidales; family Bacteroidaceae; genus Phocaeicola; species Phocaeicola excrementigallinarum. Next base: position 12,711 of record DWVR01000081.1, on the reverse strand, counting down.
CGGTTCAGTCACGACATGAAGCATCTTGTCCGCATCCTCGGCCAGCCAAACCCAACCCGAGCCGAACCAGGAAACGGCTTTCTGCGTAAACTCCTGCCTGAATGCCTCCGGCGAGCCGAAATCTTCCGCCAGTTTCCGGACCAGCTTGTCGGGCATGCCAGTCTGACGAGGTGTCAGCGTATCAAAGAAAAAAGTATGGTTCCAGACCTGTGCCGCATTGTTGAATATCGCTCCGTCCGCACGGCAGACAATATCATCCAGCGTCATCCGCTCAAAAGGAGTTCCGGCAACCAGCTTGTTCAGGTTGTCCACATAAGTCTGAAGATGCTTCCCATAGTGATATTCCATGGTTTCCTGGCTCATATAAGGAGCCAACGCTTCCATCGCATAAGGAAGTCCGGGCATTGAATGTTTCATGATTTCTGATTTTATAAGGTGAATGATTATGAATGACTATGCCAAGATACGGAAAAATATTGAGAAAGACACCGGATTTTCCTAATTTTGCGACAGAAAAACAAAAACACTTATGGCCAACCCCATAAAACCATCCACACTATACGACGGAACAGAAGAATTCTACCGGACCCTGAAAGAGACACGCCTGGCAGACGTGTTCCGTTTCATCTCTTTCATCCCCAAAGAGACGTATGGCCCCCATGCCCATCAGCGCATAGAGATCAATTATGTGAAGAAAGGCAGCGCCGCCCTCCATCTGGAAAACGGAAACCTCATGCGTTTTAAGGAAAAAGAACTGATGGTCATCACTCCAAACGTGCCACACAAGTTCGAGGCGGGACCTTCGGGAGCGACCCTCATGCAACTGGAATTCCTCCCGGACATGTTTATCCGTTCCGCCTCACTGATAAAGCCGGAAACACAAAAAGAACAACCTTCGGCCGAAACATTGCTCACGGAAGGAAACGGAGTGATCAGAATAACCGACAATCCTTCCATCACGGCCACCATCCAGAACATCATCGACGAGCTGCGCGCGAAAAGAAACTATTACCGCTTCATGGTAATATCACGCTATATGGAACTTCTGATACAGATATTCCGCCACATGAGGGACAATTACATTCCGGAAGGGACGAATCCCGCCCTACAGAAAGCGGTAAGATACATACAGCTCAACTATCAGTCGCCTGTATCATCCGCCGACATAGCCGCCCACGCCGGCATCAGCGAACGCTATCTGAGAAAGATGTTCGCACTCCGCCTGAACTCTTCCCCCATAGAATACCTCAACAGACTGCGGATTGAAAAAGCCATGAGACTACTGGAAAACACCGGACTGTCCGTAAAGGAAATCAGCTTCAGGTGCGGTTTCAACTCCCCTCAATATTTCTCCCGTGTATTCAGGCAGCACACAGGCTCACTCCCCCGTACCAAAAGATAGTTCCGTTTTGTCCACTTTTACATGGCAGGCGGACCAGATCCGTCCTTTTTTCCACCTTCCCGGCAAAAAGCACTTTCCCATAAAGCCACTAATTTTGTTTCCGTGAAACAACATAAGGAAACATGAGAACAAGAAGAATCTTTCTGGGAATCGGACTATGCCTGTCCGTATGGTGCTGCATGGCATCCGTATATCCCCATACGACAGGAAAAACATTCCAGCTGCCCGCAGAGACAAAAGGAACGGACAGACCGACAATCTCTCTGAACGGAGAATGGAGGTTCAGATACAGTCCGGAAACGGAATGGAATGTCATACAAGTGCCGGGAGAAGCCGCCATGCAAGGATATGCCATCAGACACGATGAACCGTTCGTGTACAAACGGACATTCACCGTTCCTGCCGACTATGTGGGGAAACGTGTCATCCTACGCTTTGACGGGATATACAGCCACGCGCTACTGAGTGTCAACGGACATCCCATACGTGAGCACAACGGAGGATTCACACGCTGGGAAACGGACATCACCTCATGGGTGTACCCGGGAAAAGAGAACGAAGTGGAACTGGAAGTGACAGACCGTCTGGACGAAATCTCATACGCATCCGGATACGCGCACCATCCCATAGGAGGCATCCTGCGTGACGTCACTTTGTTTGCCATCCCGGAAAACCACATCTATGACGCTTATGTGGAAACAGACCTTGACTCGCTCTATCAGGATGCGGAACTCCGATTCGGATGCCGCTTTGAGGGTGTCTCCGATACGGATATACGCTTTACACTGACAGACCCGGACGGGAACAATGTCCCACTCAAGGAGAACCGGAAAAAGCTGGAACAGGGAGAAAACCCATTCTCGTTCCAGATCAAACGTCCACAGAAATGGGATGCGGAACATCCTTTCCTCTATACACTCACCGTGCGAACCTATACGGACGGAAAAGAGACCGCCTCGTTTGTCCGGCGTGTCGGATTCCGTGAAGTGGAGATCAAAGGAAACCGGATGCTTGTCAACGGAAAGGCGGTGAAGTTGCGGGGAGCCTGCCGGCACGACATACATCCCAGACTGGGACGGACCACCTCGGCCGAACTTGACAGCTTGGACGCGCTGCTGTTCAAGGAAGCCAACATGAATTTTGTCCGCACATCGCATTATCCCCCATCGGAACGTTTTCTGGACTTCTGTGACCGATATGGCATCTATGTGGAAAGCGAGACAGCCGTCTGCTTTGTCAACACCCACCGGCAGAAGAATTACGCGCCGGGGGCAAGCCATGACGATCCTGAGTTCACGGACCAATACCTCAGCCAATGTCAGGAAATGGTAAAAAGCTTCCGCTCACACCCGTCCATCCTGTTCTGGAGCATAGGTAACGAAAGCACATACGGCAGTAATTTCCAGTTGAGCCGGAACTGGATAAAATCCACCGACCGCACACGTCCGGTCGTTTTCAGCTATCCTGGCTCGGTGCCGGAAAACGCCAAAGTATATGACATCCTCAGCATGCACTACCAGGACACGGAAGGCAACCTTTCGCAATGGGGAATGTCAACCCGCCACTTTGAAGGACACGGCATACCAGCCTTGTTCGACGAATGGGCCCATCCGGCCTGCTACACTTATTCCACCCTGCAGACCGACCCCAACATCCGCGAGTTCTGGGGACAATCGCTCGACCGCATGTGGAGCGGACTGTTCGAAACGACAGGAGGACTGGGAGGCGCCATCTGGGGGTATATAGACGAGACCTTCGCCCTTCCGGAGCCCAAGACAGGCACCGCCTTCTGGAAAGAGTTCGCCCATACCGCCAAACCGGAAGGATTCCGGGGAAACTGTGTCGGCTACGGCGAATGGGGAATCGTCGACGTATGGAGACGCAAGAAGCCGGAATTCTGGTCCACTAAGAAAGCATACTCGCCTGTACGCATCCTGTCCGGCACGAATCTGGACTTCACCCCGGGGCAGGATCTGATACTGCCTGTACATAACCGTTTCGACCACACCATGCTCAACGAGATACGCGCCAACTTCACCTACAAGGGAACGACCAAGGAGATTCCTTTGGAACGTATCAGTCCGCATGCAAAAGGCATCATCACCGTTCCCGGCGGACAATGGGAAAGCGGCGAACCGGTGCAAATCGAGTTCCTCACCCCCGAAGGAAAACCTATTGACACCTACCGGTTCATACTGGGAGAAGAAAGCATCCGCTTTCCGGAACCCCTTGCCGGCGAGTCCATCCAGATAGAGGAAACTTCCGACAGGACCATTGTAAAAGGAGAGAAGTTCGAGATTCCGTTCGACAAGACCACAGGACTGATCACGGACGCCACAACCGAAGGCAATGTGATCATCAGGAAAGGGCCGTTCCTGAACGCCTACATCAATCTGAACCATCTTTCCGGGGCGGAAGTCCGGAAAATGGCCGACCATTATGCCGTGGACGAAAAGGATTGGCAGAAAAAGAGCCTCCATTTCACGAAAAAAGGGAATACGGTCTACGTGGACCTGCAGGGAAGCTATAAAGAAGTGAAGGCTAATTTCCGTATCCGGATTACAGCCGGCGGCGAGATTTCCGTCAGCTACACGACAGACGGACTGCCCAACGGTTACCTGCGTGAGACCGGACTGGCATTCCACCTCACGGATGACATGGAACAGCTTGAATGGAAACGCAAAGGATACTGGAACTATTATCCGGAATGTGAGCTTGGCGGAAATGAAGGAAAAGCCCTCCTCTACAACAGCCATGTGCCGGCATACGGCGAGCACCCCGGACAGCCATGGGCCATGGATACCCATAACTATTATTACTGGGCCGATGCGGGAGCGCCTTGCGCAAAACCTCTTACGCAAATCGCCAAAGGCATGAAAGAAAACATATATCACTATACACTACAGGCCGGCGGCAAGAAAGACGGATACGGAATATCCGTCATATCCAAAGACGCGTCAGTGGCCTGCCGGATCAACAAGACGACCGACGGCATCATGAGACTGTACACCGACAACCGGTGGGACTATCCGGAAATCGCGTGGGGAAACTACTGCAAGACATTGGAAGCCCTGCCATGCTACGGACGTATCTGCCTGATGCTGAGATAAGGGAAACGACAACACATAGGTCTCGATTATAATAAGCGGACTGCACGATCACAATGTCATGATTCCTGAAAGGATCCGTCCGGAACGGATACCCAGACGGCGGGCCGAGAAGAAATCAGCGGCATTGTGATAGGTGCAGATTCCCGAAAGTCCGATATTTTCCGGACGCACCCCCGAAGCTGACAGCTGCATACGGTTGGCTTCCCACAAATCGATGTGCCACTTGTCCCTGCGCACCGCGATACGCGACATGTCGAACCCGGATTCACGGAAAGCGTCGTACACCTCATCCCCCACTTCAAACGCATCCTGCGAAATGCCGGGACCGATGCAGGCCACCACATCCTTCCCCTCCGTTCCATACCTGCCGGACATGACACGAAGAGCCTTTCCGACGATTCCGGCCACTGTCCCCCTCCATCCGGCATGAATGGCGGCAACCACTTTCCGCCGGGTGTCATAACACAACACAGGGATGCAGTCGGCGGTAGACACGCACAGACATACCTTCGACAGATCTGTGACCAACGCATCCACTCCCTCAAGCAATTCCTGACGTTCCGCCTCCGATTTCTCCAGGAAAACATTGTCAATCACCCTCACCTCCGTCTGATGCACCTGATGAGGAATGACCATACACAGAGGACGCACAGGCATCAACAAGCACAACAGTTCCCTGTTCCGTTCCACCGCAATCCCATTATCGCCACAATAGCCATTGCAGTTGAACGAGGCGTAAGCCCCCGCACTATACCCTCCATGGCGTGTGGTAGAGAAACAAAAAATGTCGGAATACGGTCTCATCATACCATATTCCAACATCCTTCCATCATCTGTAAACCGGCAATTCATCATTTCTCAGGTTCGTTATCCCAATCCTCTTCCTCATATTCATACTCAAAATCATCATCCTCATCCTCGTATTCATAGTCAAAGTCTTCATCCTCGCCCAATTCCTGAAGCTCGAGACGAAGTTTCTCCACATCCTTGGGACGATGCACAATGGCTTCCATACGCACAGCCTCCAGCTGGTTGCTCTCCTTGTTCAGTTCCGACCACAACAGGTCCTTCAACCGGGAAATGCCTGTTCCGGCCACAGCCGAGATAAACACATGCGGCACACCTTCCGGCAAGGTCGACTCCAACATTCCGACCAGCTCATCGTCAAGCAAGTCACATTTCGTGATCGCCAACACCCGCTGTTTGTCGAGCATCTCCGGATTGAAAGTCGCCAGCTCGTTGAGCAGTATCTCATATTCCTTGCGGATGTCGTCCGTATCGCCCGGCACCATGAACAGCAGCAGCGAGTTCCGTTCGATATGGCGCAGGAAACGGAGTCCCAGGCCCTTTCCTTCACTGGCCCCCTCAATGATTCCGGGAATGTCGGCCATCACGAACGATTTGCCGTCATGATAAGATACGATACCCAGATTCGGCTCGAGTGTCGTGAACGGATAATTGGCGATTTTAGGACGTGCGGCGGAAACCGCGGAGAGCAGTGTCGACTTCCCGGCGTTCGGAAAGCCCACCAGACCCACGTCAGCCAGAAGCTTCAGTTCCAGAATCACCGTCATCTCCTGCATCGGCTCCCCAGGTTGCGCAAAACGGGGAGTCTGACGGGTAGCGGTACGGAAATGCCAGTTTCCCAGTCCTCCGCGACCGCCCTTAAGCAGCACGACCTCCTGACCGTGTTCCGTAATGTCACACACATATCCGCCCGTCTCGGCATTATACACGACTGTGCCGCACGGCACCTCTATCACCTTGTCCTCGCCATCCTTGCCGGTGCTCCGGCTTTTCGAGCCGTTACCGCCGTGGCCGGCAAATACATGACGCTCATATTTCAGATGAAGCAATGTCCAATAATTGCGGTTGCCCCGCAGAATCACATGACCTCCTCTACCACCGTCGCCACCGTCAGGTCCTCCGTTAGGCATATACTTCTCCCGGCGAAGATGCGCCGAGCCGCGGCCTCCCTTTCCGGAGCGGCAGTAGATCTTCACATAATCAACAAAATTTGATTCAGCCATAACTCATTCCGCCAACAAGACAATAAGGGTGTGCCGGAATAATTTGAGACACACCCTCCGTTGTCCGGCCGGCTTTCAACCTAAGATTAAAGTTTGTCAATAGCCTCGCAGATATCCGCGAAAATCCCGTCCATTGTTCCCAATCCATTGATATGACGATAAGTACCGTCGTTCTTATACCAGTCAATCAACGGAGCTGTCTGTGAATGATAAACCACCAGACGTTTCTTGATGGTCTCCTCGTTGTCATCCGCACGTCCGGTCTCCTGTCCGCGCTTGATCAGACGGGTCATGAGCTCGTCCTCCGGAACTTCCAGATCGAGCATCACCGACACCTCCTGTCCGCGTTCCTTCAGCATCGCCTTCAAAGCGTCCGCCTGGGCGATCGTACGCGGAAAACCGTCGAAAATGACACCTTTCCCATCCTTGAACCCGTCGAACACGCCCGCCAGAATATCAATCATCAACGCGTCAGGAATCAGCTGACCGTTGTCAATATAACCTTTGGCAGTCTTGCCAAGTTCCGTACCGTTCTTTATTTCCGCACGCAACACGTCACCCGTAGAAATGTGGTTCAATCCATATTTCTCTACAATACGAGCACTCTGGGTACCTTTCCCGGAACCCGGAGCTCCAAAAATCACAACATTCAACATCTTATCTACCATTTATTGTTATTTGTTATCAGTCTCATTCGGCAATGGTGTAAATATCACGGTAATTGCGCCCCAGACCGTCATAGTCGAGTCCGTACCCCACAATAAAGTCATTGGGTATCCTCATCGCCACATAATCCAGCTTCAGCTCCACCTGCAGCTTGTCAGGCTTTACCAGCAAGGTGGCGATCCGGATGTCCTTGGGATTCCTGGCCTGAAGCGTTCCGACAAGCTGCCTCATGGTCAGTCCCGTGTCCACGATATCCTCCACAATCACGACCGTGCGTCCGGAAATATCCTCGCTCAGACCTACCAGCTCCTTCACTTTCCCCGTAGACGATGTACCCTCATAGGAGGAGAGCCTCACAAACGAGACCTCACAGGGAATGTCCACACGCTTCATCAGGTCAGCCGTAAACATGAACGCCCCGTTCAACACGCTGAGAAACAACGGCCTTTCATCCTTCAGGTCACGGCTGATCTCCCGCGCCACCCGACTGACTTCCTTCAATATATCCGCTTCCGGAATGAATGTCCTGAAGCGTTTGTCCTTTATCTGAATCACCTCCATAGATCCGAACATTTTCTAAGAATATGCAAATCTACTGATTTTCCATCAAATCTCCATGTATCGTCCGATGGTTTTAAAGATATTTTCAGGATAAGTTATGCACTGTCTTATGCTTTTTTCGTACTTTTACCGACAAATTACGATTAAAAGAAATGAAACTCCTAACTTGCTCACAACAGAGAGAGGCTGATGCATATACCATCGCCCACGAATCCATATCTTCCATCGACCTGATGGAAAAAGCGGCCACAGCCATGGCCGGAATCATCAGTTCACGCTGGGACACCTCACACCGCATCATCGCGGTGGCCGGTTCCGGAAACAACGGGGGCGACGCGCTGGCCATCGCACGCCTGCTCTCGGAAAAAGGCTATCAGGTAAATGTGCTGCTGTTCAACGTCACCGGGAAAATGTCGGAGGAATGCCTTGCCAACGCGCAACGGCTGAAGGACTGTCCGCTGGAAAGCTTCACCGAAGTGACCCGCGAACTGACCATACCGACCCTGAAAGCGACAGACATCATCATCGACGGACTGTTCGGCTCCGGCCTCAACAAGCCCCTTGAAGGCGGATTCGCAAAAGTGGTGCAAATCATCAACCATTCTCCGGCCACAGTGGTGTCCATCGACATCCCTTCGGGAATGATGGGCGAGAACAACACGAACGCCAGCCGTCCGAACATCATACACGCGGACCTGACACTCAGCATACAGTTTCCGAAACTCTCGTTCCTGTTTGCGGAAAACGCCGACCTTCTCGGCGAATGGCAGCTGGTGGACATCGGCATCAGCAAAGAGTTCATCGACAAGGCCGAGACCCCTTATCACATTACGGAAGAAGAGGAAATCCGCCGGCTCATCAGACCACGCAAGAAATTCGCCCACAAAGGCATGTTCGGACACGGCCTGCTGGTGGCCGGATCCTACGGGATGGGAGGCGCCGCCGTACTGTCGGCACGGGCCTGCCTGCGCTCCGGAATCGGACTCCTCACCGTACACACCCCCGTGTGCAACCACAACCTGCTGCAGATGTCCGTGCCCGAAGCACTGGTACAGGATGACGTACACGAGCATTTCTTCGCGGAAGAAGTCGACCTCGACCCCTACCAGTCCGTCGCCATCGGTCCCGGACTGGGACAAGACGAAGCGACGGCCCAGGCACTCTTCTCGCAAATCAGGAACTGCTATATCCCCATGGTCGTGGACGCCGACGCTATCAACCTGCTGGCAAGATACTGCACCAACCTGACAAACCTTCCGAAAAGCTCCATCCTCACCCCTCACGTGAAGGAGCTGGAACGGATTATCGGACGCTGCTCGAACTCCTACGAACGGATCACGAAAGCCAAGGAACAGGCCGCCTACCTGCAATGCTACATCGTACTGAAAGGCGCGTGGACAGCCGTCATCACTCCCGAAGGGAAAGTGTACTTCAATCCTACAGGCAACCCGGGCATGGCGACCGGAGGAAGCGGCGACGTACTGACAGGAATCCTTCTCGCGCTCCTCGCGCAGGGATACAATTCAGAAGACGCATGCCGGCTCGGAGTCTACGTGCACGGCCTGGCCGGTGACATCGCATGCAGCCGCGTGGGAGAAACCAGCCTGACGGCAGGCGACATCATCACCGCGCTGCCGGAAGCATGGAGACAACTATCAGGAAACAAATAAAGCAAACGTCTGAAGATATGAAGAGAACTATCATCGCCCTTGCATTGCTGGCATCGGCAGGTGCCCATGCACAAGAGAACTACCTGCCCGGCGAAGGGGAAGGTATCGTCTATTTCCTTCCCAAAACACAAGTCGCGGTAGATGTCATCGCCACCCGCGTGGACTTCACGCCCGGCGAGTTCGGCCTTTACGCCAACCGCTATCTGCGTGTCAACAACGTGAGCACCCAACCCTCCACGGAATGGGAGATCAAGGATATCAGGATACGGACGACAGGAGTGCCCGACTCCACCAAGGCCTATATCATGAAACTGAAGGACAAAAGTATGGCCTCGAACATAGAACTGACCGGACAAGGCATCGTGAAAGCCATCAACACGACCTCAAACTATAAGGAAGAAACGCCTGACTACAAGCTGGAGAAACCGGAAAAACATGAGAACGCCCGGAAATACATGACTGAGGATATTCTCATGGCCGGCTCCATGGCCAAAATGGCCGAGCTCACCGCCCAGGAAATCTACAATATCAGGGAAAGCAAGAACATGATTCTCAGGGGACAGGCAGAAAACATGCCAAAAGACGGAGCCTCACTGAAACTGATCATCAGCCAGCTTGACAAACAGGAACGCACGCTGACGCAAAGCTTTCTGGGCACCACTGACAAGACGGACAAAGTGTTCACGTTCTATGTGACCCCCGAAGACAACCTGAAAGACAAGATCGTGGCACGGTTCTCAAGCCGGCTGGGAGTCCTCTCCACGGAAAACCTGGCAGGAGAGCCTATTTATATAAGTATAAGCAACACGTCCGCCCTGCCACAACCGGAGGAATCCGGCAAGAAAAAGAAGAAGGACGACGGGGTCATCTACAACATTCCGGGAAAAGCCCGTGTAAGCGTGAGCCTTGCAGGGAAAAAGGTATGCGACGAAGAGATACAGGCCACCCAGTTCGGATACACCGAAGTGCTGGTGGACGGACTGTTTGACAAGAAAGTGAACACAAGAGTCATTTTCAATCCCGTCACGGGAGGAGTCGCGAAAATTGACAAGGACTGACGGCCCGGTTCCGGAATGTCCCGGAAAAGACACAAAAAGGGCTGTCTCAAGATGAAAGCAAGTTTTCATTTTGAGACAGCCTCTTTCTTCAAAATACCGGCACAAGCTTCAGGATTCATAAAAACATCGTCATATACACCGGAACACAATCAACCCCATTCTCTCTCTTATAATCCTTTGTATAGACCAAATATCTGTTCATTATCCGGTCCGAGAATTTCGCGCAGAACTCATCCAACGATTTATGGGTCTTATATCCGGAGGACTTCACCTCGACAGGCGAAATCTTATGTTTGTCCGGAATGACAAAGTCTGTCTCATAAAACTTCTTCCCCTCAGCATATGGAATAGTATGATAGAACAGGTTCTTTCCTGTCGCCCTCAACATTTGGGCTATGACATTTTCATATACATATCCCAAGTTAGTGCTGAGCTTGTCATTCAACAGCTTGTCATAAATGACATTCTCGACAATATCACTATCCTTGAATGCAAGCGTGACAAACAGTCCGGTATCAGACGCATACATTTTGAAATACTCTTCATTCTTTGTCAAAGCCAATCCGGCATTCGGATCATCAGAATGATACGCCACATTAACCGTCATGGAATCCTCCATTTCCTTTACAATATTCACGATTCTTTCCACCCTTTCGTCCTTAATGGCCTTACCGACCTGATAACGCAACGCATTTCTACTAAGCTGGGCAGGAATGGCATCATACAATGCCTTAGCCCTTCCCGAAGCGTCAATCTTCCCGAAATCTTCTTCATAAAGGGCTATTATGTCTCGTTTCGCCTGATCAACAACCGCAAAATTGTTCGTTCTGATATATGCTGAAACAGCCTGCGGCATTCCTCCCACAAGCATATACAAGCGGAAATCCCTCATAAGCTTACGATGGACGGCATCGCCTAAAGGCATTTTCCTCTCAAATGCAGTCCGCATCAACGGAACAGTGGCAGTGTCTCCAAGCGCCCATCTGAATTCCTCATAATCCATCGGATACATATCCACTTTTGTCTCTTCGCTCGGAACAAGAATATTACGGCTTCTCGAACGGACTGAAATCAGGGATCCCGTCTCGATATAATCATACCGATGATCTTTCACCAGATGCTTGATGGCCTGTCTCGCAAGAGGCTGAAGCTGGACCTCATCAAATATAATCACTGACTCCCTTTCATACAATTGCACCTGATAAATGAACTGCAACCGAAGAAACAGGTAATTCAAATCTGATATGTCATTGAACAAATCGCTCACCTCTTTTGACACCTTCGAAAAATCAATCAATATGTATGACTTGTACTCATGACGCGCAAATTCCTCCGCTATGGTGGATTTCCCGATACGTCTGGCTCCCTGTATCAGCAATGCCGTACCACCATCGCGCTCGGATTTCCACTTGAGCATTGTATTGTAGATCTTACGCTTGAAATAAATCATACTGTCTTCCATCATCTTTAATTTTAAACGTGAATATACAGGTAATAAACTGTTCCACCAAATTTTTTTTCACGTTTTGTCAGTGAGCACCAAATTTTTTCCCGCGTTTTGTCAGTGAGCACCAAATTTTTCCGCATTCCCGACCTGACAGAAACAACAGAGGCCGCCCCGAACGAATCGGGACGGCCTCTGTCGCCATTATGGAATGGGGCTTTTATTTTGTCATCCTGAACGGAGTGAAGGATCTCGGAAACACAAACTAACATGCACGAGATCCTTCGCTTTGCTCAGGATGACATTGCTTTTTGATAATCAATTCTCATTTTGATACAACCTCCTGTCAGTCGGCCACGGTGATCACCGCACGGCTCAGACGGGGATCGTCGTAGAACATGTTGCCCACGCCGCCCTTGTGGTCCACGCGAAGCTGCGAGCCGGATACACCGAACTCGTTGACCAGACAGTCATACACGGCCTCGGCACGCTCCTTGCTCAGGCGCTCGTTCACGCGCTTGCTGCCTGTGCCGGCATCGGCGTAACCCGTGATGGTGTACACCGCATCGCTGTCGCCCTTCTTGATGGCCTCGGCAAGCAGGCTCAGGTTGGCGCGCGCCTCGTTCGAGAGCTCGCTCCTGCCGATGCGGAAGATCACCAGGTTGCGGGCCACTACCTTGTTCACGATCTCCTGGGCGGGCTTCTGCTCTGCCAGGGCCTTCTTCAGGCGCTCGTTCTCGGCCTGCATGTCGGCGAGCTGCCGGTTCAGG
>DWVR01000080.1 GCA_019120125.1 Candidatus Phocaeicola excrementigallinarum | reverse complement strand
TTTAATGTTCTCGGTTTTGAGTTGTATCATACTCTTTAATCTATTGATTTTCAATTAGAATAAAAAGATTCTAAACCTTGATTTTGATTCTAAATAATACGTTGTATTTTTCCATTTTAGCATATATCATAAACTATATGAATATCAACAACTTGAAGGAATATACAATTGAACTTTTAATCAATAAATTAGAACGTCGAACTGGACACTCTAATTAATAAATTACTGTCAAAAAGAAGATTTCGGTATTTTCTTTTTGACAGCAATTTTTTTGTACCTTTGTGTCATAGAGTTATCCAAATATGCAAATAATGTAGAACTCAGTAATTGAGACAGTTGCCAAATCGTTACCCCAAAACAAGGTAATTATTTTAACTCGTTTAATTTCAGACATCTATATTCCTTATACAGATTTAGCGAAAATCTATGGAATAATTGTCGAAAATCGGCAGATTAACGCAATAGAAATTGAGGATTAAGACATTAAAAGGAAATTACGGAATACTATAAGAATTAATTTGCTTAAACCTGACGGAAAAGGAACAGCCTAATCATTGATCAGGTTATTCCTTTTCACTATCTTTGAGTGCCATTAAGATGACAGGTTATGAAAAAAAATCGCACCCAGCACAAAAAATATTGACCGCAATTACGATGGAAAAACATCTCCCTTTGAAGGTGGCAAAATCAAAGGTTACATTTACAGGAGAGCAAAAAGCAATGCCGGACAAGGAATTGGCTATAATCGGTAGAAAAGATACAAGTCATAAATGTGTTCGTATCAAAATATTGCCTATCCTCAAAAGGGGAAGGTTGAAGCGTTGAAAACCGCCCAACGAAAAGCGACCTATTTGGTGGAGGCATTGGACAAAAGATTGGGTGACGCGATACGCATCGTAGAAAAAGACAGTGGCAATGCCTCTTATGCTATCAGATAAAAACGTATATTTGCATGGGAAATTTAAAGTTTACGGGCATGGAAATAATAAAAGCAGATACCATAGAACAATATAACCGGTTTTTCGGGTTTCAGACCAAGCATCCTTTGGTCAGTATTGTGCATTTCGACCGCTCGGAAACCCAGCCAACGTATAAAATGACATTCGGTTTTTATGCCCTTTTCCTGAAAAAGACGGTGGGCTGCACCATTAACTATGGGAAAACAAAGTATGATTTCGATGATGAAACAATTGTATGCTTCGCGCCGGGACAAACCATAGGCATTCACCGCATTGAGGACGGTCCTGTGCCGGAAGCTGACGCACTGCTGTTCCATCCGGATTTCCTGCACCGCACCCCATTGGCCCAAAAGATGAGACAATACACTTTTTTCTCGTATGCTTCCAATGAGGCTTTGCACTTGTCCGTAGATGAGCGCGTGATCGTGCAGGACTACATGAACAAGATAGCCCACGAACTGGAGCATCCGATTGACAAGTTCTCCAAGCCGCTGATCATATCAAACATTGAGGTGCTGCTCAATTATTGCATGCGCTTTTACGAACGCCAATTCGTCACCCGTGAAGAACTGAACAACGATGTTCTTGTACGTTTCGAGCGGTTATTGAACGAATATTGGGATTCGGGCATGGCCAGGCGGCAAGGGTTGCCCACTGTAAGATATTTTGCAGACAAGATATGTTTGTCTCCCAACTATTTCGGAGATCTGGTCAAATCAGAGACAGGCAAAACGGCAAGGGAACACATCCACCTTAAAATCATAGAAATGGCAAAGAACGCTTTGCTCGAGCCCGATGCGAGCATGAAACAGGTTGCCGATATGCTTGGCTTCCAATACCCGCAACATTTTCTGCGCTTTTTCAAGAAAGAAATGGGATGTACGCCAAAGGAATATCGCACTCAAAATAACTTTGCTGTGTAATGGCGGTATGCTATGAATTTTCAGGGCCGGGGCAGCGGATGTGGACTGCTTTTTTATATTATCTTTGGACGGTGTATGAAATTAAATGAAAACGGTATGAACAAAAAAGAATACATGCAGGCCAACAAGGACTGGCTCCTGCGGAAATCAAGGGAAGAAGGCGTGAAAGCACTTCCCAAGGGTATCTTCTACAAGATTCTGACGGAAGGAAAAGCCGACGGAAAGCATCCGGGTCCGCGCAGTATCGTAACTGCCCACTATACCGGACGGACAATTGACGGGCGGCAATTCGACAGCAGCCGTGGTGGTGTGCCGCTGGCCATCCGCCTTTGTGACCTGATCGAAGGATGGATCATCGCCATGCAGCAGATGTGCGTGGGCGACAAGTGGGAAGTCTACATTCCGGCGGAAATGGGCTACGGAAAATTCTCGCAACCGGGCATACCGGGCGGCTCTACACTGATATTTGAAATTGAGCTTTTGGGTATCGCATGATCCAAAGAAAGACGAATGTATGAAAATAACTTCATTGGTTGAAAATACAAGCCGGAGAGGACTACCCGTGGAACATGGACTCAGCCTGCATATCCGTCTGGACAACGGACGGCAGATCTTGTTTGATATGGGACAACGCAGACTGTTTGCGGACAATGCGGAAAGACTGGGCATCAACCTCGCGGACGTGGACTTGGCCATCGTATCACACGGACATTACGACCACGGCGGCGGACTCCGCACTTTTCTCGGACTGAACAGTAAGGCTAAAGTCTATGTCAGCCGTGATGCTTTCAAGCCGCATTATTCATTGCGTGAGGACGGACTGAAATATATCGGACTCGACCCGGAACTGGAAATCCATGACAGACTGATATTTTGTGGCGACGAGGCGTGTATGGACAAAGACATTGTCTTGTTTTCCGGCATAAGCGGCGATTGCCTGAAACCGCCCGGCAACAGATTGCTGTTCGGTCCCGCCAAAGACAGAAACGATGAATTCCGCCATGAACAAAGTCTCGTTGTCAGAGAAGGCAAGAATGTCGTGCTTTTTGCCGGATGCGCACATAACGGTATCGTGAACATCATGCGGAGAGGCATGCAAGTGACCGGTTGTCCCTTCACCCATGTCTTTGCCGGTATGCATCTGGTGAAAAGCGGTCTGGCGGAAAAAGAAGAAGCGATGTTTATCCGTGCCTTGGCTGGCAAATTGTCAGAGTGTCCCGGTTGCCGTTATTTCACCATGCATTGCACGGGAACGGCACAATACGAGACGTTGAAAAAGGAAATGGGGGACGCCATCAGTTATATGGGATGCGGAGATTCCGTGGAAATCAATGCCAGGGAATAATCTCCTGCCCTTTTTTCTGTAAATATCCATCTCACATGATAACAAGACTCCGGATTTTCCGGACTTTTATTACATTTGCGGAAATTTATCCCAAAAGCTTAAAACAACAAAGACCATGAAAACACAAATCGTCTGGCTCAACGTGATCCGTTTTGCCGCGTTTTTCTTCCTGATCTGCTGCCATGCGGCAGACCCTTTCTATGCCACCGCCACATACGCCACTGTAGAAGGCGCTGAACCTGTCAATCCCGACATGCTGCAATGGGGAGAGCGGTGGATGGCTTTCGTCCGTCCTTGTGTCCCTCTGTTTGTCATGATCACCGGTGCGCTTTCATTTCCCGTGAGAATGGAGATGGGAGCCTTCTATAAGAAAAGGATTCTTCGGGTGCTGTATCCGTTCCTGATCTGGTCGGTACTCTATTATCTTTTCCCCTGGCTTACGGGTGTGGTCGGGGCGGACAAGTCGGTGGTGCAGAAATGTTTCGTATGGGCCTCTACCGACAGCCAGTCCATCTGGCCTTGCCTTGAAAACATCGCGCGTATTCCTTTCACGTTCGATTACCTGGCCTCACACATGTGGTACATCTACATGCTCATCGGCCTCTATCTCTATATGCCCGTTTTCTCGGCATGGATTGAGCGGGCCGACAAAAGACAGAAAGAATTCTTTCTGGGACTTTGGTTCCTGAGCACATTCCTGCCCTATCTGCTGGAATTTGCCGGTCCCTATGCATTCGGGACCTGTTCGTGGAATACGTTCGGGCTGTTCTATTACTTTGCGGGATTCAACGGATACCTCCTGTTGGGGCACTATATCCGGTTTCATCTGGACTGGAGCTTCAGGAAAACGCTGCCGGCGGCAGTCGTCATGCTTGTGGCGGGCTTCACAATCACTTATCTAGGATACGGATATATCATGTCGCTGCCGGAAAAGACTCCGGAGCAGATAGAGCTGTTCTGGACATACAATACGCCCAATGTCGCGCTGATGTCCATGGCCTGGTTCCTTCTGCTAAAGCATGTGCGCGTTTCGGCGGAGTCACGCGCCGGAAAGATGCTGGACAACCTGGCATTCTGCGGATTCGGCATCTATATGATACACTACTTTTTTGTGGGACTGGCATACGGAGTGATAACCGGCCTGTCCTTGCCGACACCGCTGTTGATTCCCGCGGCTGCCGTTCTGATATTCGTCCTTTCGTGGAGTATCGTGTACATTGTGAAAAGATACACGGGCAAGGCGGCCAGATATGTCATGGGATGATTGTCCATGACCAATGCTCTTTTTCCGCACAGGAAAGGAATGGATCAAGATCCGTGGAATGCTCCTTGGGGAACAGTTCCACGGCTTGCTTCAAATACCTGAAATACTTTTCTGATTTTCTCATAATGTTACCTGAAAACAATTTTACCTGAAAAACAAACTGATACCTGACTTATGGATTGCAGGACATTCCGGGCAAGGCAAGAAACAATTGCGGGACGGATGTCCGAGGGGTCCAATGAAAATGAAACGGGAAAAAACAGTCACGTATTATGAATGCGACAAAAAAGAAACGAATGAAGCATCGCATTTGATTCAATGGCAAAGGTACGCATTTTTCACGAATCCGCCATGAATTTTCCCTTTTTTCTGCAAAGAAATCGTTCTTTGTCTGGCTTAAAGGGCTTTATTTCAACCCTGTCAGGAAATTAGACGGACGGATTGCAGGGTCTTTGAAGAAGTTTTATTACTTTTGCGCACATTGTGTCAGAAAATGTGCAATCAATAAAAATGGAGAAACAAGACAGCTTTATAGGACTGGTGGAACAAAGCATACGCAAGAACTGGAATCTGGATGCTTTGACCGATTACAAAGGGGCCACCCTGCAATACCGTGACGTGGCCAGAAAGATAGAAAAGATGCATATCCTGTTTGAACACGCAGGAATCAGGAAAGGTGACAAGATCGCCTTGTGTGGAAGGAACAGTGCCAACTGGACGGCAGCCTTTCTGGGTATCGTGACCTACGGTGCGGTGGCGGTCCCTATCCTGCATGAGTTCAAGGCCGACAATGTACACCATATCGTCAACCATTCGGAAGCGCGCATGCTTTTTGTGGGCGACCAGGTATGGGAGAACTTCAACGAAAAGGCCATGCCGAATCTTGAGGGCATCATCGAGCTGAAGAACAATGACCTCGTGGTCTCACGGTCGAAACGGCTGACTTATGCCCGCGAGCACCTGAACGAGGAGTTCGGGAAAAAATATCCTTGCCGTTTCCGTGCCGAACAGGTATCATACCGACGCGAGGATCCCGAAGAGCTGGCCGTCATCAACTATACGTCAGGAACTACCGGATATTCAAAAGGTGTGATGCTGCCTTACCGGAGCATCATGTCGAACATCGCCCACATCGACTTGAAGGTAGGTCTGCAGCCGGGTGACAGCATTGTGTCAATGCTTCCGTTGGGACACATCTTCGGACTGGTGTTCGACTTCCTTTACGGGGTCACCGCAGGAGCGCACCTGTGGTTCCTGACCCGCATGCCGAGTCCGAAAATCATCGCCGAGTCGTTTGCCGTCATCAAGCCGAGAGTCATTGCGTGCGTTCCGCTGATTGTGGAGAAAATCTTCAAGAAGAACATCCTGCCGCAAGTGGACAACAAGCTCGGAAAACTGCTGCTGCATATCCCTATCGTCAGTGACAAGATCAAGGAACAGATACGCAGACAGGCCATGGACGTGTTCGGCGGAAACTTCATCGAGATAGTCATCGGAGGGGCACCCTTCAACGCGGAAGTGGAAGCGTTTCTCCGCAAGATCAATTTCCCCTACACCATCGCTTATGGCATGACCGAATGTGCGCCGCTCATCTGCCACAGCCGGTGGGACGAAGTCCTTTATACGTCCTGCGGAAAGACCGTATCAAACATGGAGACGAAAGTCGACTCGCCCGATCCGGAACATACGCCGGGAGAGCTGCTCTGCAGGGGAATGAACGTGATGCTGGGGTACTACAAGAACCAGGAGGCTACCGAGCAGACCATCGACAAGGACGGCTGGCTGCACACGGGCGACATGGCGGTGAAAGACGCGGACGGAAATATCTTCATCAAGGGACGCTGCAAGAACATGCTGCTGACGGCCTCGGGACAGAACATCTATCCTGAAGAAATCGAGGCGCGACTCAACAACATGCCCTTCGTCAACGAGTCTCTGGTGATTCTGAAAGACAACAAACTGGTGGCGCTTGTCTATCCGGACAACGAGGAAGTGTTCCAGCAGAACCTGAGCAGACGGCAACTGGAAGAAGCCATCGAGAACAACCGGACGGAACTCAACAAGGCGCTTCCCGCCTACTCACAAATCGCCCATGTCAGACTCTATCCGGAAGAGTTCGAGAAAACAGCCAAAAAGAGTATCAAACGATTCTTATACCAATAACCAGAATGACCACCCACCAGCACCCCCGACTTTTAGTCTATAAAGCATCTGCCGGCTCAGGAAAGACCTTCACGCTGGCCGTACAATATATCCGGCAACTCATTGAAGACCCTTCGGCCTACCGCCGCATTCTGGCGGTGACGTTCACCAACAAGGCAACCACCGAGATGAAGGGACGGATTCTGGAACAGCTTTATGGAATCGCTGTCGGGGATGCCGGATCTGAAGGGTATCTGAAGGAAATCAGGAAAACTTCCCCGAAGTCCGAGAAAGAGATCAGGCATTCCGCACGCAAGGCTCTTTCCGGACTTATCCACGATTACAGCCGCTTCCGTATAGAAACTATCGACTCGTTTTTCCAGTCGGTGATGAAAAACCTTTCGAGGGAGCTTGAACTGGGCGCCAACCTTTCCATTGACCTGAACAACGGTGATGTGCTCAGCAACGCGGTGGACTCCATGATCGAGAAACTGGACCGTCGTTCCCCGGTGCTGGCCTGGCTGCTGGAATACATTGAGGAGCGGATTGCCGATGACAAACGCTGGAATGTGTCGGGCGAAATCAAGGCATTCGGCTGGAACATCTTCAATGAAAGCTACATCGAAAAGGGAGGCGGGGTGAGAAAGAAACTTGAAGATCCCCGGTTCATACCGAACTACAGAAAAGAACTTCAGGAACTCAGGACGGCGGCTCTGGAACAGATGGCCGGAATCAGTGCCCGCTTCAATGAAATCCTGACCCGCCACAACCTCGTCCCGGAAGACCTGAAGGGAGGACGGAACAGCATAGGCAGCTACTTCCGGAAACTGGCCAACGGAAATCTGGGTAACGACATACGGAACGCCACTGTCGAGAAATGTCTGGCTGACAAATCGAACTGGGCGGCCCGCACCTCGCCCAACCGTGAACTGATCTGCTCGTTGGCTTCCGGACAGCTGATGCCGTTATTGGAACAGGCCGAGGACCTGAGACCGAAAAACAACATGTTGCTCAACTCGTGCGACCTCTCGCTGCGCTATCTCAACAACCTGCGGCTGCTGGCCTACATCGACCGTGAGGTGCGTATGCTCAACTCCGAGCATAACCGCTTCCTGCTTTCCGATACAAACGCCTTGCTGCATGGACTGATCCGCGAGGGAGACGCCTCGTTCGTGTATGAGAAAATCGGCACCACGCTCGACACGGTCATGATAGACGAGTTTCAGGACACCTCACGCATGCAATGGGAAAATTTCCACCTGTTGCTCGACGAATGCCTGTCGCAGAAGGAAGGCAGCCTGATAGTGGGCGACATCAAGCAAAGCATCTACCGCTGGCGGAACGGTGACTGGAAGATTCTGGCCAACCTGTCGCGCGAGTCAGGTTTCCGGACCAAGGAGTGCACGCTCGACACCAACTGGCGGAGTGAGGCGAATATCATACGTTTCAACAACGAGATTTTCCAGGCTGCCTGTCATGTGCTCAACTCCCGCTATGAGGACGAAAACGGCGGTCCCTGCACCCAACTCATCAATGCCTATAGCGATGTCAGACAGAACACGGCGAAAAAAGAAGAGAAAGGATATGTGAAGCTCACCTTCCTCGGCGACAGCAAGGAACATCCGTATGTGGAGACCACGCTTGCCTGCCTGGCTGAAGAAATCCACCGCCTGGTCACACAGGGACTGCCTACCAGTGACATTGCGATCCTGGTGAGGAAAAACAGGATGATTCCTGTCATCGCTGACTATTTTGAGGCAAACACGTCCTACCGCATCGTGTCCGACGAGGCTTTTCGCCTGGACGCATCACTGGCGGTAAGCATGATGGTTGACGGCCTGCGCTGCCTGTGCTCGCCCGAGGATACCGTGTCGCAGGCACGGCTGGCGGTCTCCTTCCAGCAGGAAGTCCTGCACCGGCAGATTTCCATGAACACGATCCTGCTCGAAAGAGCGCGCGCCTATCTTCCGTCCGGCTTCCTCCTTCAGGAAGAGGAGCTGCGGTTCATGCCTTTGTATGAGCTGCTGGAAAAGCTTTTCGTGTTGTTCGACCTTGGACAGATCAAACGGCAGGACGCATATCTGTGTGCTTTCTACGATGCCGTGAGCGAATACATGCAGGACAATTCATCGGACCTGACCGCATTTATCCGCTATTGGGACGAGACCTTGCACGAAAAGACCATCCCGTCGGGCGAAGTGGACGGCATACGCATCCTGTCGATCCACAAGTCGAAGGGACTGGAATACCATACGGTGCTCCTGCCTTTCTGTGACTGGAAAATGGAGAACGAGACCAACAGTCATCTGATATGGTGTTCAGTGGCGGGCAGCGGGAAAGACACGGACGTGGCTCCCTTCAATGAACTTGACCTCACTCCTATCAACTATTCGAAGAAGATGGCGGAATCAGTCTATTGCGACAGCTATCTGGAAGAGAAACTCCAGTTGTGGGTCGACAATCTGAACCTGCTTTACGTGGCATTCACCCGTGCCTGCAAGAACCTGATCGTGACAGGCCGGAAAAGACAGGGCAACACGGTGTCAACCCTTCTTCTGGATTCGCTCGCGCAACTGGAGTCGCTGGAGATGACCACTCCGGAAGCGGGGGACGGCGAGGACAGCGATACGGAAGTCTATGAGTCCGGCTCCCTTTGTCTGGACCGGGACGCTGAAAAGGAGAGCACGGGAAACCGCCTTACGACACGTCCGGAAAGCATACCCGTAAGAATTGAAAGTCTGGAGACGGAAATCGAGTTCCGGCAGTCAAACAAGTCGGCCGACTTCATCCGTGGAGACGAAGAGGACCGTTCATCCGGATATATCCGGCAAGGCCGGCTGCTCCATCAGGTGTTCGCTTCCGTCAGGCAAGCGTCCGACCTGCCTTCCGTCATCAGGACCTTGAGCTTTCAGGGCGTGTTTGAGTCGAAGGAACAGGAATCGCAGATCGCCGGGCTGGCGGCGCACGCATTGGAACATCCGAAGGCGAAGGACTGGTTCAGCGGAGAATGGCAGCTTTACAACGAACGCAGCATCATCTTCACTGACGGAAACGGAGAAATGCAGGTCCGGCGTCCCGACCGGGTAATGGTGAAGGACGGGCAGGTCGTGGTGGTCGATTTCAAGTTCGGAAAGAAAAGTGACGCCTACCGCACGCAGGTGCAAGAGTACATGCGGTTGCTGGAGGACATGGGATATTCTCACGTGGAAGGCTACCTTTGGTACGTGTTCTCCAACGAGACGGAGCGGGTGGACCGTGAAGTCCCGGACAGGTCCGGAAAAACGCCTTGACGTTTTTTGAAAACACTTCGGCGTTTTGACCAAAACGTCAAGGCGTTTCAGACAAAACGTCAAGGCGTTTTCAAGGCATTCATAACTTATTGGAAACCAATACTGACTGTTCTCATTTTTTACATCATATTATGGAAACCTTTCTCAAGCAAGTGGCACACGACCTGTATGGAAAGACAGGCGGAGAACTGGGGAAAACGGCTGTGGTTTTTCCCAACAAACGTGCCGGATTGTTTTTCGACGAATATCTGGCCGCGGAATCGGACCGGCCTCTTTGGTCGCCCTCATACATTAGCATCAGCGAACTTTTCCGCCAGTCCTCCAATCTGGTGGTCGGTGATTCCATCAAGCTGGTGTGCGACCTGTATAAGGTGTTCAAGGAAGCCACCGGAAGCAAGGAGACTCTTGACGAGTTCTATTTCTGGGGAGAGATGCTGATCAGCGATTTCGACGATGCCGACAAGAACATGGCGGACACCGGTACGCTGTTCAGTAACCTGAAGGATCTGAACGGCATGACAGACAGTTATGACTTTCTGGAAGAAGGCCAGAAGGAGGCCATCAGCCAGTTTTTCCGCAATTTCTCCTTCGATCAGGTGACAGAATTGAAACGCAGGTTCATCTCTCTGTGGAACGTACTTGGAGAGGTCTATACCCGGTTCAAGGCATCACTCTACGAACAGGGCATCGCCTATGAAGGCATGCTCTACAGGGACGTGATAGAGGCACTCGATATGGACGGGCTACCGTTCGACCGGTATGTGTTCGTTGGATTCAACGTATTGAATAAGGTAGAACATACGCTGTTCCGCAAACTGCAGGATGCCGGGAAAGCGATGTTCTATTGGGATTACGATGAGTTTTACCTGAACCGCCAGCCGCATGAGGCCGGTGAGTTCATCCGCCGGAACCTGAAAGACTTCCCCTCCGAACTGCCGCCTTCCTGTTTCCGGAACCTCGACAGACCGAAACAGGTCAGTTATATCGAGTCTCCTACCGAAAACGGACAGGTGCGCTATCTTCCCCAATGGATCAGGGAGAATCTGACCACGGAAGAGAAAGAAACCGCGGTGGTGCTTTGCAACGAGGCGCTGCTCCAGCCCGTGCTTCACTCGCTTCCTGAGAACATCAGGCATATCAACATCACGATGGGGTTTCCGCTCTCGCAGACTCCGGCCTACAGTTTTGTCAAGGCTTTCATCGAATTGCATACCGACGGTTATAACTCCGCCAGCGGACGGTTCCTGTACGCGCAGGTCATCGGCATTCTCAGACACCCTTATCTCCGTAAATTGTCGGGGCAGGCAGAGGGACTGGAAAAAAGACTGACCGAGGCCAACCGCTTTTATCCCCTTCCCTCAGAGCTTTCCCTGGACGAGGCGCTGGAGGAGGTGTTTACTCCCTGTACGACCAATCCCGGCCTGTGCAGGCGTCTGTCCGGACTTCTGAGACGCATCGCGCTGCTTTACCAGAGACAGACCTCCACGCTTGACGAGGCTTTTGACCAGCTTTACCGTGAAGCCCTGTTTACCGCCTATACCCTGAACAACCGTTTTCTGGAACTGACAGAATCGGGCGACCTGGATGTACTTCCATATACGTTCAGGCATCTGCTTACAAGAGTCATGGGAGCGGCCAGCATTCCCTTCCACGGCGAGCCGGCCATCGGCATGCAGGTGATGGGAGTGCTTGAGACACGGAACCTGGACTTCCGCCACCTCATCCTGCTCTCGGTCAACGAGGGACAGCTTCCCAAAGCAGGCGGTGACGCCTCGTTCATCCCATACAATCTCCGCAAAGCGTTCGGCATGACCACCATCGACCACAAGATCGCGGTATTCGCCTACTATTTCTATCGGTTGCTGCAACGCGCGGAGAAAGTGACCCTGATGTACAACACCTCCACCGACGGCATCAACCGGGGAGAGATGTCTCGCTTCATGCTGCAGTTCCTGATAGAATGGGAGCACGAGATCAGACGCGGACAACTTGAGACGGAGCAATCCCCGTCTCTCCCTGCCCCGGTCACGATAGAGAAAACGCCGGAAGTGATGAAACGCATGCGTCGGGCGTTTGATGTCCGTATACGGGAAAAAGCGTTGCTCTCCCCCTCTGCCTTGAACACCTATCTGGACTGTCCGGTAAAGTTCTACTACAAATACGTGGCGGCTCTCAGCACACCCGATGAGGTGACCGCAGAAATCGACTCCTCACATTTCGGAAGCATTTTCCATCATGCGGCGGAACACATCTACAAAGACCTTTCCGCACGTCAGAAAACCGTCAGTAAGGAAATGCTGGAGAAACTGCTGTCCAAAGAAAACGGAGTCCGGCTGCAGGATTACGTGGACAACGGATTCAAGGAAATCTTCTTTAAGGCAGGCGCCGGTGAACGGCCGGAATACAACGGCCTGCAACTTCTTAATTCCGCCGTGATCTACCGCTATATCCGGCGGTTGCTGGAAATAGACCTGCAGTACGCGCCGTTCACATTCGTCGGTTCGGAAAGGTTCGTGGAAGAGGCGGTGCAGATCGACTCTCCCTCGGGGATGATATTGTCACGCATCGGAGGAATCATCGACCGTATTGACTGCAAGGACAATACCTTACGTATTGTGGACTACAAGACCGGAGGCGATGCCGACATACCCGAGAGTGTGGAATCGTTGTTCATTCCCGACAAGAAACGCTCCCATTATGTGTTCCAGACATTCATGTATGCGGCGATTGTCCGCAAAGCCTTGTGTGAGAAAGGCGACGGACGGCGTGTGGCTCCTTCCCTGCTCTATATCCATCGGGCCGCATCGGATGACTATTCCCCGGTTGTCCGCCTGGGAAAGTCAAAAGAGGAAGTGAATGATTTCTCCATACTGGAGGAGGAATTCCGTGCCCGGCTGGCGGAACTCCTGAAGGCCATATTCAATCCCGACACAGCCTTCACTCAGACAGACATTTCCGAACATTGCGAATATTGCGATTTCAGAAAGCTGTGCAAGAAATAGCAATAGGACCGGGATTCTGTAATTAATGTTAACAGAAATGGATTTTAAGAGAATCATGAGAACCTTTTCACGGTTCAGACGTTTATAATAGTGTTTTTCATAGTAACAAAGATACATCCGCGCTTGCGAAAGTACCGGATGTGCAAAGCAAAAGCGTTTGCTTTGAAAAAGAGAGACTGCAATTCCCCAGCAGTCTCTTTTTTTATTTTCCAAGTCATAAACGGTGTATCGCTTTACGGCAGGCCCTGAGCTTCTTTTCTGACACAGGATGTTTTTTTGTGCCT
The DNA here is from genome assembly GCA_019120125.1 of Candidatus Phocaeicola excrementigallinarum. Lineage (GTDB taxonomy): Bacteria > Bacteroidota > Bacteroidia > Bacteroidales > Bacteroidaceae > Phocaeicola > Phocaeicola excrementigallinarum. The sequence goes on along the minus strand of DWVR01000080.1, from coordinate 10,380 downwards.
CCTGTCTGGACGACACCCACTGTCTTGAAGCCGCTCCATCTGAAAATTTCCCTCAACGCGCGGATGGCGCCTTGTGACTGGTGGAACAGAATATTAAATGGGAAAGGAGTGGTGGAAGCGCTTACCAGGATGAGTCGTTTTCCTTTGTGTAAAGGTCGTGGAATGCCGGAAGCGCTCTCCCCTATCATCCCGTACACGATACGGTCGAACAACACCTTCATTTGTCCTGGAATATTTCCCCAATAACAAGGCGCGCCGACAACCATGGCATCACACTTCCCGATGAGCCGGAGCGTGCGTTGCGCGCCGTCTTCAGGATATACACATCTCAGACTGCTGCGGCATGCCATACATCCTTTGCAAGGAACAATATCCAGTTCATGAACCGTCACGTAGTCCACCTCATGCCCGTTGTCCCGCGCCTCTTCCTCCATGACACGCAACATCCGTGATATATTCCCTTGCGGACGTGGGCTTCCATTGATAATCAGGATTCTCATGCCACACTCGTTTATTTCCGATAGTCGAAATACCACCAATAAGTGTCACCATAATGGCGCCGCATCCAGTTCTCCCGTTCCCGGCCATCCGTATATTCCTTCTCCTTTTCACGGTATTCCAGAAAACGCTTCATACAGACTGAATCCGTCCTGCAAAAGACCGAATCCGCATGAATGGCCTGGTACAATACCATAGCCTCACGATAAAAGCGTGGAAGCGTATCTTCAGGAGCAAAGAAATCATTGGCGGCTTCCATGAACTCATCCAGTTTCTTATCCAACAGTAAGGCCGACAGATAATAGTCGAGCGCGGTATACTTTCCTGTCCCCTTGTAGCAAATGTTCCGGAGGAAAGTCATCCGTTCCTCACCCGCATACGGTCGGGCTCCAAGCAGATAGTAAATGGAATCGTTGGTATAACGGAGTGTCTCCAGTGAGTCATCGGCAAAGAACAAGCCTTCCGAACCGTAATATTGCGGATAGTCGAAAAGTCTGTCTCCCATCGTATTCGTATGCGCCATGGCCATGGCCCTCAAAGCCGTCAGTGTGCGGCTTGACTTGAGTGATTTCTCGCCCACCCGCAACGCCTTGTCGAAATCATCATGCCGCAAGTAATGTTCCGCCTGCAGCTCGTGATGGAAGGTCCGGTCGGTATTTCCACAGAACACCGTCATCAAAGAGAACAGAAGCATGATGAGAATGTTTCCGTTGACAACGCCCATCGGGCTCCCTTCTCGGTTCAATTGCATACGGAATACTTTCCGCAAGATGTAGGCCGCTCCCACAAAAAGCATGATCAGCAACGGAAGAAGCCACAGCCAGTCTGAATGTGCCGCAGAAGTGTAGACATTCCTGTCAATGTCGGTCAGTGCGCATAAAACCAGAAAAGAGGGGAAATATGACAATGCCCTGACATATCCCTTCAGTCCCAACAGGCTGTTCACTCCCCACCTAAGCAAGAGCAGGATCAGAGTGATCACTATCGCGCTCGTCGCCGGTGCGAACTGAGTCTTCCCATGAGCCAGGGAGAAATGCAAGGCTTCCAGCAACTCACGCTGGAACACATAGAGATAGACAAAACTGAAAATGGAAAAAAGAAGACCGCATACCACGATCATGATGCGTGCGGTCTTCTTGTATAATGAACTGATGTAATAACTCATAAAAGAATTAAGCTTTCACCCGTTTCAGCACTACAGCCGAACGTGCCGGAACATACAGTTTCAGCCACTCTTTCTTGTCCTTCGCATAAAGCGGGTCTGCACAAGTGAAGTGACGGATTGAATCATCGGAGAATCCAAAGCCACCGAATGCCTTGTTGTCGGTATTCAGCACCACGTCGTATGCTCCGCGCGGAACCAGGAATCCATAATCCGTAAACGAACGGGTCGGGTTGAAGTTGAATACAAATACCAAATCCTTGCGGCGGAAAGCCAATATCTGGTCGCCGTCATTGTGCCATACCTCTATCACGTCTGACTTCTGGATGTTCTTCACGCCGGTGAGCAGATGAACCATCGCCTTGTCAAAGTCTCCAAGATAATGGTAACACAAACTCTTGTCGTCCACCAGATGCCATTGACGGCGGGCATACTTGTAAGACCATCCGTTGCCTTCACGCGGGAAGTCAATCCACTCAGGATGTCCGAACTCATTGCCCATGAAGTTCAGATAACCTCCGTTGATGGTAGAGGCTGTAAGCAGACGGATCATCTTGTGTAAAGCGATTCCACGTTCCACCACACCGTTCTCGTCACCTTTCCTGAAATGCCAGTACATGTCCGCGTCGATCAGACGGAAGATGATGGTCTTGTCACCCACCAAAGCCTGGTCGTGACTTTCACAATACGAGATGGTCTTCTCATCCTTGCGTCGGTTGGTCACCTCCCAGAACAGGCTTGACGGTTTCCAGTCCTCGTCACGGCGTTCCTTGATGATCTTGATCCAATAGTCAGGAATGTTCATCGCCATACGGTAGTCGAACCCGTAGCCTCCATCCTCGAACGGAGCGGCCAGTCCCGGCATGCCGGAAACCTCTTCGGCGATAGTGATGGCTTTCGGATTCACCTCATGTATCAGTTTGTTGGCCAGAGTCAGGTAACAGATGGCATTGTCATCCTGATGGCCGTTGAAATAATCGCCATAGTTGCAGAAAGCCTCGCCCAGTCCATGGCTGTAGTACAGCATGGAGGTCACGCCGTCGAAACGGAATCCGTCGAAATGGAATTCCTCCATCCAGTACTTGCAGTTGGACAGAAGGAAATGGAGCACTTCGTTCTTCCCGTAGTCAAAGCAAAGGGAGTCCCATGCCGGATGCTCGCGACGGCCACCCTGATAGAAATACTGGCACGGATCGCCGGCAAAGTTTCCCAATCCTTCCACCTCGTTCTTCACCGCATGCGAGTGGACAATATCCATGATGACGGCAATGCCCATCTGGTGAGCCGTATCAATCAGTTGCTTCAGCTCGTCGGGAGTTCCGAAGCGCGAGGAAGGAGCAAAGAAGCTGGACACATGATATCCGAAGCTGCCGTAATACGGATGTTCTTGGATAGCCATGATCTGGATACAGTTATAACCGTCCTCCGCCACGCGCGGAAGGATATTTTCACGGAACTCGTTATAGGTACCCACCCGTTCCGCGTCTTCCGCCATACCCACATGGCACTCGTAAATCATCAGCGGACCTACGTTGGGGGTGAATGTCTTTTTCTTGAACTTATAAGGTTTCTCCGGGTTCCATACCTGCGCGCTGAAGATCTTGGTCTCGTCATCCTGGACCACTCTTCTGGTCCATGCCGGAATACGTTCTCCGCATCCTCCGTCCCAATAAACTTTCAGCTTGTACAGGTCACCGTGCTTCATGGCTTTCTCCGGAAGCTTGATTTCCCAGTTCCCACTGTTGCGCAGACGTTTCATCTTATAAGCGGAGGTTTCCTTCCAGCCGTTGAAATCTCCGATCAGATAAATGTCCGTAGCATTGGGGGCCCATTCGCGGAACACCCATCCCTTGTCGGTCTTGTGCAGGCCGAAATACAGATGTCCGTCGGCAAAATCCGTCAGTTTCTTTTTGCCTACAAGTTCTTTTTCCTTTGCGATGGCATGCTGATGACGTCCGTTGATCGCATCCGCGTATGGTTCCAACCAAGGATCATTCTTGATGATATTCAAAACCTCATCCATAGTATCAGTAATTTTTAATGTTTTTAATTATACTCGAGCTTTCACGATTATTTTCCTCACGCCGTCAGGAGAAATGCCGGGGGCATGGGCGTCCTGCGGAAAGAATATGGCGAACATACCCGGCCTCACCACCAGATAGGTCGCGGCATTCCCTTCATAGAAGGATATGTCGTCCTCTGCATTGTATGGCGTTTCCGGGAGTTCCGCACGTGGCGTGTATCCGATCACTTCCGTTCCCGACAGCGGGATCTGGATGTCGATGAAGGCATCGTGGGTCTCCAGTCTCGCCTCACCTTTCTGTTTGGGCTTTGTCTGCGAGAAATTCACAGTCAGTTTTCCTTCCACCAGACTGACCTTGCCATTCTCATGGGCATTCAGGTCTGTCGACCTCAAATAACCGAGAGCCTGTGCGAACAAAGGATTTAACGACACATACTGTTCCAGATTCTCTAATTTGTCTATAACCATAGTACAATGTGTTTTTAAAATTGAATCACACAAACTTACGAAATTTATTCTGATAAACCGAACATTCTGAACGATTTTTATTCCACTTTCAGGATTTTCAATAGGAAACCATGAATTTTCCCGTTGGACGCTACGATCTGTCGTCCTGATTCATAATCGTCCCCTCCGTCGAAGTCAGTCACCTTTCCGCCCGCGTTGCGGAGAATCAGGATTCCGGCGGCCACATCCCATGGTCCCAGAAACGCTTCCACACGGGCGTCGAGACGTCCGCAGGCCACATAACACATCTCGGCCGCGGCGGCTCCCACCACCCTCGTGCCTGCCACATGTCCATACACCCCGTCAATCAGCCGGTTGAACACAGGCCTGTAGGCTTCCGCATCGTAAGGAAGCCCCAAAGCAAGGAAAGCGTCGTCGGCCTTTTCCACTTCCGAGACATGGATCTCTTCCCCGTTCCGGTAAGACGGCGCGCCTCTGTATGTCCAAAAGCACTCGTCACGGCAAATCTCATAGACAACCCCCAAAAGGATTTCCGATCTGTCGCGCAGGGCAATGCTGACGCAATAGGGAGCATTGTCATGTATGAAGTTGGTGGTGCCGTCCAACGGGTCCACCACCCAGCAATAAGGTTCGTCAGAAAATGCCGCGCTGCCTTCTTCCGCAATAAATCCCGCCTCAGGAAGCAACTTTCTCAGGCAGGTCACTATCCTCCGTTCCGACTCCCTGTCCACGTACGACACGTAATCGTGTGCGTGTTTTTTCTCCACCCTTTCCCGATGGAATCCGTTCCGTTCTTCACGGATGAAGCGTCCCGTCTGTATGGCCAGGGCACGCACTTTCTCCGTCAGTTCCACCAGATCCAGTGTCATTTCTTTTCCTCCAACAAACGTCCGTATCTGAATGTGCCTTGCCGCAGGACTTTTCCGCTTGCGTCGGTTTCCACGAAAGGTCCGTCTTTTTTCCCTTGCTTGAAGAAACCTTCAAAACGGGTGCCGTCCTTACCGATCAGAGTGCCTTTCCCTTCTTCCTTTCCTCTGACAAAGCTTCCGGTGTAGATTGAGCCGTCCGCCATTCGTAAGGTCCCTTCTCCGTCCGCCATGTTGTTTTTCCATTGTCCTTCGTAGACATCTCCGTTCGCCCACTTGTAGGTTCCCTTGCCCGAACGCTGGTTTCTGGTCCATTGCCCTTCATACACGGCTCCGTTAGCCCAAGTGAAAGTTCCGTTCCCGTCTTGCCAGCCATTGGAGAACTGGCCTACATACTTGTCGCCGTTGGGATAGGTATAAATGCCTTCACCCGTACGTTCTCCATTCGCATAGTCTCCTTCGTATTTCTCGCCATTCTGAAACAGGTAGATTCCTTTTCCATCCTGCACGTCGTTTCTCCAGTCGCCCACATACTTGTCACCGTTGGTGTAGTAGAACGTTCCGTTTCCGTCACGCATTCCATTTTTCCATTCCCCCTCATACTTCGAGCCGTCCTCCCAGACCATGGTTCCCCGGCCGTTCTTCAGGTCATTCTTCCAGTCGCCCGTATAGGTTGCCCCTCCTTTCCAGGTATAAGTACCTTTTCCGTCACGCTTGTCGTGATGCCATGTTCCCACATACAGGTCACCGTTATAGTATGTCATGGTCCCTTCACCTTCCTGAAAGTCCTCAAACCAGAAACCTTCGTAGCGGTTGTTGTTCATGAAATAATAGGTCCCCTTGCCGTGCTGTTGGTCCTGATACCATTCTCCCACGTATTTTTCTCCGTCACTGAACGTATAGGTACCTTCACCTTGGCGTTTTCCTTTTATGTACTCTCCCTCGTAGACATCCCCGTTCTTAAACACCGTCCGCCCTTTTCCGTTGGGACGGCGCCCTTTAAGTTCTCCGGTGTACTCTGCGCCGTCCTTGAACTTATAATAGCCTAGCGAGAGCTGGGCGGAAAGCGGGCCGGTTCCCAATACCAGAAAGGCAGACAATAAAATGCTGTATTTATTCATTACTTGATTCTTCTGTTTGTTTTGACCTCCAAAATTAATCTTTTTACCCATGGGCTTACCCACGGATTCATACTTTTTTACCTGCCACTACTTCTATTAAGTTTTCTTTGCAAAAATACATCTGGGCCATCGTCAGCAGATCGTCCGAGGTCGTGTCGCGGACTGCCGCCAGTGCCCTTCTGTAGAAATCACGGTCCAGCCCTGAGGTCTCGATAAAGATCCATGCGTCGGAAAGGGAAAACGGACTTTCATACGAGCGGCAGAAATCGCCCAACATATAGTTGCGAACCATCTCCAGTTCATCGTCAGGCACACGCTCCTCTCTGAGCCGGTCCATCTCATGATAGATTTCACGCACTACCGGCTCCACGTATTCATTGCCTGTCTCCGTACTGACAATCAGCAGTCCCGTTCCGGGATATGCCACGATTCCGGCACCTATTCCGTACGTGTATCCTTTCTCCTCACGGATATTCGACATCAGACGGCTACCGAAATATCCTCCGAACAGTGTGACCAGCACACGCAGCTTCGGATAGTCCGGATGTCTTCTGTCAATAGTGAAGCCTCCTATTTTCAACGCGCTTTGCATGGCGTCCTCCTTTTCCACGAATATCCGCTTGCGGGAATCGGTGGAGATGACCGCCGGAGCCGGCACCGGAGCCGAAGGGTTCTGTCCCCATTCCTCGTCCCCGAAATGAAGTTCCACACACCGGATGATTTCCGGAGTCACTTTTCCGGAAAGATAGGCCGAGCAGTTGTCTGAGCTGTAGTTTCTCCTGTAATACTCTTTCAGTGTCTCCACATTGATGCGGTCGTAGTCCTCCAGTCCGGCATAGCGTCCCAACGGATGCGTCTCGCCGAACAGGGAGCGGTTCAACTGCTTTCGCGAAAGCACGTCCACTCTCTGGTTGTTCACCATGAACTGATGCTTGTGGATGTCCCGGATCACTGAAAATTCCTTTTCCGGGAAAACGGATTCCTTGATCATGGACGCCATTATCTCCACTGTCCTGCTGAAATATCTGGAGAGAGAATAAAGCGTCACGAAACTGGAGTCGACCGAGACCGACACGTCGAGCCAGGCCCCGTAATAGTCAAGCGTCTCAGCTATCTCCGCCGAAGTCAGTGTTCGGGTCCCCTCCCTTAACATCCTGTTGGTGAACACTGCCTGCAACGGCTGGCTCTGCTGCAGCTGTCCGCTCCTGATGACCAGATCAAACCTGACCACATCCTCGCTTCCGGCCTGAATCACATGTAAAGGCATGCCGTTACGCATCGCACGCGTTTCGGGACGGATAATGGAAAAATCGTCAAGCTGACGGATTTCCGGCGCTGTCGTTCTGTCAAGCATGGTCATCTCAGTTCTTGATGTTGGCGTAAGAATTCTTCCGCACGGGCCAGGTCCTCCGGCGTATCAATGCCGATGGTCTCCACCTCACTGACACCCACCTTGACGCTGTATCCGTTCTCAAGCCATCGCAGCTGCTCAAGCGATTCCGCCAGTTCCAGAGGCGACTGCGGCAAGGAAGTGATCTCCTTCAGCACATCCGCACGATAGGCGTACAGTCCGATGTGCTTGTAATATACATGACCCGCCAGCCATTCCTTACGGTCGCGGTTGCGCTGGAAAGGAATGATGGAGCGGCTGAAATACAAAGCCTGCATTTGTCTGTTGACAACGACTTTCGGAGAGTTCACGTTCTCCAGCGCGTCATACCCGTCGGCCGGAGAAAAAGGCTTCACCAAAGTGGCGATTTGTGTGTTCCCGTCATCGAAACATGCCTTCACCGCCTCCAACTGAGAACGCTGGATAAAAGGCTCGTCCCCCTGGATGTTGACCACGACATCGAACCCGTGGCCCACCTTGCAATAAGCCTCATAACAACGGTCCGTACCACTTTTGTGATTGACGGACGTCATCACCACCTTGCCGCCAAAGGCCCTGACCGCCTCTTCTATCCTTTCATCGTCGGTCGCCACATACGCGTCGTCCAACACACCCTTCACCTGCTCGTACACTCTCTGTATCACGGGCTTTCCACCCAACCGGGCCAAAGGTTTGGCCGGGAAACGTGTGGAAGCATATCTTGCCGGAATAATTCCTATGAATTTCATGACTCAATGTATTTTAGAGATTAGGTTGACAAAGTTACGCAAAATCTATGGAATAACCGCCGAGATTCGGCAGAAATGCGAATTTGAAATTGGGAATTAAGCAGTTAGGCAAAAGCGGCACTCGTGGCAAAGGTCGGTTCTCTTTTGGGCAGCGGAAAGTTGAAAGAACTGGAAGCCGACAACTACACCCTGCAAGGCGAGGTTACCACCCGAGACGAGAGCATCGAATTGTTGCGACAGCAGATGCAGCGGCAGCAGGATGAACATAGCCACCAACTAATGGAACTGCAAGCCAAGCACCGCAGGGAAATGGCGGACAAGGAAACGGACCCCCAAAGGGAAGTTTCATTCCTGAAATCCATCATCCAGAAAGCCAAGAAATGGTTTCCGCTGTTTCAAAAGCTTGTGTACATGGAGAAGTTCTGCTTCAAAGTCGGCTTCAACGAAAGGCAGACCGCCACGCTCATCAGCGGCAAGCCACTGTTCTACGAGGGCGAACTCTATTCGGAGGAACACAGACGTAAGTTCACGACCGAGAGGGCTGGCTTCCAAGTGGTGAAAGCCCCGGCGGACAAATCGAAACTTGCACTTGCCATCAATGAGCAACTGATTAGCGAATGGTTCAAGGAGCAGTTCGACAAATTGTTCTCATCCATTAGGAGGACTATTACACCGCACAGAAAGGGCAAAGGCTTGGGGTTATAAACAATAACAACGGGAGGGTAGCAAGTTTGTGTTTTGGTCTGCCCAAAACCTCTTGCTATCCTCCCGTTGGTTAAAACGTCACTTTATTTGTGCTCTAATCCTGCTCAAACTCGCTTGCGTGATACCCAAATAGGTGGCGATGCTTCCCAACGGCAATCGCTGTAGCAAATCAGGTTCTTTCTTCAATAGCTCCTTATATCGTTCCGAAGCGATGGCAGACAACATGGAAATCAGCCGTTCCTCAGTGGCAAGCAGCTCCATCTCCGCATAACGCCGCCCCCAATTGGCGATGTGCAAGTCTTCCGAGAACAACTCTTTCAGTTTTTTTCTTTCCAATACATACAAGACCGAATCTTCCATCAACTCCATCGTTTCATATCCCGACTCGTCATTCACATAGCCTTTCATGGAGACAAGGGTCGCCCCCTCCTTGCCGACCCAAAAAGTGATTTCTTTTCCGTCCACCGAGGTATAGGCACGAACAATGCCTTGCTTGATGAAAAAGATGTTCTTTTCCACTTTTCCACTTTCCAATACTCGGAATCCTTTGGGATATGAAACTTCCGTCAAGCATTGCCGTAACTTGTTCAAGGATGTGGTCGGCATAGTATATCTTTGATTGATGATTTGCTGTATATCCATAATCCATTACTGTTGTCGGTGTACAAAATTATAAAATAGTACATGGAAACGGGAATTGATGGCAGTTTTTTGTCAAATGCAAAATTCGTTTTTACCAAATGCAAAAAGCTATCAGGGTTTACTTGCTTACTTTTGCGCTCGAATTTAATAAATCATAGGTATGAATTGGATAATTTTATTTTTGGCAGGATTGTTTGAGGTAAGCCTTACATTCTGCTTGGGAAAAACGAGAGAGGCATCAGGTATTGGTTTTTATCTGTGGGGAAGCGGTTTCTTGGCTTCCACGGTATTGAGTATGGCATTACTTGCCAAAGCGGTTCAGACTTTGCCTTTGGGCACGGCATACGCCATTTGGACGGGTATCGGAGCGGTCGGCACGGTCTTGATTGGGATATTCGTTTTCAAAGAGCCGGCCACTCCCATACGGCTTTTCTTCCTGTTCACGCTCATTGCCTCCTTGATTGGATTGAAAGTTGTGTCATACTGAAAGGAGGAATAAATGATGAAATATGAATTGAGAGAAAACCACGGCATTCCGGCACCTCTGCTGGCTCTGATGGCAGTCGCTACCGGGCTTTCCGTTGCCAACTGCTACTACAACCAGCCTTTGTTGGGCAGCATGGCAAAGGATTTTGGGGTAAGCGACTTTTCTGCCAGCATGGTTGCGACATTGACCCAGATAGGTTATGTAGTCGGACTTGTGTTTGTCATTCCGCTTGGCGATTTGGTTTCACGAAAGCAGCTGATATTGACCAATTATATCATTTCATCGTGCGC
>DWVR01000002.1 GCA_019120125.1 Candidatus Phocaeicola excrementigallinarum | reverse complement strand
TCCGTTGGCCTGGAAAGGTACTCCGTTCCGGCAGCGTGTCTGGCAGGTATTGCTGGATATCCCTTATGGAGAAACCCGGACTTATGCCCAAGTGGCGGAGGCTGTCGGCTCTCCTAAGGCGGTCCGTGCGGCAGGAGGAGCGTGTCACGACAATCCTTGGCTGATTGTGGTACCCTGTCATCGTGTGGTAGGTAGTTCCGGTCAGTTGACAGGATATGCCGCCGGGTTGGAGGCAAAGCGTTTCCTGTTGGAGTACGAAACTCGGAATGCGCAGTCACAGTTGTTTTCCAGCAGAGACTGAGCTGTAAAAAACGAACGGATGTTTGAAGTAAAACATGCGTATGTTTTCATTCAAACATCCGTTCGTTTTGTTTAAAACGTGTAGTCGTTTTATTTGTATTTATCGGATGTCTAATCCCATAATGTAGTCGTTCATGTAGTATCCGTTACCAATGTGGCAATCGTCTTCGCGTAGTTTCTTCATTCCCATGTGTTCGTAGAATCCCAATGCCGGATTGTGGCGATTTACACGCAGCTCCATCAGGCAGGGTTCCGGATGCAGTTCCCGGATGGCCTTTACTGCCTGTTCAAAGAGTTGTCTGCCCAAGTGGTATTTCTGATAATACGGCAGCACATAGATTTTTTGTAGTTCGAACAAGTCTTTTTCCAGCGGCTGTATGGAAACATATCCGGCTGCCTCGCATTCCTCGTAGGCTATATAGTAGGTATGTCCTTCTTCTTCCATTTGTTTACGCAGACTTTCGGGTGAATACATCCAGTCCATCATATACGCTATCTGTTCGCTGCTGAGGATGTTCTTGTAGGTTTCCGGAAAAACTTGTTGTGCAAGGTGGTTAATTAGCGGAATATCCGCTGTAGTCGCTTTTCTGATGTAAAACATAGTATCTGTTGATTTAGTTGATTTGTCTGACGGCAAAGATAAGATTTTCCTTCTTATGATACTTGTCTCTGTTTGGTATTCTTGTTAAAATAATTAAAATATAGTACCTTGCATAACAAGGTATTTAAATAATGCATATATTTGTGTTATACAAAACTGAAGGACAATGAAAGTAGATAATGTGAAATCACAGATGCGTAAAGGAATGCTGGAATATTGCATTCTGCTGTTACTCCATCGCGAGCCTTCGTATGCTTCAGACATCATTCTGAAATTGAAGGAAGCCAAGTTGATAGTGGTCGAAGGAACACTCTATCCTTTGCTCACCCGGTTGAAGAACGATGAGCTGCTTTCGTACGAGTGGGTGGAATCTACACAGGGACCACCGCGTAAGTATTATCGGCTTACTGCTCAGGGAGAGGATTTTTTGGCTGAATTGGAAGTTGCTTGGGATGAACTTTCCGATACTGTGAATCATTTAAGATATAAACTATTAACCACTACACAATCATGAAAAAGACATTGACAATCAATTTAGGTGGCACCGTTTATCACATAGATGAAGATGCTTACATTTTGTTGGACAACTACCTGAACAATTTGCGTTACCACTTTCGGAATCATGAAGGAGCCGACGAGATTGTACGCGACATGGAGGATCGTATTGCTGAACTTTTTAACGAGTATCTGCGGGAGGGGCATCAGGTGGTGACTATTCGGGAGGTAGAAGCGGTTATTTCCCGGATGGGAAAACCCGAGGATTTGAACGATGATTCGGAGGAAGGGGAGGCTACTTCGCAACAGACTGTTGATGCCGACCCTTCGGAAACGGTAACTCGCCGTTTGTTCCGCGACCCGGACGACCGTATTCTGGGAGGTGTGGCCAGCGGTTTGGCGGCTTATCTGGGATGGGATCCTACTTGGGTTCGTCTTGCTTTTATCCTGATAGGACTTGTTTTCCATGGATTTATTTTTATTTATCTGATAGCTTGGATAATCATGCCCTTGGCACGTACTGCTACAGAGAAGCTTCAGATGCGGGGAGAGCCGGTGAATGTGGAGAATATCGGAAAGACGGTAACCGATGGTTTCGAACGGGTGAATGAATCTATCCGTTCAGAAAAGACCCAGTCGTTTCTGCATCAGTTGGCCGGAGGACTGACCCGTTTCATTGGCGGATTGCTGAAAATTCTGCTGATTATCGTGGCGGTTTGTCTGGTACCCGTGCTGCTGGGAGCCCTGGTGGCACTTTTCGCCCTGATACTGGCGGCTGCGGGGATACTGGTCAGTGTGCCTGCTTTCTTCTATCAGGCCATGCCGTATATTGACTGGGGAGTGCTGGGTACCATGTCTGCTCCGGCTGTCGCTTTTGCCATCTGCGGACTGGTGGTAGTGGCGCTTCCGGTCATCGGTCTGTTGCAGTTGCTGATGCAGAGCTTCGGCCGCTGGAAACCCATGTCTACGTGGACCAAGGTGTTGCTGATCCTGCTGTGGCTGGTTGCTGTCGGGTTTGCAATGTACAGTGTGTTTCATGCTTCGTTTTTCATGTTCCCCGATGATACGTGGTTAATTAACAGTTAAGGACGGACCTTCTTTCCGGTCAGACAAAAAGAGGGGAGGTGGTGCGGCCAGGATGCGGTTCGGGATAGTCAAACCTGAAAAACTTTGTTTTTCGTTTGCCTCTCCGCTCACCTTTCACTATCTTTAGATAAGCCAGGATGCGGTTCGGGATAGTCAAACTTGAAAAACTTCGTTTTTCGTTTGCCTCTCCGCTCACCTTTCACTATCTTTGCCAAAAGAAGGTTTAATTTTAGGA
>DWVR01000079.1 GCA_019120125.1 Candidatus Phocaeicola excrementigallinarum | reverse complement strand
AGCACCTGCGGACCGGCGCCCACCGAGATGAACCAGTTGCTCCAGAAGCGGTTGGTCTCCACCTTATACTTGTCGTTGCTATACTCCACTGTCTCGGTATAGCCGTCACTGTTCACGGTGTTGGCGTCCTGCGCACACACCGGTCCCGCGACCGCCAGTACGGCAGCCGCAAGAAAACATTTCTTGTTCATAAGAATTATGAATTTTTTGATTATTGTTCTCTATTATTAGTATGAGTGTACTCAAAACTTACCACCACGGGGAAGTGGTCGGCTATCCCGTTCACCCTCGTGTAGCTCACCTCCTGATTCTCCAGAAGGTTGCCCTCCGCATCTTCCACGGTCACGCCGCTGTATGCCGCCTGTTCGGTGCCCGACGCGAAGTCATCCACATTGTTCATGCAACTGATGGCTTTCAACTGTAACGGGGCATTCGGCACATTGATGTACCACATCTTGTCCACCACTTCGCCGCGCTGGTCGTCCGCGCACAGAATATCATTCTCATTGTCGCCCGCGAATTTGGAGCGAATCATCAGTGACTTGGTGTCCCACGTCGGGTAAACGCCGCCACGCCGCAGTTCCACCCACGGATCGGCTATCTGCAAGCCCCCGTTTATCACCGGATCTATCAGATTGGTCACAATCTGGTGACGGGTATAGCGCATGTTGGTGTCGCCCATGATGATGGCCGGACGTTTATTTGTCTCGGCGCGTTCCACCACATAGTCGCGCAGCTGACGCAACTGCGAGAGCTGAGCTGCCACCCATTCGTTCTTATTCTCGGTATTGCCCTCGCCGCCATACGTATTCATGTGGGTGATGTAGACATCTATTTCCACGCCCTCGGCCACGGTCACTACATAGTGGCGGAATCCTTTTGCTATCAGTGTGTTGGCACCTCCGGTCAATCCACCGTATGCATCATTGAACTCCACCATGGTTTCACCTGTGGCGGTGATGCCATCTTTCTTCCAGAAGAAACCGAGGCCGTCGGTGTTGTTTTTTTCGACAATGTTCCACGCCGTAACCTTTCGGTTAGTACCAGCATTGTAATCGGTCATTGCATTGGCCAGCTCATCGTGATAGTCAAAGTCCTCGCTCACGGCAATAAAGTCATAGCCCAATCCGTTCATGATGCGGCCAAGGGTCGACGTGCCGTCTGCGCCGGGGCCTCCGCTATTAATGATGCTTGGCAACCCGTCCACATTGAGCGCGGCGCAGGTGAACTTGCCTTGCACCACAGCTCCCTCGCTGTCATATACCTTGATGGACTCATACTTGCTGAGCGTCACGGGGAAGGTATAGATTTGCTCGGCAGAGAAGTTCGTAAGACTGGCGGCCGTGAACTCTGCCCGGTAGCTGTCCGTGGTAGCCGTGATGGTGAAAAGGTCACCCGTCCGGACGAGCGGGAAAAGGCTCATATAGCAGGTCTGCGGCTGTTCGAGGGAGGGAGCTTCTTCGCCCCATTCGAGGGTAATGGAGTTCTGTCCTTCGCCGGTCTGTGTCCAACTGCCGTCTTCCGCACTGAAAGTGAAGTCTCCGGCTATGGGCACTCCGGCTTCTCCACGGCTCACACTCACCGTAAGACTCTTCAGCGTTTCGCCTTGAAGGGGTGTACCGGTTGCATCGACGGTGATGCGTGCCAGTGAGAAGAGGTGTCTGAATACAAACTCGTAACCTCCATCCGCAGCCGGTGTCGTGGAACGACCGATTTTGTAGTCGCCGTGCAACGTACCGTCTCCCATATTCTGGACAGCCGGCAGTGTGCCGACAAGTGAACGGACATTGTACGATGCATTGTCATCGCCATACGGATAGTAGGCATAGACCGGCTGGTTGAAAGCTGTTGTGCCGGATGCGGCAAAAGCAGCCGTAGCCGCCGTGCCTTGGCCCACTTTGGCATAGCGTTTCTGCACAGCGCCCGATGCATCGAACACGCCGATCTCGTCACCGTCTGTCCATGCAATGCCCACCGCGTTTGTTCCGTCCACCGCATCGCCTACGGCAGTGCGCGTGGTGACAGGCTGGTCTATGTGTGCCACAATCTGCCCGTAATCCGGGTCGGCGCAACCCAGTTCGTCTTCCGAACAGGAGAATAGTAATTGTGCTGCCAACATGGCGGCAGCCATACCAAGATATTTATGCATATAGGTAGATTTCTTTTTATTAGAATAGTCGTAATGGATAGTTGGCAGAATGGCTGGAACAAAAATTTTCCACAGGGACAGGCAGATTGCCTGCCCTGTGGAAAACAGTTATTGCCATTTTATCTGCATCTTGTCCAACCTATTGCATCGGTATTGTTGTCCGTCATACCGGAGCTGTATCCTGCAGCCGCCGACTGTACCGGACTGCCGCCACCGCCAGTAATGTATTCACCGTCAACGGGCGAACGGTTCGGGTCGTAAGCCTTGCGGTATTTGTTGTTCAGCATCAGAATGTCATTAACTACGGAACTGTAGTCAGTCGCATAGTTCATAAATACAATGCCGACCGGATAGTAGTCTGCCTCAGTGTTCATATTTGTAACAATGTTACCAATCCACTGGTTAAGTTCTTTTGCTACAGGGGCGGCATCGTCACTACCCCAGCCAGTACCGGGTATGTAACCTCCCAATCCTAAATAAATCCAGGCGTTGTGGGCATAGTTTTCTATGTCACTGTAATTGCTCTTGGACCAGTTCAGGATGTTTGTTGCCATCTGTTTGCGATCGGCAAATGAAGGTACCCAACCACGGTCGCCGCCATCATAGCTGTCTCCATCTGTAGTTATCTGGGCATGAGTGCCATACATTGTGATACCGGAAGATGTAGTGTTATACCATGTCAATGGACTGTGATAATACTTGTTAGGATCGCTAAGATTACTCCAATCGCTTTCAGCCAGAGTTATACCCATGTTAAAGAACAGACATTTGCTACCTGCCACTTCGCCTTCGGTGAATGTGTTCACTATCACGATAACCTTACCCAACACATCGCCCACCACAGTGTTTTCATTTAAACTGCTTGCCTCGATTACTTTGGCGTTATCCGCGCATGCATCGCTGATGGCTTTCCTCCAGTCGCCATGTACGGTACTACCTTGCGCAAAAGTACACATCACTACCATATACTCGTCCTCCGCGACTTTCTCGGTTATTTGATCCAAGACTGATTTAAAGGTCGGAGAACTTTGAGTCATACATTTACCTTCTTTACCGTCATCGCCTTCAACGTCATATGTGTCTCCATTATCTGCAACCCCTAAGTCAGTAATAGTGTATTCAAAATGCGGCGGAAATAGAATATACTCTCTATCTGCTCTCCATCTTGTATCAATATGGAATGCGCGAACACCGGCGCTATATTGAGTAGATATGGAATTTCGAGTCTGATATTCGCCATTCAAAGAATACCACGAACCAGGGATAGAAATTTCCGAAAGGTAAACATTGCGCTGGAGGTTGGCCATCCAGTTGGCAGCATCCCATTCCGGAGACTCGCTCAAAGGCGGCAAATCCGGCAGACGGTGTACCTTACCCGGGACAAGGGTCTTATTTTTACCGTCAACAGCTATACCATCCAGATATTTCTTATAGCTGATTCCGGCACTGGTACCTATTTCGATATACCATTTATCAGTGATTTCGGTTTCTTCTGCAAGCAGGAGGAAGGCATTCACCTCGAAACGTTCGCCGCTACCCAGAGTCAGATATGCACCAGTTTCGGAATCGGCCACATTGAACGTTACATAATTGAGCCCACGCACAGGAGTCATGGCCGGCAGTGCATCATCTGTAGCTGTCGAGAGATCCACGCTGTAAGTACCGTTGATGGAAGTGCCCTCCGGAGCATATACTCGGATATAGTTGATTGTAACTTCGCCTGATACAGGACCTACCACGTTGAAGCGCAGTGCAGTGGAAAGCGGTTTATATTTCAGCTCCACCGTCTCTCCGCTCGGTACGTCGGCCGTTTTGGCATACATGAAGCAGGCGTTCATGTCAGGAAGTATTGTTTTCACACCATTCTCATCCTTATAGTTGTTGTCCTGCTGGGCCGGCATGGTCAGCGTCACGGTCTTGAAGTCACTGCCAAGTTTGGTATGTTCCGCCGATGCGGGATACATGGAATAGAAAGTGCCTGTCGAGTTATCGCCCCAGCGCACTCCTATATCCCCTGTCTTGTCAAGACTAGTGGCATAATCCTGCGAATTCCCCTCTACGGTCACTCTATAGTTCGCCGAACCGACGCCATTGCTGTTCCCACATTCGGGAGAGCTGACAATCACTTCGTCTCCGTTGACCCAATAAATAGGAAATGCATTATTTTCTTCCGTGCCGTAAATGGTTCTCGATGTGGCATTCTGTCCGAGTGTGGCGCCGAACTGCACCTCTTCACCGCTGGCAAGCGGCATAGTTATCCGTTCCTCGTCCTGGCAGCCACAAGCCAAGAGCGCAAGGAAAGGAATCATGAAATACTTTTTAGCTTTCATAGCTTTATCTGTTTTGTTCCGTTGTCTATTAAAAATTCCCTGTCTCATCCCATTCCTGGTCTGTAAGAGTAAAGCCGAAATCGGTATTCACCTCATGCTTTTCGATTTTCCCGCTGTTCGCATTGGGGTTATCAATGTCGGCAGAACCAGCACAGATGCTGCTTTCCAACTTTACTACAATCTTCCTCGTTTGAGGAGACATGTACTTTGCTTTTTCCTTGTCTTTTTTCATTGCAATAAAAATTAAATTGTTAAACTATTTGATTTTTCTTTTTCTCTTTCGATTTTTTCCTCTACCAAAAGCAGCACATTTCCTGACTTCCCCTTATCTGTCCGTGATTGCAACATTTTGATGAGGTATAAAAAGCCCTGCGCGTATCCTCCCGGACAGGCGCAAGGGGTTTCCCCTTCCATTCGGAATGGAAAAGGAAAAAACGTATAAAAAGAAAATAAGAATCGGACAGATGAGGCAAAGGTTGCCTTCAAACGGGGAGCCATTCGGTAAAGGATATATCCCTAAGTCCTGCATGTATTATTAAGTAGTTAATATACATGTAGTTATGGTTAGATTCCCCAAATCTGACAGTATTGAAATACCGTCCCGGAAATTTCCCTCTATGTCTTAAAGACAAGCTGTCGGGCATATTTTGTGCGTACCGTCTCCTCGTATGAGACAGTAACACATGCATATCATTGGAAAACTGATGTATAGATGATGAAAGCCGCCGCTTTTGGTCAACAATTGAAATTTTTTTGGCAGCCCACGATAAAAAAGATACCGAAATGGTATCTATATGAATTAATTCATTATCTTTGCCTCCGGTATCGTCTCATACGAGGAGACAAGCGGTGTAATATAACTTCAAAAGGAAGTTGTGTCAAAATGAGAATTGACTATCAAAAAGCAATATCTGAAGCGACCAACGATTTGATTGCAACAAGTGTTTCTTCCGCAAGTTCAGTTTTTTTTCTGCGCATCAGCCTAAGATATTTGCCTTTCAGCTGTTCCAACTTAGCATTGCGCGGTTCTGTATCCATTACAGCTGAAAGCACCAGATCATAGTCCATGCCATACTGATCTGAAATATCTGTATGGTCATAGATCTCACCATCATGTCGCAGAAGGATTATCTTACCAAAATCTCCAAGTGGTGTGTTGCTAATTACCAAAGGAGAATGTGTGGAGACTATAAACTGTATATGTTCAAAGGTCGAAGTGAGACGCTGCAGCACGTCCTGCTCCATTGACGGATGCAGATGAAGATCAAGTTCGTCAACCAGCACAATACCCTGCGGCTCGCATTCTGGTCCATTGAGGATATACGAACGGTATGCAATATCGAATACAATATTGTAGAGCCTCTCATAACCGGCAGGAAGCTCATCCCATCGTCTGCGACTGCCATCTGCGAAATATGCTACAAGATAATTCTCATTAACCCCGTCAACAATAATGTCCGTTACTTGCAAGACATTGGTTATGTCTGAAAGATTTGAACCTGCATTTGACGTGAATTTTTTGATATACTTTAACACAAAGTCAATCTCTGCAGTAAACTTCTCAATATCCTTTCGGCAAGCCACAGCCTCTTTAGACCTTTTGTCTTCTATACGACTAAATCTTTGCTGTCTTTTGAAAAGAAGATTGTGTATGCGTATAAAACGTTCTTGCCAGATCAATGCACACGAAGAATCTTTATCCCAATGATAGTATCCCCAGCATCGGTACAGCTTCTCGTCATTATCTATCATTATCTTGATGGAATCACTTAGCTTCGCATCAATATGAGGATATCTGTCAGAATAGTAAACAAACAATGGCCAGGCTGTGTTATCAGTATAATTCTCTCTAAAATACTTGTATGCATTCTTATAATAAGAGTTCTGTAATTTTGATTTCGGAGTAGAAAACTTTCGGAATGACCATGATGGAATGCCATCTGATGAGCCATCTTCATAACTTACTTTTTCGGCAGTTACCCTTATATCAACATATTCTGCCGGCTTCATATCATTATCGTGCCAGATTTCTCTCAAACTGAGATTCGCCACAGACAAATCACTAACACTTCCCACAATTGTCTGATATCCCCATAAAGGATTGTTGGAAAAAAAATACTCAGAGCATTCTTTATACTTTTTATTAAAGACGATTTACCACTTCCATTCTTACCAATCAATATAGTTACTCTATCAGCAAATTGGAAGTTTGTTTGCTGATAGCAATGAAAGTTATTGATCTTTATTTCTTTTATCCTCATAATACTGAATTGACTGTAAGTTATTATTATATGGCGTAAAAAGTTTTTTATCCTCAATGCATATATCTCCGCACTCAGCCGATTTTCCACTCTTCCGCCGTACCTGTCTGCGAGGAGTCAGAAGCCACCAATGAAACAAAACCTTTCTTCACCTCATTGTTCGGATAATCAAGAAGAAACGTGCCAAACTCACGGTTATAGTCCTTTATGGTCAGGTAACCGCTCTGATAAATCATCGGCAACGGCTTCTCAGACTGACCAACTGATAAATCAGGGCGGTCTTGTCCACGTACACATAATTGTCTTCCCGGAGCTGTGCAAAACTCTGTATACCTATCGGATATTTCATCATGGTTTCCCGTTTTTTAGTCCTGTCACAAAGATAAAGATTTTCTGCGGATTCTTTTGAATGCATACGTTTTCTTTGCCCATATAATTACCTTAAGAGGACATAAACAATTAGACGGATATTTTCCAATAAGCCGAACATAATGTCATAAAAATAGCATTCATACTAACACGCACCCGCGAGAATCCGCCTCAACCAGAAGCGGTTTCTTAACGAATGTAAAAGCCTTACCCCCTCCACAAGGCTTGTGGAGGGGGTAAGGCCGAAACCATATCCCAGGAAAACCGATGCTTTTATGCCGGAAAACGTCCTGACATTTCAGGCAAAACGCCTGAACATTTGCCCTCAAACGCTTCGGCATTTCAAATAAAACGCCGAAGCGTTTGTTTTCAGAAGCAAAAACTTCTGTTTTTCACTCTGAAAACGGTCTTGAGTGCATCATTTTAAAAACAGCAAAAAGAAACTAAAAACAGAACAGATCAGACTTTCCAACACCGGAAAGACAATTTACAGAAAATAAAGCCAAGAAAACCGTTATTTCAAAAGAAACATGCATTCACACAAACCGTCCTCCGTGCGATTTTTTCCACAGGCTTCGAATGCAGATGCAAACAACGCAGTCTCAGGCCTCAGGATTGACAGAATGTCAATTCGAGTTTCAAAAACGAAACACTGCTTCCGTTTTCTTAAAAACAAAAGCCCATGCTTTTATAACTCTACGCTCACTCCAATTGTCATAAATTGGAAAAACTTTCTTATATTTGTCCCGTTCACATATAAAACAAGAAAAATTATGAAGAAGATTTTTTCTGCTTTAATGCTCATGGCTTGCCTTTGCCTGGCCATCCCGGCACAAGCCCAACTGCAGTTCGGTGTGAAGGCCGGATTGAATGTATCGAAAGTCTCTATCTCGAAAGAAGTGTTCAACCCCGATAACCGTACCGGTTTCTTCGTGGGACCCACCGCCGACCTTACCCTTCCCCTGCTCGGACTGGGACTGGATGCGTCCGTATTGTACAACCAATATGGAATTGACACAGAAGAAGGCTCGACCATGAAGAAGAGCATCGAAATCCCCATCAACGTGAAATGGACCTTCGGATTCAGCAGCCTCGTGGGAGCATACGTGGCCGCAGGACCCCAGTTCGGATTCAATGTAGGACACAGGACATTCAAGGAGATCTGTGAGTTCAAGAAAAACAACACCACCTTCAACGTGGGTGCCGGACTGAAGCTTTTCAGCCACGTGCATGTGGGCGCCACCTACAACATCGCGCTGAAAGACAACGGAATCATGAAAAAACTCGTAGACGGGGGAAGCACTACCAGCGACGGGTTCAAGCAGAACACCTGGCAGATCTCGCTCGCCTACATGTTCTGACAAAGCCATATAAACCACTGAGGACACAGAGTAACACAGAGATTGAGACGAAGAGCTCTGTGATACTCTGTGTTTTCTATACTGACCATTCATGAAGAAATACGTCGATGTCATAGTACCCCTGCCCGTCATGGGTCAGTTCACCTATGCCGTTCCGGAAGAACTGGAAGGAAAGGTGGAATGGGGATGCCGTGTCATCGTGCCTTTCGGAGCCAAGAAATACTATACGGGAATCGTTATCCGCACCGATACCACGCCCTCGGACGAATATGAGACAAAAGAAGTCTCGGAGGTGCTCGACACACATCCGATTCTTCTGAAGCATCAGTTCGCCTTCTGGAAATGGATGGCCGACTATTACCTGTGTACATGGGGAGATGTCTACAATGCGGCTGTCCCCTCGGGGATGAAAATCGAGAGCGAGACCCGCGTGGAAGGGAATCCGGACTTCGAAGCCTCGGCTCCCTTGTCCGAAAAAGAACAGAAGGTGCTTGACCTGCTCGGGGAGGGAAAGGCACAAGACATCGCCCGACTGGAAAAGGAAAGCCGTATCAGGAATCTGCTTCCCGTAATAAAATCCCTCCTCGACAAAGAGGCCGTACGGATAAAGGAAGAACTGAAGCAGAACTACAAGCCACGTACAGAAGCGCGTGTGCGGCTCACGGAAAGAATGCGGAACGAAAGGAACCTGCATATCCAGCTTGACCTGCTCTCACGTGCCAAGAAACAACAGGTTGTACTGATGAAATATCTTGAGCTTTCCCATTGGGAAGAGGGGAAAGAACCGGAAGAAGTGTCGCGCACGCGACTTCTGGAGGCCGCTCAGGCTGCATCTTCCGTACTGAACGGACTGGTGGAAAAAGGAATCCTGGAAATTTATCTTCACGAGACGGGACGGCTTTGCACGGATGATACCGGAACCACGCAAGTGAACACTCTCAGTCAGGCCCAACAGACAGCCCTGAACACGATACTCCATTCATTCGCACAAAAGAATGTATGTCTGCTCCATGGTGTCACCGCCAGCGGAAAGACCGAAATCTATATCCACCTTATCAGTCAGGTGCTGGAAGCCGGCAAGCAGGTGCTCTATCTCCTGCCGGAAATAGCCCTGACCACACAAATCACCGAGCGTCTCCGGAGAGTGTTCGGAAACCGGCTGGGAATCTATCATTCCAAGTTTCCTGATGCGGAACGGGTGGAAATCTGGCAGAAACAGCTCTCCGACTCTCCTTACGACGTGATACTGGGGGTACGTTCCTCCATCTTCCTTCCATTCCAGAAGCTGGGACTGGTCATCATCGATGAGGAACACGAGACTTCCTACAAGCAACAGGACCCCGCCCCCCGATACCACGCACGGAACGCCGCCATCATGCTGGCTTCCATATTCGGTGCAAAGACGCTGCTGGGGACAGCCACCCCGAGCATCGAGACTTACTACAACGCCCGGCAGGGGAAATACGGACTGGTGGAACTGAACGAACGCCACCGGCAAATCCAGCTTCCCCACATTGAACTGGTGGACATCAAGGAGTTGGGACGAAAGAAACGGATGAACGGACAGTTCTCGCCGCTACTCCTTCAGAAAATAAAAGAAGCACTTGAAAGTAAGGAACAGGTTATCCTGTTCCAGAACCGCCGGGGATTCGCACCGATGATCGAGTGCCGCACATGCGGATGGGTGCCCAAATGCAGGAACTGCGACGTGAGTCTGACATACCATAAAAGGCTGAACCAGCTCACGTGCCACTATTGCGGATACACCTATCAGGTGCCTGCCGTATGTCCGGCCTGCGAAGGCACGGAACTGGTGAACCGGGGATTCGGTACTGAGAAAATAGAGGATGACATCCGGCAACTCTTTCCGGAAGCCCGGGTGGCGCGCATGGACCTCGACACAACCCGCTCACGCACAGCCTATGAGAAGATCATTTCGGATTTTGAGGAAGGGCGGACAGACATACTTATCGGTACACAAATGGTATCGAAAGGACTCGACTTCGACCGGGTAAGCGTGGTGGGAATACTGAACGCCGACTCCATGCTCAACTATCCCGATTTCCGTTCCCACGAACGTGCCTTCCAGCTTATGGCTCAAGTGGCGGGACGGGCCGGAAGAAGGAACAGGCAGGGACTGGTCGTACTGCAGACCAAATCGCCCGACCTCCCGCTCATCCGGCAGGTACTCGACAACAACTATCGGGAACTTTACGAAGATCAGCTGACCGAACGCCGCCTGTTCAGATATCCGCCTTTCTACCGCCTTATTTATGTGTATCTGAAACACCGGAAAGAAGAGGTGGCGGAACAGGCTGCCGCCCAGATGGCCGCCTATCTCCGCAACGGACTGGGCGACAGAGTGCTAGGGCCGGACAAGCCTCCTGTGGCACGGATACAGGCACTGTTCATCCGGAAAATCATGGTCAAGGTGGAACAGGAAGCCTCCCTCCAGAAAATAAGACTATACCTCACGGAAGTGCAACGAGCCATTGTGGCCGACGAACGTTTCCGCACGGTAAATGTATATTATGATGCAGACCCTATGTAAAATATAAAAGAAGATATGAAGATAGAATTAGACGTACACACGCATACCATTGCCAGCGGACATGCGTTCAGCACTTTACAGGAAATGGTGAAGGCCGCCGCCGACAAAGGCCTGAAGCTGCTGGGCATTACGGAACACTCTTCAGGCATACCGGGAAGCTGTTCCCCGATCTATTTCCGTAACCTCTACATCGTTCCGCGACAGATGTACGGAATCGAACTGATGCTGGGAGCGGAAATCAACATTCTCGATACGGAAGGGACACTCGACATGGACGAGAACTATCTGAACATGCTGGACCTCCGCATCGCGGGTATCCACTCGCTCTGCTATACACAAGGCACTCCGGAAGAGAATACGCAAGGAATGGTCAATGTAGTCTCGAACCCCTACATCCATATCATCAGTCATCCGGGAGACGGCACGGCCAGACTTCTGTTCGAGCCGATAGTAAAGGCAGCCAAGGAACACCACACCTTGCTTGAAATCAACAACAGCTCCCTGCGCCCGAACCGCCATAAAGTGGAGGCACGTCCCAACAATCTGGAGATTCTCCGTCTGTGCAAACAATATGAGGTCCCGGTTATCTTGGGAAGCGACGCCCACATCTCGTTCGACATCGCCACCTACAACTTCGCGCTGGAACTCGTACAGGAAACAGAGTTCCCGGAAGGACTGATTATGAACACCAGTGTGGAAAAATTCAGGAAATATCTGGGAATAGGCCCGCAAATATAAGTTTCATCACAAAAACCGATGTCACTTATCAGTATTAACCATTAATCATTAACTTCGAACGTGAAATACAGAATACTTTTTGTCTGCCTCGGAAACATCTGCCGCTCATCATCTGCCGAGGAAATCATGCGGACTTTCATAAAGAAAGCCGGAGCGGAAAAAGAAATAGAAGTGGATTCGGCAGGAATCAGCAACTACCATGAGGGCGACCTGCCCGACTCAAGGATGCGCGCCCATGCCATCCGCAGGGGATACCGCCTGACCCACTTGTCACGGCCGGTCCGGACAGACGATTTCCATCGCTTTGACATGATCATAGGAATGGACGACAATAATATAGACGCCTTGCGCGAAAAAGCGCCCGATGTGGAGACGGAAAAGAAAATCCGGCGCATGACAGACTTTTGCCGCACAAGAACAACAGATCATGTGCCCGATCCCTATTATGGTGGTGCACAAGGTTTCGAGAATGTGCTCGACATTCTGGAAGATGCCTGCCAAGGACTTCTGGAAGAGATCTCAGCGCAAATTCTACAGAATAAAGCCTGATATTGGTCCAGAAAACAAAAAGGCGGAGGGACAAGACATTCTTCATAAAAGTCTTGCCCTCCGCGACCATTCAAAATCCGTTTATCCTCAGATATCAGTATACAGACTGACCAACTCCGTTAGTCTTTTGGCTGAGCTCCCATTTCGAACTCAAGTACTCCTCCCGCAACTATATCCTTGAAATCAATCCAATTCTTGTCATACGGCTGGTCATTCAGCTTCACAGACTGGATATACTTATTCACGTCTGAATTATTATAGGCAACCACCGTGAATTCACCTCCCTTCACTTTCAGCACCGCCTCGTCAAACAACGGCGAACCGAAAAAGTATCTTCCACCGGCCGGCTCCACTTGATAGAATCCAAGCGAAGACAAGACATACCATGCAGACATAGCGCCCACATCCTCGTTACCGGCAAGTCCGTCCGGATTCGTGGTATAAAGTTCGGCCATTATCTTGCGTGCCAAATCGGCCGTTTTGCTCTTATGTCCCAGCATCGAGTAGAAATAAATGGTATGATGTCCCGGTTCATTGCCGTGCGCGTATTGGCCGATCAAGCCAGAAATGTCAGGAGAAACATCCGCCCCTTCCAGATTGGAATCTACGGTAAACAGCGAGTCAAGTTTTGTAAGAAAAGCCTCCTCCGAGCCAAAGCATTCCACCAGACCTTTCAGATCCTGAGGCACAAGAAAAGTATACTGCCAAGCATTCCCTTCACAATAATCATCCGCACGGTGGCTTGACGAAACCGGATTAAACGGCTCATGGAACTTACCGTCTGTGCTCTTCCCCCTCATGAATCCCGTAGAAGAATCAAACAGATGTTTATATGACTGGCTCCGTTTGAAAAAGTAATCATAATCCTCCGAATGTCCCAATAACTTGGCCACCTCAGCCACGGCCCAGTCAGCTACAGCATATTCAAGGTCGTACGCCACCGACTCAAGCATCTTGTCATACGGTATATAACCATATTCCTTGCGGAAATCCATGCCACGCTCATCCAACATCGCCGAATTCTTGAGTGCCAGATAAGCCCTTTCCGGATCTTTCGCATAACCTTTCGACACCGCATCTGCCAGAATGCAGATTCCCGGATTTCCGACCATTGTATTCGTCTCGCAACCCATCAGATGCCATACAGGCAGCTTCCCCTGTTGCTCATAAATCCTCACGAATGTATTCACTATGCCATCCATCATTTCCGGATGGATAAGGGTCATCAGCGGATGAGCCGCACGGTAAGTATCCCAGCATGACAAAGTGGTGTAGTTCACAAAACCTTCGCTCTTATGATTCTGATGGTCGGCACCATAATAATCCCCATTCACATCACAGAATTCCGAAGGAGCCACCATTGTATGGAACATGGCCGTATAAAAGACTTTCTTTTTGTCAACGTCAGGTGTCTGTATCCTGATTTTTGACAAAGCCTCATTCCACGCTTTGTCAGCATCGGCCACACAATGGTCAAAATCCCATCCCGGAAGTTCTGCCTGCATGTTCAATCGGGCATTTTCCACAGACGTCGGCGACAAAGCCACCTTCACATACACAGGAGTGTCTTTCTTGACATCAAGTGACGCACGGGCAAAAATCCGTTTGCCTTCCTTATCAGTCTTGATTACATCGAACGATGTGATTGGCTGAGAAAACGTGGCCACAAAATAGACCCTCTGGTCAGTGGCCCATCCCGTAGAAAAACGGTAACCCTCTACCAGAGTATCATTTACCATGGTTATTTTCGCCTCTGTGGGCTGATCCCAACAGCCGCCATTCACCAGATCAAACACCACGGCACTACTATCTGGCTCATTAAATGTATATTTATGGAAACCAACCCGCTTCGTGGTGGTAAGTTCTACATCTATATCATATCTTGTCAGATGCGTAGCATAATATCCAGGACGCACCTTCTCTTTCGAACGGTCAGAATAAGACCATAATCCTGACTCTGGATCATCTTCTGTTCCACGGGCATAAACCACCTCTCCTGTCACAGGCATCAGTGTCACATCAAACAAATCACCGATTCCGGTTCCGCTGAGATGCATGTGGGGAAAACCTATCACAGTAGAATCACTGATATGATACCCTGACACCCAATCCCATTCCTGCGGAATGCTACAAGGGCCCAACTGTACCAGTCCAAAAGGTACATTCGCTCCCACAAACACATGCCCATGACCTCCGGAACCAATATAAGGATCTACATACTGTGTAAGATTTCCAGAATCCTCCTCCGGCTTTTCTGACTGATTACATCCGGACAATACCACTAGTGCAAGAGCCGAAAAAAACAAACCTGCACACTTCGCAAGAACTGACTGTCCAAAATTTCGATGATAAAAAGTAATCTGCTTAAACATAGTATTTTTTCAATTGGTTTTCTGATTCCGGACAAAGATATAAAAAAACTCTGAAAGACAAAAAACAGAAGATAAGAATCCCTGATGTGCATAAAAAGCAAAGTCCCCCGCCTGTACAGACGGGGGACCCTCACAATCAATACGGCGGCGACCTACTCTCCCGCAGATGCCTGCAGTACCATCGGCGCGGCGGAGCTTAACTGCTCTGTTC
>DWVR01000014.1 GCA_019120125.1 Candidatus Phocaeicola excrementigallinarum | reverse complement strand
CGGTGTGGACGAGGGTATGAAGATCGGTCTTAGGGAAGGTATTGAGAAAGGTATGAAAAAGGGGCTTCGTGAAGGCCGTAAGAAAGGTCTTGAGGAAGGCATAAAAAAGGGCATAAAAGAGGGTATAAAAGAGGGCAGAAATGAAGGTCTGAAAGAAGGCTTGAAAGAAGGTGAGGATAAAGGCCGCAGGGAAGAACGTCTCAGGATAGCCCGCGGTATGAGACAGGCCGGAATTCCCGATGCCACTATCTCCGAACTCACCGGCCTGTCCCTGGCCGACCTCACGGACAAAACGCAGCCCGACTCCTGACTTCTCAATAATCTGCCCTGTCTGACTTTTATATAATAAAGCAGAAAGAAGAAAAGGCACCGTTCCATCAATTACGCAACCAGTGGTTGCGCAACAAGACAAAAGTCCAAAGCCAATTGCGCAATCAGTGATTTCGCAATTAAATGGGTATAATTTTACTCTCCTCGTCAAGCATCTGGATTGGATACATAACATTATCCTGATGAAACAGGTCAAGGATATACGACCCCGTTATTGGTATATGGTGCAAAGTATTACTAATCATTGGACTACCCGCTATTTGCAGAAAGCCATTAAACTTGATGATTACGGTAAGCTCAACTTCTACTGTTCCGCCGTGGATGATATACTATGCCGTGAGGGTGATAACCGCACTATCGGCCTTTTGCTCTGCAAGACCAAGGACCGCATCAAAGCTGAATATGCCTTGCGCGATATTCAGAAACCGATAGGGATTTCCGATTATGAATTGGGACAGGCTTTGCCGGAAGATTTCCGGGGGAACCTGCCTACGATTGAGGAAATCGAAAACGAATTTGAGGCAAAACAATCCTGATATTCAGCAAAAATGTAGAAGAAAGTGGGTCAATGGCGGTAGTCGCTGAGCCCGATGCCTTTTACTTTCAATTCGGTCAGGGACAGGTTCTCTTTGTCCGGCTCGATAAGACGGTGAATCTCGTCCGCAATGGTCTTGGAGATTGCCGTACGGTGAGGGTCATGGCAGGTAATGCTCCATGCGGCCCTGATGAACAGGCTGTTTACAGAATCTCTGTTTTTTAAGTGACGGATAAATATTCCCGGCTGGTCGGAACGGTGGTATCTCTGACGGTCACAACTAATGCCGTATTGTTCGTTAAGTGCGGATTCAATTGATCTCATCAGTTTGTCGGCAAGGGAAATGTCGTGGATGAGCAGATCCCGGGCATTGAAACTCTCATCGCCCTTTGCTCCTCCGTAGCAGAAATGAATCTGTGTCGGGTAATCAGGTTCGTTGCCTCCGCTTGCCGCCAGCATCGTGATAATCCATGCGCCATCTTTTGCAGACAGATTCTCGATATCGCTCATGAATTCCTGTTGTCCCGGCTGCGGACTGGTTTCTGAATAGGTGTAGAAACTTTTGTACGGCCTTGTCTCTCCGGTCTCGCGGCTTATGTAATTGAATCCTCCTGTTTTGGCCATATAATAGGCAAAATGGCCTATGACCGGATCTACTATGTTGGAGACTGAGACAATGGTTACCTTAGATCCTCTGTCTATCATATAGCCGTATGGTCGGTTGACGAGGAAATGCTCCACGGCCAGCCTGTCCTGCGGGTTCTTGTTTACGGGGATTGTGGCGGCCAGATTGATGATCCTGAAATCACAGCTTTCATCCACGGCCTCGAATATGGCGTTCTCAGTCATCCGCATCCTTGCCTGGATGTCGGCGATAGAGATGAAAGGCGGCATTATCTGATATTCGGTGTAGCGATCCAGTTTTCTCTCGAAAGCATTGTGAAGTTTCAAGATGTTCCTGTCCAACTCTTTCCGGTGGTTTCTCGCTTCGATTACTTCCAGAAATCCGGATCCGATAAGACCGGCTGGTACGGCAAAGATGGCGATTCCAAGCAGTCCTACGATGGCGGCAATGAACTGTCCCCAGAAGGTCATCATCGGGAAGTCTGCCACTTTCCCGGGATCTCCGATGTACTGGGCGAAGGCCCACACGAGTGTCTTCCAACCGTTTTCACATACTTCCGGCTGGGCGTTATGCTCGGCGAAATACAGCAGGCATGAAAGTATGACCGTGACAATACACAGAACGGCCATACTGATGCTGAGCTCTTCTTTCTTGGATGCGATGGCTTTGCCCAACAGCCGGAACGCTTTCATATATCTGAATACGCGCAGCAGACGGGCTACTCTGAGTACTTTGACAGCCGTGGCAGGTATCGGAATTATAAGACCCAGGTAGAATGTGTAGGTGGACAGGAAGTCAATCAGTCCGTAGAAACTGAGACAGTAGCGGACTCTGCCCCAAAAGCCTTTGTACTTGGGATCAATCAGGTCGGCAGTCCATATTCTGAGTGTCACTTCGACGGTGAAAACCACAGTGGTAAGAATGTCTATGAAATGCAGTACAGCACCGTATCGCTCAGCGATATTTTTGAATGTTGACAGGAATACTTCCAGTGAACTGAGTACAATGAATCCTATAATAATCCAGTCAAGTACATTGTGCCATACTGAGGTCCGCAGGTTGTCATCAAAGACCCGCGCCAGTTTTTTCTTGAACTCGCTTATTTTTGACATTGTGATCTTATTTGTTCCAATGCGGCTGAAACAGCCTTGAGGGCCTCAGTCGCCGGCATGTCGGGAAAGTGAATGAATCCGACCTTGGTGCATGTTGTTCTTGTTCGGTAAAGGGCAGTGTAGAAAGCAGTATTGCAGACATATAGTCCGGCGCTTTCAGATACGGCGGCATCAATTCCGGTGTCGTTTATTGCGCTGACAATGGACTTTGCCGGTAGGGTAGAGAACAATGCATTCTCTCCATCCTGGAATATCGGTCTGTCAACAGGCAGGAATCCTTCGTTGTCCGGTATCCGTGCGTCCTGCAGGTTGACGGCCAGTCTCTCGACCGAGATTCTTTCCCTTTTGGCAGCCATACCGAGCATGAGCATAACGTCCGGCTTCATGTACTGCAGTAAACCGGATACAATCTCCGTTACTTTCCTGAAACTTACCGGTAACCGTACTGCATTGACCCAATCTTTGAAACTGTCGCAGGATGCGGCCTTTGCGGCCACATCCCACGACAGATTCCTGTCCCGGCCTCCGAACGGCTCAAATCCTGTAATCA
>DWVR01000013.1 GCA_019120125.1 Candidatus Phocaeicola excrementigallinarum | reverse complement strand
ACCGTTTATTTTGCAGACTCGTATGCTTCATGGCAGAAAGGAGCCATTGAAAACGAAAACAAACTTATCCGGCAATACATACCGAAAGGAACGGACTTCAGGGAACTCTCGGATGAGTTCATCAAGGAGGTTCAGTACAAAATTAACCGAAGGCCAAGGGAAAAACTAAACTTCTCAACACCAAAAAAGGAGTTCTTCAAATTTATTTCCTAATTTTGCACTTGCTGATTGACTCTGCTTATAGATTTTCCGACTTATTTTGTTATATTTGCATCGGCATCATTCATTAAAAACAAGAAGAAAAATGAAAAAAACAAGAATCTGGGTATGCTTGTGCATACTTTTCTGCTGCATTTCATGCAACAGAGAAAACATCTGTTTCGTAGACGCATCTTCCACGTCGCCGCAGGAGGACGGAAGCCGAGAACATCCTTTCAAGACCGTTGAAGCAGCATTCGAGGCCGTATCAAGCCAAGACAACGGACAATACGCCCACATCATCATACGGCAGGGAACCTACCGTTTCGACAAAGGAATCCTCATCGGAAAGTCTCTTTCCGGCCTGACCCTGTCGGCCTATCCGGGAGAGGAAGTCATATTCACAGGAGGCGTCTCCATCCCCGTACAGCTGGTGAGGAAACAGACTGAAGGAAACCGGGAACTTTCTGTGATCGACCTGAAGGAGGCCGGAATCACGGACTGGGGAGAAATCCACAACGCCGGCTTCTCACGCCCGTCCCAAACCTCCTGGGGAGAACTGTTCGTCAACGGAACACCCATGCATCTCTCCCGGTGGCCGAACAAAGGAATGGTCCGCATGGGAAAGGTAAGAGATTCCGGCTCCATTCCAAGAAACGGGGACATGAGCAACCGGGGAGCCGTCATGGAATATGACTCCGCACGTGTCTCGTCATGGCATTTCACGGACAACATCTGGATAGGAGGCTATTTCAACTATGGCTACGCGGACGACTGGCTGCGGGTAGCGGAACTGGACAAGAAGGAAAAAACAATCCGGACCGACGGGGCCACTCTCTACGGATTCCGTTCGGGAAACGACTGGAACAAATGGTACGCCTTCAACATAAAAGAAGAGACAGACGAAGCGGGCGAATACTACCTGGACAGAAAAAGCGGCAAACTGTACTTCATTCCGCCCGGACCAGAGATAAAATCGCTGTGCTTCTCGACACTCGAAGAACCCTTTCTGGATATATGGAAAGCAAAAAATGTCAGCATTGAGCACATCACATTTGAATGCAGCCGCGCACTGATGCTGTCACTCGTGGAAACGGAGAATGTACATATCGACCATTGCGTCTTCCGGAATTCGGGAAACTGGGCCATCTCCGTAGGAATGGGGACAGAACCGTTCGAGGAATACTTGCATGAAGGCACCGGAAAACCGGTGCGCGGAAAAATAGGAAGCCTCCAGCAGCACCTGTACGCCAACCAAACATTCAACCGAAAAGGAGGAAGCAAGAACAGCATATCCCGATGCACATTCTACAACCTGGGAGCAGGGGGCGTCGTGCTGGGAGGAGGAGACCGGACGAGCCTGCAACCCGGACAGAACGAAGTGAGCGGATGCCTTTTCCACGACAACAACCGGATAGAACGTTCATACCGCCCGGCAATCCATATCACCGGCGTGGGAAACATCATCCGGAACAGCGAGATATACAATGCACCCAGCATGGCCGTCCTGCTCCATGGGAACAACCACCTGATCGAGAACAACTACATCCACAACGTGTGCTTGGAAATCGAGGACCAGGGAGCCGTCTATTATGGCCGCAACCCTTCAGAGTGCGGAACAATACTTAGGAACAACCTGTTTGCCTGCATCCCTGACAAATACACGACCTGCGCCGTGTACCACGACGACGGGGCATGCGGCATGCTGGTGGAAGAAAATATTTTCTATCAGGCTGGCAAATACGCCGCACTGATAGGAGGAGGCTCTGACAACCACTACAGGAACAACATTTTCATCAATGGACAATTCGCAATACACGTCGACAACCGGCTGCAGAACTGGAGCAAAAGCCTGATCGCCCCCGGAGGACTGTTCGAACACCGACTGAAAGAAGTGCATTACGAAAGCGACCCGTACCACACAGCCTATCCCTTCATGACCGACTATCTCCCCAACGACGGCCTCCCGAAAAGGAACAAGGTGGAGGGTAACCTTCTTATAGGTATCGGCAAACTTTCCGACAACCCGCAATGGCTGCTTCTGGAAAACAACAAATGCACCGACACTACGGTAAGCCTCCGCCCGTTCGACAAAAATAAGTTGCTCAAAATCATCAAGGAGAAAAAACACTTTCCGGACGGACAACTGGAAAGGATAGGCATTCCCGATGAATGAAAAATCCGGCAACCATCCCTCCCGACTCCGGAGACAGGAACATTTTAAATAAAATACCGCCGCCTTTACCACAATAAAAACTTTATGATTAAATTTGCACAAAAATCAAACAGACACAAGCATACAACAAGATTAGTGAATGATAGAGAGACACATTGTACTTGAAGATATCGACCCGGTCGTATTCTACGGGGTGAACAACACCAACATACAGATGATCAAGGCGTTATTCCCCAAGCTGAGAATCGTGGCACGGGGAAACGTCATCAAAGTGATGGGAGACGAGGAAGAACTGTGCGCCTTCGAGGAAGCGGTGCTCGCGCTCGAGAAACACTGCGACAAATACAACTCCCTGAGCGAGGAAGTGATCTTGGACATCGTGAACGGCAACACATCCAAAATCGAGAAGACAGGCGACGCCATCGTATACAGCGTGACCGGGAAGCCGATCACCCCACGCAGCGGCAACCAGCTGAAGCTGGTGCGCGAGTTCGAGAAGAACGACATGATCTTCGCCATCGGACCCGCGGGATCGGGCAAGACATACACGGCCATCGCGCTGGCGGTGCGCGCCCTGAAAAACAAGGAGATCAAGAAGATCATCCTGAGCCGCCCCGCCGTGGAAGCCGGAGAGAAACTGGGCTTCCTGCCCGGAGACATGAAGGAAAAGATCGACCCCTACCTGCAGCCGCTTTACGATGCGCTGCAGGACATGATCCCCCCCACGAAGCTGAAGGAATACATGGAACTCAACATCATACAGATAGCCCCGCTCGCCTTCATGCGCGGACGCACGCTGAACGACGCAGTGGTCATCCTCGACGAGGCGCAGAACACCACCGCCCAGCAAATCAAGATGTTCCTCACCCGAATGGGCATGAACACGAAAATGATCGTCACGGGAGACATGACCCAGATCGACCTGCCTCCCTCGCAGATGTCGGGGCTGGTGCAGGCCATGAAAATCCTCAAGAACGTGAAAGGAATCAGCTTCGTGGAACTGAGCAAGAAAGACATCGTGCGCCACAAGCTGGTCACACGCATCGTGGAGGCCTACGAAAAATTCGAGGAAAAGGCAGGGAAGGAAAAAACCGATTCATCTAACCATTCAAATAAGAAAAGAAATGAGCAAAGCATTGACTGAAACAAACTATCACTTTCCTGGACAGAAAAGCGTGTACCACGGTAAAGTGCGTGATGTGTACAACATCAATGACGAAAAACTAGTGATGGTGGCAACCGACCGTATCTCCGCATTCGATGTCGTGCTGCCGGAAGGTATCCCTTATAAGGGCCAGATGCTGAACCAGATTGCGGCCAAATTCCTCGATGCCACAACCGACATCTGTCCGAACTGGAAACTGGCCACTCCCGACCCTATGGTCACCGTAGGCGTATTGTGCAAAGGATTCCCCATTGAAATGATTGTGCGCGGATACCTGTGCGGAAGCGCATGGCGTGCCTACAAGAGCGGAGTACGCGAAATCTGCGGCGTACGTCTGCCTGAAGGAATGAGAGAAAATGAGAAATTCCCCCATCCGATCATCACCCCGACCACCAAAGCTGAAATGGGGCTGCACGATGAGGACATCTCGAAAGAAGAAATCCTGGAAAAAGGACTTGCCACTCCTGAGGAATATGAAAAGCTGGAACAATATACGCTGGCTCTCTTTGAACGCGGCACGGAAATCGCCGCCTCACGCGGACTGATTCTCGTGGACACGAAATATGAATTCGGAAAGCACAATGGGGAAATCTATCTGATGGACGAGATCCATACCCCCGACTCCAGCCGCTACTTCTATGCGGAAGGCTATCAGGAACGTTTCGAGAACGGAGAACCGCAAAAGCAGCTCTCGAAAGAGTTCGTACGCGAATGGCTGATGGAAAACGGATTCCAGGGAAAAGAGGGACAGAAAGTGCCTGAGATGACTCCGGAAATCGTGGCTTCTATCAGCGACCGCTACATCGAACTGTTCGAGCATCTGACCGGGGAGACCTTCGTAAAAGGCGACACCGACAATCTTGCCGCACGCATCGAAAAGAATGTGACTGAATACCTGAAATAATGAAGGATTAATAATGAAGAATTAATAGTTGATTTTACGTTGATTATCAATCGTTGACTTTCAATCATCAGCTGTAAATTCTTCATTATTAATTGTTAATTGTTAATTGACAAAATGCCTCACTACCCTCAAGAAAACATCAAGCCTTACGACAAGGACGGAAGCAAGGCCGCCCAGGTGGAAAAAATGTTCGACCACATCGCTCCTGCCTACGACAACCTGAACCATCTGCTGTCGTGGGGAATCGACAAATATTGGAGGAAAAAGGCCATCGCATTGCTGAAACCGTTCCGTCCGCAACACATCATGGACGTGGCTACAGGAACCGGTGACTTCGCCATCAAAGCCTGCAAGGAGCTCAACCCCGATGAACTGATCGGCACGGACATTTCGGAAGGCATGATGAACGTAGGGCGCGAAAAAGTGAAACAGCTGGGACTTGAACGGCAAATCTCGTTTGCCAAGGAAGACTGCACCTCCCTTTCCTTTCCCGACAACCGTTTTGACGCCATCACCGTAGCCTTCGGAGTGCGCAACTTCGAGGATCTTGACCGTGGGCTGAAAGAAATGTACCGCGTACTCGTTCCAGGCGGACACTTGGTCATTCTGGAACTTTCCACCCCCGAACGTTTCCCGATGAAACAGCTCTATTCCATCTACTCCAGAATAGTCATCCCTTCTTTGGGAAAACTCCTCTCCAAAGACCACAGTGCCTACACTTACCTGCCTCAATCCATCAAGGCTTTTCCACAAGGCGAAGTGATGCAACGCATCCTTCACAAGGCAGGATTCAGTCAGGTCCGGTTCAAACGGCTCACACTGGGCATCTGCACCCTTTATTTCGCCACCAAATAATCAAATTGTCTGTTTTATGAAAAAATACGGTTTAATCGGCTACCCGCTCGGACATTCTTTCTCAAAGAACTTTTTCAACGAGAAATTCCAGTCTGAGAACATCAACGCCGAATACATCAACTTTGAGATTCCGACCATCGAAGACTTGCCCAAAGTGATTTCCGACAACCCCGATCTGGCCGGTCTGAATGTCACCATTCCTTATAAGGAAAAAGTCATATCGTATCTGGACAAAGTGGACGATGTGGCCGCCTCCATCGGAGCTGTCAATGTCATCAAGATCGGACACGTGAAAGGAAAAGTCAGACTGACAGGATATAATTCTGACATCATCGGATTCACCCGCTCCATCGAGCCGCTTCTGGAGCCTTACCACAAGAAAGCGCTGATTCTCGGCACAGGGGGAGCTTCAAAGGCTATCCGACAGGGACTTGTCCAGCTCGGACTGGAAACCTTATTCGTATCACGCAACAAGCATAATGACACGACAATCACCTATGGAGAAATCACTCCCGAAATCATGGACAAATATAAAGTGATTGTCAACTGCACTCCCATAGGCATGTATCCGCTGGCCGACAAATGCCCTGACATCCCCTACGATCTGGTCACTCCGAAACATCTGCTCTACGACCTGCTCTACAACCCCAACACCACCCTTTTCATGAAAAAGGGATCCGACCATGGGGCTATCGTAAAAAACGGCCTTGAGATGCTGTTGCTCCAGGCTTTTGCCTCTTGGGAAATCTGGAACGAACAATGATGCCATGAAAAAGAGAATACTGCTCGGAGGGTGTGCCGCCATCCTGCTGGCAATCGCAGCCTGCATAGGCGGAAGTCTCTACCTGATCGACTATGCACTCCGCCCGGAACGGCAGGAAACGGACCTGCAGACCGCCATTAAGGAAGAATGTGGGAATTACCCTTTCATCACTCCCTGGATTGACAGTCTGATCACACACAAGGCACTCAGAGACACTTTCATCACTGCCGATGACGGCTGCGCACTCCACGCCTTCTACGTCTATGCCGCAAGACCGACCCGAAAGACGGCCCTACTGATACACGGATATGGGGGACAGGCTACCGGCATGCTCCCCATAGGATACATGTACAACCGTTCCCTCGACTACAACATCCTGCTTCCCGACCTGCGCCGGGCGGGACAAAGCGGAGGAGAAGCGATACAGATGGGATGGCTGGACCGTCTTGACGTGAAACAATGGATTGACACGGCGCCTTCATTGTTCGGAGACTCCCTGCGCATCGTGGTCCATGGAGTCTCCATGGGTGGAGCCACCACCATGATGGTATCCGGAGAAAAGCTTCCGGAGTATGTGGACTGCTTTGTGGACGATTGTGGATACACCAGCGTGTGGGACGAGTTCAGGAAAGAACTGAAGACACAGTTCCACCTGCCTCCATTCCCGCTGCTCCACATGGCCAGCTGGTTGTGCGAAAGAAAATACGGATGGAACTTCCGGGAAGCCTCGGCACTGGAACAAGTGAGGAAATGCAAGAAACCGATGATGTTCATCCACGGAGCCGATGACGACTATGTACCTACATGGATGGTCTATCCGCTCTACAACGCCAAACCGGAGCCAAAGACCCTCTGGATTGTTCCGGACACGGAACATGCCGACTCCTATCATAATTATCCGGAAGAATATACGGAAAGAGTCGGAGAATTCGTGAAAGAATATATGAAATGAGAAAAAGGTCCGATTTAAGGATGGCCTGTCATCCTTGCCATTCCAAGGACCTGTTCGGAAATTCCATTCGACAATAACGGGCTATATTAAGGGAGCGGAACGCCATTTCCTCGTTCCGCTCCCTTATACATTTATTACCCCTGCAGTTCCTCGCACTCTTTCAGCCACAACGCCGCACTGGCATCGCTGGGCATACGCCAGTCACCACGAGGACTCAATGAGACGGAACCTACCTTCGGACCATCGGGCAGACAAGACCGCTTGAACTGTTGCGAGAAGAAACGGCGGAAGAAGGTGGTCAGCCACTTCTTGATGGTCGTACTGTCGTACGCGCCCCTGAACGCAGTCTCAGCCAGATAATAGATCTTGGCAGGACGCGCTCCGAACCGCAAGAAATAATACAAGAAGAAGTCATGCAGCTCATACGGCCCTACAAGATCCTCCGTCTTCTGCCTGATGTTCCCGTTCTCGTCGGCCGGTATCAGCTCCGGACTGATGGGGGTGTCGATAATGTCGAGCAGGGTGTTGCGCGACAATGGATCCACACCGGTCTGCGCCACCCAATTGACAAGATACCGCACAAGAGTTTTTGGAATGCTGGCATTCACCCCATACATCGACATGTGGTCACCATTATAAGTGGCCCATCCCAAGGCCAGCTCCGAAAGGTCACCTGTACCGATAACCAGTCCGCCCACCTTGTTCGCATAATCCATCAGCACCTGCGTACGCTCACGCGCCTGACAATTCTCATAAGTCACGTCATGCACCGACATATCCTGCCCTATATCCATAAAATGCTGGATACAGGCATTCTTGATGCTGATCTCTTCCGATGTGACCTGCAAGGAAGTCATCAGGGAAACGGCATTGGTATGGGTGCGGTCGGTCGTCCCGAATCCTGGCATCGTGATGCCTACAATCCCTTTCCGGGGAAGTCCCAGCTTGTCGAAAGTCTTCACGCAGACCAACAATGCCAGAGTGGAATCCAATCCGCCCGAAATGCCGAGCACCACCGTCTGGCATCCGGTATGCACCAGACGTTTGGCCAAACCCGCCACCTGGATAGAGAAAATCTCCTCACAACGCTCTCCCAACAACTTGTCTCCCGAAGGGACAAAAGGATGAGCGTCTACCGGACGAGTCAAAGTCAGGTCACGTGAAGCGACAAGTTCTGTCGCCACCCTCAAGGCCGATGCCGGTGAAAGCCGCTGGATACTGGCCGCGAAGGTCGTGTTCACCAACCGTTCTCCTCGCAGACGCTCCACATCAATCTCGC
This sequence comes from Candidatus Phocaeicola excrementigallinarum, assembly GCA_019120125.1. Classification (GTDB taxonomy): domain Bacteria; phylum Bacteroidota; class Bacteroidia; order Bacteroidales; family Bacteroidaceae; genus Phocaeicola; species Phocaeicola excrementigallinarum. Next base: position 12,565 of record DWVR01000013.1, on the reverse strand, counting down.
TCACCACCAACTGCTCCTGAAACGAGAAACGCTCAGAAGCCGCCAGCAAAACACCGTTCTCATAAATCAGCCCGTTTCCGGCAAACACGACATCCGTAGTCGATTCCCCGAAACCGGAAGACGCGAACACATAGCCGGCCAGACAGCGCGCCGATTGCTGTGCCAACAATGAACGGAGATACTGATGCTTGCCGATATTCTCCGTATCCGCCGAAAGGTTGAAGATGATTTCCGCCCCTTTCAATGCCAGACCGGAACTCGGCGGAACCGGAGCCCATACATCCTCACAAATCTCGACACCGAAACATACGTCAGGCGTATCGAACAAGATGTTCGTGGCCAACGGGACGACCTGCCCGCAAAGGCGCACGGTCGAGTTTTCGGGAAGGGTGGAGGCCGAAGCAAACCACCTCTGCTCATAAAACTCCTTATAATTGGGCAGATAGGTCTTTGGAACAACTCCCAATATCTTCCCCTTCTGGATAACGGCCGCACAATTCATCAGTACCGGCCCCGCCATGACGGGCAATCCCAAAATAGAGATGATGTCAAGCTGGCGTGTATTGTTCATGATCTGCATCAGCGCGAACTCAGCCTGCTCAAGCAACAACGACTGCGCGAACAGGTCACCGCAAGAGTATCCCGTCAGATTCAGCTCCGGGAAAACAATGATCTGCACTCCCTTCCCGTCGGCTACTACAATCTGATTCTCCGCTTGCCTTGCATTGAACTTGCAGTCAGCCACCTTTACCGCAGGAATGGCTGACGCTACTTTCACAAAACCGTATTTCATTGTTATATATAATGTAGTCCGATTGCAAAATTAAAACAATATTCGGCAACAGAAAAAGAAATCGGAGGACGATAGTAAAAAAATCAAAAAAATCACCCGAAGCCATTGCCAATCAAAAAAACCTTTTTACATTTGCCATCGAATTAGAGTTGTAACAATTACATAATTGAAAGAAGAAATGAACGTTTACGAATACCTGCTTAATTACCAAATCAAGCCATCCGTACAACGCATTGCAATTATGGACTATCTGCTCAAGCATAAGACACACCCGTGTATTGACGAAATATACATGGCACTATGCAAGGAGATTCCGACCCTATCAAAGACAACGGTGTACAATACGCTGAAGTTGTTTGTGGAACATGGAGCCGCCAGAATGCTGACAATTGACGAACGGAACGCTTGTTTTGACGGAGACACAAGCCTGCACGCGCATTTTCTTTGCAGGTCATGCGGAAAGATTTATGACATTCCCCTAAAGAGAAATGCGGCGGAAACAAATGAGCTGGACAACAAAGGATTCGTTCTGGAGGAAATCCATCATTACTACAAAGGGACATGTCCCGAATGTGCCGGAAAGGCGGGTGAGAAAAATTGAGAAAGATGTTTAACTGATAGACAACATAAACTAATAACTTAAACTTTTAGACGTATGAAAAAATTTATCTGTACAGTATGTGGTTACATTCATGAAGGTGAGACAGCTCCTGAAAAATGTCCGTTGTGTAAGGCTCCGGCCTCAAAGTTCAAGGAAATGGAAGAGGACAACAACGGCCTGACTTTCGTTGACGAGCACGTGATCGGCGTGGCAAAAGGTTGCGACGAGGAAATGATCAAAGACCTGAACAACCACTTCATGGGCGAATGCACCGAGGTCGGCATGTATCTGGCCATGAGCCGTCAGGCTGACCGCGAAGGCTATCCTGAAGTAGCCGAGGCTTTCAAACGCTACGCATGGGAAGAGGCTGAGCACGCTTCAAAATTCGCCGAACTTCTGGGCGACTGCGTATGGGATACCAAAACCAACCTGGAAAAACGCATGAACGCTGAAGCAGGCGCTTGCGAGGACAAGAAACGTATCGCTACCCGCGCCAAACAGCTGAATCTGGACGCTATCCATGACACCGTTCATGAAATGGCCAAGGATGAGGCACGCCACGGAAAAGGCTTCGAAGGTCTCTACAACAGATACTTCAAGAAATGATCCCCTCTTTCTGAGGTGACGAACAAATAAAAAACAGGTTCATGCGGACGGTTATACCATCTCTCTCGCATGAACCTGTTTTTTTACATGGACGGAATACTCAAAACAGCCGTCACTTCCTTCGTCTCCGGGCCAGCCTGTAGACAGTCAGGACAAGGTCGACCGCCACCACCAGTCCCCAGATGACGAACACAACGGTCAGCACCGTATTCTCCGGATTCCACAACATAAAGATACACAGCAGGGCACACACATCGACTATGCCACCCAATACGCTGGAACGCGAAAACAATCCATTTGCCATATCCTCCTCCTTTTAAGCCGGCATCCACCGGACATTACACAATTACCAATTATTCTCTTCCAGATTTTATCCAGGTCAGCCTATGCCATACCGTCTCAAGAGGCCCGCGCTTGAAATGACGGAACCACCAGTGGGAGAATGCCACCTGCAGGACCAGAAAACAGACACCCAACAACAGACTGCAGGTAGTTCCGCAGACTTTATGAAGTTCCAGGCCATAACCGAAATACAGGAAACTCCCCACAACCGACTGCATGATGTAATCCGTCAGACTCATCTGTCCGTAGGGAGCAAGTATACGCTGAAACCTCCCTTCATTCACCCAGTAAAGCAACAGGAAGGCCGCCACCATGGAAAACATGAAAAACAGGTTATACCACGAGTTCAATATGGTTTTCAGACTTTCCAGCACCAGCTTCTGGCCGACACAAGCAAACACGAACTCCTTGAAATAATACAGAATGACCGCAAGCGGAAGGGATACGCCCAACATGCGGACCCAGAACCGGCCGGAACGCCTGCGCTCTTCGTCCGTACCGGAACGGAAATATCCCATACGGCCCAGAAGCAGACCAAGCATAAACAATGAACAGGTCTGGGACACACGCCCGTAGCACCATGCCCAGTTGAGACTGGCAAGCTGACCGGCCACAAAGTTCACCTTCACCATCTCAAAAAACGAACTCCCTCCCAGCTGGGGATATACATCGCCCAACGAATAAATCATCTGTCTCGGCGCATACGACGGGTCGGACAATCCCATGATCACCTTCGCCCAGTCGAGCGGCTGGAGCATGAGAAACACGGCAAGCAGCAACAGGCTGCGGTCCGACCAGTGACGCACGGGTACCAGCACAAATCCCAGAATGGCGTATAGCACAAGTATCTCACCCGGGAAAAACAACGAGTTGACGAATCCGAAACCCAACAACAGAAGCAGACGCCACATATAGCGGTTCCTGAAATCCTCTCCCCGCTTCGCCGCACTCTGGCTCTGCAGATAAAACGTAAAGCCGAACAGCAACGCGAAAATCGCGTACGCCTTGCCTGAGAACAAGAAGAACAGCATGTTCCACAAATGAGTGTCAAGAGATTTCATGACCGGAGAAGAAGCTTCCGGAAATGAATAGAAATTAAAATGCTCGATGTTGTGCAGCAAAATGATACCCATCACGGCAAATCCGCGCAAGGCATCCACCGCAAGAATCCGTTTTTTCGACCGTGCCTCCATAGCCATGTGTATAAGATGAAAAGAAAACGAGACAGCGAGCATGCAACGCATGATTACACGTTCGCTGTCTCCCTCCGAAGCGTACGCCACTCCCTACCGAAGAAAATCCGCACGCCTCAAAATTGCTGTCCGATTATTGTCTCGCAGCAGAATCGTTTGCGGCAGGTGCCGGAGCTGCAGCGTCATCGCTGCTCTGAGGAGCGGCAAAACCTGCGGGAGCGTTCAACGGGTTGGTGGGCTGTTCCTTCACCGCACGTTCCATGATGACCGAAGAGCCGGCCGACTGTGTAGGAATCACATACGATGCGGCAACGCTGATAACCACCATGAAAGCGGCCAGTCCCCATGTCAGCTTCTCGATGAAGTCTGTCGTTTTACGCACACCCATAATCTGGTTTGAAGAGGCAAACGCGGAAGAAAGGCCTCCTCCCTTAGAATTCTGCACCAGCACGACAAAACACATCAGCAGTGCTGCAAGAACCAATAATACAACTAATAAAAGATACATTTTTCTCTATTTTGATTTAGCGTTAATAATCAGTTTCTCCAAAAACCTTATTTGGTCTGCAAAGTAAGTGTTTTTTTTTTGATATTTCAAATTTAATTTCTTTAGAATTTCCAGAGCCTTATCATATCGCTGCTGTTTAACATAAATTTTTGCCAGCGTCTCCGTAAAATAACTCTCGTCTTCCTCCTTGCCTGTCTCCTCCACCGGTTGTCTGTCCTCTTCCGGCATTTCCGCGTCCGCCTCCACATTTTCCGCCGGTCCCATTTCCGCGTCCGCCTCCGCGTGTCCGATAAACTGGTCTATCAGTTCCTGACCGCGCAACGGAGAAGGAGTTCCGTCCACCTCCGCGTCCTCTTCCATCAGGACAGAGGTATAGTCCACACACGCCTCCTGAGGCAAGGGCAGCAATCCGTCCCCCTCCCGTTCTTCGGTGTCCGACAGGAAACGGTTGATAAGGTCAAGCGTACGGTCGCCTCCCTCATGCCCCGGTTCCGCCTTGTCCGGCAGATGCCTTTTCAGTTCAAACCGGCTTCCCTCTATGAAATAGAACAGCACGGTCACATCGGCCACATACAAGGCCCCCTTTCTCAGCTCTTCCTCAAAAGAAGGGCTGCCCAACAAATACAGGTTCTTCAGATACAGCAGCCTTGCGGTCTGGAAATAAGGATACTGTTCCAACAGCCTCTCCAGTTCCCCGAGACTTTCCCCATCCAATGTTTCCGGATGCCTGATCCATTTCTCCAAGCGTTGCTGCCACATAGTTACCAATTAGCCACCGTTGCGTTGAAAATCTGTTCCACTATTTCATCAATCATCTGAGTCACAAGTTCCTCCTGCACAGCGGAAAGCTGCTGGGTAGAGTTGTACTCGCGGCTCGCCGAAAACTGCTGGTCCGAAAAATCCTCCGCGTGGTTCGAGTTGTTCACGAAACGCACGTTCACGGTCATGCGCAGCTCGGCCATCGTTGAATAGCCGTCGGCACCCACACCTTTATTATATGCATCATAATTGGTGATCTCACCGGACAACTGCAGGTCTCCCCCCTGACGCACCTGTTTCAGACGCGTCTGCTGCATGTACATGTCCTGCAACGCCGTATTGAACATCGACTCCATAGGGCCCCACACAAAAGCGGCCGAACGGTTCGGGAAGTTCTCAAACGAGATGGTCTTCACCTTCTCATAATTGATGGACGAGCCATTGAACTTATAGGAAACAGTGCAGGCGGCCAGCACGCACACCAGCATGGCCGACACACATACCGCCGTCTTTTTTTTCATTCTATCAATCAAGCCCATATTCTTTTATTTTCCGATAAAGTGTCCGTTCTGATATTTTCAGGTCATTGGCCGCGTTCTTGCGCTTCCCGTGATGGCGCTCAAGTGCCTTCCGGATCATTTCCTTCTCCACATCGTCAAGCGAAAGGTTCTCTTCCACATATTCCTCCGTGTCCTGTACCTCCGACATCACTCTCGGAGCCACCTTCACGTTCGGCGATGTCACCTTTACCGGAGAGACTACCCCTTCGGAAGGCATTGCCGGACTGACCGGAGTGACAGAGGGGGCATTGACCACAATGGTCGGATCCTGAATCATGCTTACCGACGGAGTCTGCAGATAATGCAAGGCAGCCTGGTCCTGCACGGGGGCCGCGCCGCCTCCCCCATTACGCTCGGCAAGGATTCCATGCACCAGTTTCTTGAGTTCGGTCACATCCCGGCGCATGTCAAACAACACCTGATACAGGATCTCACGCTCGCTCTCGAACTTCTTCTCGCCGGACCTGATTCCCAGCAAGGCCGGATAACCCGGTTCCGGCTGGGCGGGTAAATAGTTTTTCAATATATCCGCGGAAATGTCGCGGTTGGTTTCAATGATGGATATCTGTTCCGTGATATTCTTCAGCTGACGGATGTTTCCCGGCCATGAATAAGAAGTGAGCAACCGCCTGGCGTCATCAGTCAACTGGATGGCAGGCATACGGTACTTCTCGGCAAAGTCGGAAGCGAACTTGCGGAAAAGCAGAGCGATGTCGTCCGGACGCTCGCGCAAAGACGGCACCTTGATGGGCACCGTGTTCAGACGGTAATAAAGGTCCTCGCGGAAACGTCCTTCCGCAATGGCGTCCGCAAAGTTCACGTTGGTGGCCGCCACGATACGCACATCGGTCTTCTGCACTTTCGAGGAGCCTACCTTTATATACTCACCGGTCTCCAGCACACGCAACAGACGGGCCTGTGTGGACAAGGGCAGCTCACCCACCTCATCCAGGAAGATGGTTCCTCCGTCCGCCTCGGCAAAATATCCGTTACGGTCGCTGATGGCTCCCGTAAACGCGCCCTTCTCATGACCGAAAAGCTCAGAGTCAATCGTGCCTTCAGGAATGGCCCCACAGTTCACCGCAATATAAGGACCGTGTTTCCGCCGGCTGAACTGATGGATGATCTGCGGGAAACTTTCCTTTCCCACACCGCTCTCACCCGTCACGAGCACCGACAGGTCCGTAGGGGCCACCTGCATGGCTATATCAATGGCCCGGTTCAGTCCGTCGGTATTCCCGATAATCCCGAACCGGAGCTTCACATTCTGTATTTCCGCTTTCACCATAAAGATTCTCTCAATTAATATGACAAAATTACAAAATCTTACATAAACAAGCAATCTTGTCAGAGAAAAACAATTCTCAGAACACCGTACGTATCATGAAACGGATACCCCACTTGTTGGCCGTGGGCAATTCGTTATAGTTCAGGCGGCGCACGTATTCCACATGAAGCAGCTTGAAGATATTGTGGATGCCCGCGCTGATCTCCACATAAGGCTTCTTCGGATCCATCACATAACTCGATGTATGGAAATTCCCGGCTTCATCGTAATGCCCCGGGAACATCATCAGCACAGGGTCGTCGGCATTCTGCGCAAGGAAAGGATTGTTCTTGTCCGTCAGCTTTCCCCACAGACACTTCACGCCGATAAACTCACGCCATTTCAGTTTCTTCAGCAACGGGATACGGTTGAAGATCTTTCCCTGCATGTTCCACGACACGTCGAGCGATGCATAGCGGTCGTTCAGGAACTCCATGTTGTTGATCAGGTTGAAGGTCTCGTCCTGAATGATGTACGACAGGTTGGCCGCCGGCATGATCAGCAACGGGAAAGGCACCTTGTTCCATTGGATTCCTCCCTTGAGCGAAGTGTCGATGTTTCCCCACGAGCTGAGCCACCAGCGTTTGTAGAAACTGATCTCGCTCATGTTGTAGTTATAGTCACTGCCCAACACGCCTTTCACTCCCACCGTATGCTGTACGGTGAACACAGGAGCATCGAGATTGATGGGCAGACGGCGCTGCTTGGTGTTGATGAACGTCTCTCCGGGAGCGTAACGGAGGGCGATGGAAGCCTCGGCCACCGAGAAGTCGTGCGTGTTGTATGGGGAACGCATCCACTCCGTACCGCTGAGCGCACCCGAAGCGATGTCACGCTGCAACTGGCTCTCGCCCGCCATCGTCCGGTAGAACAGTTTTCCGCAAGGCTCCAGGTTGGTATGCTTCAAGGTTATGGTCGTGCGTAGCCCGCTCTCCTTCTCAAGCTGGTATTTGACGCTTGCCGTACGCTCATAGTTGTACTGGTCGACGGAAGTGACCTTCAGCGAGGTGAACACGTTGTCCTTGTCCGTCCCCATGAACTTGTCGGTAGGAAGCATGTTGTCGTACGAATACGAGAAAGTCAGCGAGTTGATCGGATACTCCCGCGGAAGATATTCCTTCTTGTTGAACGAATATTCCACTTCCCCCTTGTATTTCGACTTACGGTCCTTGAACCCGTATGCGTAGTACCCACGCAGGAAAAGGTGCGGATGCAGGTTGGCTGTGGTCTGCAACGACCCGCGCAGACGGAATCCGTCGATGTAGTTGCTCGAGAACATGGTGTTGATCGGGCCGATATCCACCTTGCTCGGATGGCCGTGTGTACCGGTCTCCACAAAATTCTCGATGAAGGCCTTCGCGATGAAGATGATATACTTGAAGCCCTTTATCTGCGAGAGGCTTTCCACAAACTGGTCCATCTTGCTTTCCGACTTGGTGAGCCGGGTGGGACGGAACTCCTCCCAGAAGTCATCGCCGCGCATCATCGCGTTGACATCCTTGATCTCACTGCCCTTCTTCTTGAAAATCCGGTCCGGAATCTCGTTGAAGCCGAAATCCGAATAACGGGTGGTGCGCCTCACCTGGAACGAGCCGAGAATCTTGCGCAGATACGACAGCTCGCAAAGCATGTCGTCCTCCATCAGCACCCACTCGCCCGAAGGGAGCGCGCCGAAACGCTGGTCGATGATCATGTGGTCCACAAAGTTGATGTCGGTCTTTTTCGGCAGGTTCATCCGGCACTTCCTCACACGCCATGTGGAGTCGGCCAGGATATAAAGCTCGCCCGTGAATCCGAAATCCTGCGAGTTGTTGGGCACGAATGTCAGCCGGATACACTTCTCCCGGTCCACGGCCAGCGTATCCATGATATAATACTTATAGAAATTGATTCCGGCATCCGAGATAGGACTGTCGAACGGATACTGCAGGAAGCGGAAACGGTCCTGATAGATGTTGATGTCCTGAAACACGTCCTTCAGCACCGTCGTCAGCATGTCGCCGGTGTTGAACAGCTCGTTCACGCCCGACGAGTTCAATCCCTTCACAATAGTCTTCTCACTGTGCGGCTCTTTCCGGTACACCTTTTCCGACACAGTCTCGTCCACCGAGATAGGCAGGATGTTCTTTCCCGTCACCTCACACACCTCCACCTGATCGCGGAAAAAAGGATACTTCTTAAACAGGTTCGACTCGCGCAAGGAGTCGGTCGTGATGTCGTTGAGCGAGAAAGTGATCTTCTGGTATTTCGTATAGTGATAATAGTCGTTCACCCCAAGGTCATACAGTCTTTTGGCCTTGACGACCTTCCTCATCAACTCCACGGCCGGATTGTTCTTCCGCGAATACTTTTCCTTCCTGGGCTTGACAATCACCTCGTCGAGCACGGCGTCGGAAACCATCCTGACATCGAGATTACGGGTGGACGACGATATCTGAAGTTTCTGGGTGGCATATCCCACCATCGAGAAAGTCAGGGTTTTCCATTCCGGACGGGCGGCGATGGCATACTTGCCCTCCTCGTCGGTCACCGTCCCCACCGTCTTCCCTTCATAATACACGTTCAGGTAAGGTATCGGGTCACCGGTCTCAGAATCTGTCACCACCCCCGTGATATTTTGAGCGGACAATTTCACAATCGCCACACACAAAACGAGAAACAACATAAATCTTTTTACCATATCTTCAAGAGACCTTATCTGTCTGTTTATAAAATAGCGCGTAAAATTACACAGCAAAACGGTCTCTCACAAATTTGCACCGCCGGGAACCACGATTCTTACCATTTTTTATGAATAATAGAATAATATTTGAGGAGAGGCCAGCCTTCAGGTAAACCCGATTTTCCCTATCTTCGCGCCGTAACCATCAAGAATGACAGACAGGAAATCATGACACACATCACAGACATTGAGAAAGGCAACAGAGACCCCAGACTCATCAGCCGTCTGCTGGAGGTCTGGCAGGCATCCGTACGCGCCAGCCACCATTTCCTGACAGAAGCGGACATCTGCGCCCTGGCCCCGCAAGCCGAAGAAGCCTTGCGGCAGATCGGAACGCTGTGGGTCGTATGCGACGGCTCGCAGCCCGTAGGTTTTATGGGCGTACAGGAACGCAAGATAGAAATGCTTTTCCTCCATCCCGGCCATTTCCGGAAAGGACTGGGCAAGGAACTGGTGCAACGCGCCTTCCGGGAACTGGCGGTGGAATACGTGGATGTCAATGAGCAAAACCCCGATGCCATAAGGTTTTACGAGCGAATGGGATTCAAGGTATTCAAGCGCAACGAGTCTGACAGCGAAGGCAATCCGTTTCCGATTCTGGAGATGAAAAAGACAAGCTGAAAACACATGAAAAAAACGTCAAGGCGTTTTGATCAAAACATAAGGACGTTTTAAGTAAAACATAAGGGCGTTTTAAGTAAAACATAAGGGCGTTTCAGTCAAAACGCCTTGACGTTTTTTTCCATACACTTTTACGCGGTGAAAATTACGGAATCAGAAAAGTTTTGCGTAATTTTGCCACTGTCTTACAGGGTATCCTTATGCCCGTAAGGAAACATACATAATTTTACGAAGAGCGTTTTTACGATATTATCCTCTATTTGAAATCTGGACAATTTCATAAGCTAAGGATAATGGACAAGAATGCTCACGTTTGTGGTATATACGTATCTCTTGTTTTCGCAAGGGAATGCTATATCCTTCATAAGCGTGAGCTATTGTTTATCACTTAGCTTAGGGCAGTCCAGAGCCTCAAATAGAGTGATATTCAATAGCGAGCGCTTTTTTACGTTTAAGGATATAATGTTTAACTTGTAAAAATAAGAGACTTATGAAGAAAGAATTTCTACTTTTATGCGGATGCTTCCTGATGACTCTGGGAGGCACTGTCCTGACGGGGTGCGGTGAGGAGGAAATCACTCCAACTATCCAGCCTCAAGAACCTACCGTGCCTGAGACACCTCAAATTCCGGAAAAAGGCTCCATCATATTGTCTGATGAAAGCATGGAGTATCTGTCGGAAAACAATACACTCCAAATCAGATTCTCATATCCGGCCCAACAGAAAACCCTTTCATTCACAGCCGACACGACATGGAACTTACGCATTGAATCTGCTGACTGGCTCTCTGTATCCTCCGACTCTACCACCAATGAGAATCAGATAACAATAGAGCAATCTGACAATGCTTTACTAATAACCGGTGAAGGCAGCGAGAAGCCATATAATATATTTGTAAGGGCCACTCGAAACGACAGTACAGAAACACGCAAAGTACGGATTGAACTTCAAACCCTCTACTACTATTATGAAAATCCTGAAGAAGCTAAACCTCATTACTATTCAGGAGAAATATCACAACTCACTCCTCAACTTATTCAACATGAAACACATGCAAGTTATGCCGGAGGAGTCCACCAGGTCAACACTGTACATTCATACGGCGAAGAAAAACCATTGGTCGACTGGATTCATATAGTAACCATTGAAGATCTCTCCGGCATTCCACATTTTAATTTTAAGGCAGACCCCAATAATACCGGAGCTACAAGAGAAGGAAAAATAGTATGCATAGGAACAGACTTCTTTGGTAATGTTCTAGGGACTGATACATTAACGGTAATCCAAAACTGGCAAAAAGTAGAAATGCAAATTAACGTATCTACGGCTGGAACACTACAGAGCCTTATTCCGTCTGAACAGAAATACGAAATCACAGACTTGACCCTGACTGGAAACCTCAACGGGGATGATATACGCTTCATCCGTGAAATGGCAGGAATCGATTATGCCAAAGCATCCACTGATGGAAAATTAGCATATCTGGACATGTCAGAAGCAAACATTGTATCTGGAGGCAAACCATATTATTACTTTAATTCTAACACCTCAAACAACGTAATAGGATACCATATGTTCTCTGATTGCAAACTATGCTCCGTTATCCTCCCACGCTCAACAACATATATTGGAGATTTTGCTTTTGAAAATTGTTATAATCTCACTTCTATTTCTATCCCGGACAATATTACAAATATAGGAGATTATACTTTTGAAAGTTGTATCAATCTTACAACCATAGAATTACCATCAGAAATAGAGAAAATAGGAATCCGATTATTCTACTGTTGCAACAACCTTTCTTCACTGAATATACCAAGCAATATCAAAACCATAAAGCAGTGGGCCTTTTTAGGTTGTAGCAAACTAACAGAACTAACCCTCCCCGCATCTCTTGAAACGATAGAAGAAAACGCGTTCAATTTCTGCACAAACCTCAACACCATCCATTGCCAGGCCACGGAACCACCCTTGTGCTCCGGAGCGTTGGGCATAGAAGAACATGCGACACTCTATGTACCCCAAGGCACACTGGCAAAATATAAAGACGCAGCAAGCTGGAAAAACTTCAAGGAAATCATTGAAGAATAACTTTCAATGAATACAACAAAGGCTGTCCCGAATGAGACCTCATGTTCCGGACAGCCTTTTCCTATTTCTGTAATTAGAGCCATATAATCAACCACAAACTACTACGACCTGTGTGCACAAGCCTCAACACCATTCATTGCCAGGCCACAGGACCACCCTTGTGCTCCGGAGCGTTGGGCATAGAAGAACATGCGACACTTTATGTATCCCAAGGCACGCTGGCAAAATATAAAAAAGACACTGCAAGCCGTCCATAAATAGCTAATAATATTGTAAGAATTTGATGTACAATCGAATAAAAAACGTAACTTTGTGAATATATAAAAGGTGATTATGGCTAAGAATACAGATAAACAAACAATTGAAAACGTGTCAGATAACTTTAGTGGTTATGCGGCATTGCTTCGCAAAATCAAGCAACGGGTACTGATAGCCCAGCAA
>DWVR01000078.1 GCA_019120125.1 Candidatus Phocaeicola excrementigallinarum | reverse complement strand
GGCAGCTTGATGGATGTTGCGATGTCTTTCAGCCTCCGGTTGATTTTTCTCATCTGGTTCTGGTATTGTCTGCGTTCGTTTCCGTCTTCCCGGGTTATGATGGGGAGGAGGTACTGCGTGCTGTTCGGCTTGTACTTGTCGAGGATGTCCTGCATCTGTTTGGTCCATTCGATGACCAGCAGCTGCCCTGTCTTTTTGCGGCGATAGGTCAGGCATCCGTGCTTCAGGTCGTTCTTTTTAAGGTATGCCATGTCGATGAATGACATTCCCCGCGTGCAGAAGCTGAAGATGAACATATCTCTTGCGAAGTCCATGACACGTTTCCGCGACAGGTCCAGTTCCTTTATCTTTTTGATCTCTGCAAACGAAATGCTTCGTTTGACGGTTTTGTCCATGCCGCAATAAACGTGCTTGAAGGGATGTCTGTCCGGTGTAAGCCCTTTTTCGACAGCCAGTCTGTAGTTGGTGCGCAGGACGCGCATGTAAAACGAACTGGTGTTGCGCAGCAGTCCGTGCCTGCGCAGCTCCGCCTCATAGTGCTCCATCAGCTCAGAGTCGATCATGTCGAATGTCAGGTCTATGTCTTCCCGGAAACGCATGAAGCTGTTGAGCGTTGTCTGGTACGTTTCGCTGGAGCGTATCTTGCCCAGCTGCTTCTTGTGGGCGGCTTGCGCGCGTATGAAGTCGAAGACGCTGCAGCCTGTATCCGTGCCCGAGATGTACTTCTGTATGATTTCGTCCAGGCTGTAGTCCTTTCCGGAGCAGTCCAGCTTTTCTGCTATCGCCTTCAGTCTTTTAAGCTCGTACATTATGTTCGAACGGATGATTTTCAGTCTGCTGTAGCGTTCGGAGGCGGGTGAGGGGAGGGCTATCTCTTCGAGCTTTTTATCCCATTCGTCGTTGCGTATTCTGTACTTGCTTCTGATTCTGCGTACTGTACGTTTGTGAATTAACTGAAACACTAGTGTGCCTTCTTTGGCCGGATTGGTCGACGGCCTGAATTTTAGTCTGATAGATGTCATATTTGTATGGTTTTATCCCGTAAGTTTATTAAAAGTCTGTTTAGAGCTTGCTTAAATTTTCCAATAAGTAATGTCATGTCAGGTTCTTGCGGCCTGTCTGTCCAAAACGCGGGGTTGGCGTTCTGACAAAATGTTGGCTGGGCCTGGCGAGAATGCTGTTTTCAGGGCAACGGGAAAGGCGGGGCGGAAAAAACGCAGGGAAATGTGTCCGGGCGAATGCCTTCCTGTTCTTGATATTCTTCGTTTGTTTCCTTTGTGTGCTTCCGTCTGGATGTTTATGTGTCTTTTCGTTTGTTTTTCTTGCGTTATGCTTTCCTTTTGCGCCTGTAAAAAGTGCCCGGAATGAGGATGTTCTGTACGAAAACGGCATCGTTCGGCATCGCGGATGTCCCTTTTGCGGTATCCTTCCGGCGGATGCGGGGACTTTAGCGCAAGGTATCGGGACATTTTCTTTGGGATGTTGGGACACGGTTGCGGATATGACGGGACATTTTTCATGTTTTTATCCGTCATCTTTTCCCTTTTTCAGGGCTTCTGAAGGGGGTGTGCCTTTGCATTCGTTAAGGATTGCCTGCCGGAACGGGAAGAATCGTCCGGCCGTGTGTTGCGGAAAAGGCGGATTTCTGCCTTTTCTGAAAGCATATGCCGCCTTTCCGTGTCTTTATGCAGATGTTCAGATGCCCGCCAGATAGGGACTTAAAACCTTCTCGGCACAAGCGTATCCCTCGTTGTAGAGGTCGGTGAGCTTGCGTATGTCTTTTTCGATGCGGTTCACGGTGACCGGCTTTTCGGGACGTATGGCCAGCACTTTTCCTTCCTGTTCCAGGCGGTCCGTCAGTTCCAGCTGCTCGTTGTAGGCTTCGCACCGGCGGCTGAGGGCCATTCTCAGCTTCGGATAGCGGCGGTAGATGAAGCCGGGTATCCGGATGTCTTTTTCCGTTTTCCGGTATCCTTTGTGGCGGGTGAGCACAACGATGTTTGTTTCGTAGCCCTGGCTCATGGCCCGGAGCACCGGAATGGAGTCGACAATGCCTCCGTCAAGCATCGGGCGTGCGTCTACATACGTGATGGGGCATACGTAGGGCAGGCTGCTCGAAGCCTTGACGATGGCGATCAGCCTTGTCTTGTCGGCCTTCTCTTCCAGGTAGCAGGCCTTTCCGGTCACGCAGTTGGTGGTGACCATCTCGAACCGTGCGGGGTTGTTGTAGTATGCCTGATAGTCGTAGGGCAGGATTTCGTCGGGAAACAGCTCGTACAGCAGGTGCTGGTTGAGGATGCTGTGCTGGTTCCAGAAGTATTTCAGTCCGATGTAATGGTATTTTTCAAGCAGGTCGATGTTGCTGTATTTGGCGCGTCCCCGCTGGTGCGACATGTACGAAAGCCCGTTGCACGCTCCGGCCGATACGCCGACGGCATATGGAAATTCGATGCGGCGGTCCATCAGATAGTCGAGCACTCCGCAGGTAAAGACCCCTCTCATGCCCCCTCCTTCGAGGACGAGGCCCATTTTCTTGAAATCAATCTCCATCGCTGTTTCCTCCCGATTGTTAGCTGTTTTCTGCAAATATATGTTTTTCTGATGCAATTTCATGCAGCTTTTAGTTTTTATTTCTTACATTTGCAGGAAAAATATGAAGAATATGTTCGATTCACTTACTTATCAAAACCGCCGCAAGGCTTTGCGTGAGAAAGTCGGTCACGGCATCATACTTATTTTGGGAAACAACGAAGCCCCGGCAAATTATCCGGACAATACGTATAAATTTCGTCAGGACAGTTCGTTCGTCTATTTCTTCGGCCATTCGCATCCCGGATTTGCGGGTGTCATCGATGCAGACAGCCACGAGGAATGCCTTTTCGGTGACGATGTGGATATGGACGACATTATCTGGATGGGACCCCAGCCCAGCGTGAAGGAGCTGGCCGCACAGGTCGGAGTGGCGAAGAGCTGCCCGTTCGCCAAACTGAAAGAGGTGATAGGAAAGGCGATCTCCCAGCGCAGGAAGATTCATTTTCTGCCTCCCTACCGCTACGACAACATGCTGCTGGTTGAAGACCTGACGGGCATTCGCGCTTCGATGACGCCCAAACATGCCTCGCTGGAACTGATCAAGGCGGTGGTCGACCTCCGCTCGGTGAAGGAACCTTGCGAAATTGCCGAAATCGACAGGGCGTGCAATGTGGGATACGAGATGCATACGGCTGCCATGCGCCTTTGCAAGCCGGGGGTGTCGGAACAGTATATCGCCGGCGTGCTCGACGGAATCGCTGCTTCTTACGGGCGGATGGTTTCGTTTGCGACCATCCTGACCTAGAACGGGCAGACGCTGCACAACCATGACCATAGCCATACGCTTCAGGAAGGCCGCCTGATGCTTACGGACGCGGGCGCCGAACTGATGAACTATTATTGCTCCGACCATACACGTACCGTCCCGGTAGGAGGCCGCTTCACGAGCCGCCAGCGTGACGTGTACAGCATTGTGCTGGCCTGCCATGACAAGGCTTTGGAGCTGGCCCGTCCGGGAGTGACTTATATGTCGGTGCATCTGGACGTATGCAAGGTGCTGGCTCAGGGGCTGAAGGACCTCGGTCTGATGAAGGGGGATGTGGAAGAGGCGGTAGCTGCCGGAGCGCATGCCCTGTTCCTGCCTCACGGACTTGGACACATGATGGGTCTTGACGTGCATGACATGGAGGATCTGGGCCAGTGCCATGTGGGCTATGATGATGAGGTGCGTCCTTCCACCCAGTTCGGGCTTGCCTCGTTGCGCATGGGACGCCGCCTGAAGGAAGGCTTTGTCATAACCGACGAGCCGGGCTGCTATTTTATCCCTGCTCTTATCGACAAGTGGAGGGCGGAAGGAACCAACGCTTCTTTCCTGAATTTTGACGCGATAGACAAGTTCAAGGATTTCGGAGGCATCCGTCTGGAAGATGATATCCTGATAACAGCGGACGGCTCGCGCTTTACCGGCGAGAAGCGTATTCCCATCACGATTGACGAGGTGGAGGATATCATGAACCGGTAGGAGTTTTCCGGATCCTCCCCTGAAAGGGAAGCTGGTTGAGGGTATCTGAAAATATTGGCTTATAATTTTTTCCTGTAAGCCTTTCCCTCAGGGAAGGTTTGCAGGAGCTGTTTGGTGCGACCTAATATTAATCACTAAAATAACAATTAAAGACTATGAACAAATTGATTGCACTCCTTGCTCTGGGCTTGTGCGTAGGAAATGTTTGTGCAAAAAATCCGAAGAAAGACAAGGCCGAAGAAGGATTCGTGTTTACTACCGTCAAGGAGAATCCCATCACTTCCATCAAAGACCAGAACCAGTCGAGCACCTGCTGGTCGTTTTCTTCACTGGGTTTCCTTGAGGCTGAACTGTTGCGTCAGGGAAAAGGGGAATTCGACCTGTCGGAAATGTTTGTCGTTCACAAAACCATGGAAGACCGTGCCGTAAATTACGTGCGTTATCATGGTGACGCTTCGTTCTCGCCGGGCGGAAGCTTCAGTGACATCGTTTTCTGCTACAGGAATTATGGAATGGTTCCGCAGGAAGCTATGCCGGGCATCATGTACGGCGATTCGCTCCCGGTGCACAACGAGCTGGATGCCGTGGCCGGAGCCTACGTGCAGGCTATCGGAAAAGGCAAGTTCAAGAAGCTGACTCCGGTGTGGAAGAAAGGTCTGGCCGCCATTTACGACACATACCTGGGAAAATGCCCCGAAAGCTTTACTTATAAAGGAAAGACTTATACTCCGAGAACATTTGCCGATGAAGCGCTGGGACTGAACATGGACGACTATGTATCGCTCACTTCTTATACGCATCATCCTTTCTATACGCAGTTCAGCGTTGAAGTGCCCGACAACTGGCGCAACGAGCTTTCGTATAACCTGCCGATCGACGAGCTGATGGAGGTGATGGACAATGCGATAGAAAAAGGCTATACTTTTGCATGGGGGGCCGATGTGAGCGAGGACGGATTTACACGCGACGGCATTGCCGTGTGTCCGGACGTAGAGAAGGGAGCCGAGCTTACCGGATCTGACATGGCGCACTGGCTGGGACTGAGCAAGGCCGACAAGCGCAAAGAACTTACAAGCAAGCCGCTTCCGGAAATTGAAGTGACTCAGGAAATGCGCCAGGAAGCGTTCGACAACTGGGAAACGACCGATGACCACGGTATGTTGATCTACGGACTCGCCAAAGACCAGAACGGAAAAGAATATTATATCATGAAAAATTCATGGGGCTTTAGCGGAAAGTACAAGGGCATCTGGTATGTTTCGAAAGCTTTCGCAAAATACAAGACCATGAACATTCTGGTGCATAAAGATGCCGTTCCGGCTGCCATCGCGAAGAAAATAGGGCTTTGATTGTTCTGCGTTAGGACAGTCATATGCCAGTTGCATGATATGCCGCTAGGGCCGCAGAGCGTCACGGAGGATAAAGCTGAATCCTCTGGGCATCTCTGCGGCCTTTGTGGTGTCTTGCGGTATCTGGCGATTTCTGTAAATTTAATGCCGGATTGGCCGCTTGTTTCTTTCTTTTTTACTAACTTTACAGATTGAAGCGGAAGCCGGGCGACATCCGCCGCTTCGTGAAAAAGGAAAAGAAAGAAAAAAACATATATAAATAAAGTACAAATGGAACTATCAACCTCCTACACCGATCCAAAGGGAAGCGGCTAAGGCACTTTCGCGCGAGTTGGGCATCAGTCCGATTCTTTGCCGTCTGCTGCAGGAAAGGGGCATAAAGACTGCGGCTGAAGCCAAGCACTTTTTCCGTCCCCAACTGAGCGAACTCCACGATCCGTTTCTGATGAACGACATGGAGAAGGCGGTGGAGCGTCTGAACAGGGCGATGGGAAGGAAAGAGCGTGTCATGATTTATGGCGACTATGATGTTGACGGAACGACGGCCGTATCGCTGGTCTACAAGTTCCTCCAGCAGTTTTATTCTAATATCGACTATTACATTCCCGACCGCTATGAGGAAGGGTATGGGGTGTCGGAGAAAGGAATAGACTATGCTTATGAAACAGGAGTGAAACTGATAATCGTGCTTGACTGCGGAATCAAGGCTGTCGGGGAAATCGCGTATGCCAAAGAAAAGGGAATCGATTTCATTATATGCGACCATCATGTGCCGGACGACGTTCTTCCGCCGGCTGCGGCCATCCTGAATCCCAAGCGGTTTGACTCTACTTATCCTTACGAGCACCTTTCGGGGTGTGGAGTGGGCTTCAAGTTCATGCAGGCTTTTGCCATGAACAACGGCATTGATTTCCATCAGCTGGTTCCTCTGCTTGATCTTGTTGCCGTGAGCATCGCTTCAGACATCGTGCCGATTATGGGTGAAAACCGTGTGTTGGCCTATCACGGCCTGCGCCAGCTGAACTCGAATCCGAGCATCGGCCTGAAGGCCATCATTGACGTGTGCGGACTTGCCGACCGGGAGATCACGATGAGCGATATCGTGTTCAAGATCGGTCCGCGCATCAACGCGTCGGGACGCATCCAGAACGGAAAGGAGGCTGTCGACCTGCTGATCGAAAAGGATTTTGCTTCTGCGCTCAGGCAGAGCAACCAGATTAACCGCTACAATGAGGCGCGCAAGGATCTTGACAAGAGCATGACGGAAGAGGCGAACCGGATTGTGGACGGTCTGGCGGATTTGTCGGAGCGGAGATCGATTGTCATTTTCAATGAAGCGTGGCACAAGGGGGTTATCGGCATTGTGGCGTCGAGGCTGACGGAGATTTATTATCGTCCGGCCGTCGTGCTGACACGGACGGGCGACATGGCTACGGGGTCGGCGCGCTCCGTTTCGGGATTCGATGTCTACAAGGCTATCGAATATTGCCGCGACTTGCTCGAGAACTTCGGAGGGCATACCTATGCTGCCGGGCTTTCGATGAAAGTGGAGAATGTTCCGGAATTTTCCCGCCGTTTTGAAGAGTATGTCACCGGGCATATCCTTCCGGAACAGACGAATGCGACAATCGACATTGACGCGCAGATTGATTTCCGTGACATCACGCCGAAATTCTTTTTCGATCTGAAGAAATTCAATCCGTTCGGACCGGACAACCATAAGCCGGTTTTCGCCACTTTCAATGTGTATGACTATGGTACGAGCAAGGTGGTGGGACGCGGACAGGAGCATATCAAGCTGGAGCTTGTGGACAACAAATCTAACAATGTGATGAACGGGATCGCCTTCGGACAGAGCTCGCAGGTCAGATACATCAAGTCGAAGCAGTCGTTCAACATCTGTTATACGATTGAGGAAAACACGCACAAGCGCGGGGAGGTGCAGCTCCAGATCGAAGACATCAAGCCAAATAAAATGTACTGAAATCTGCGTATATGGCCGATTACAGGGAGATATTGAAACGTTACTGGGGATACGACAACTTCCGGGGCATCCAGGAAGAGATTGTGCGGAGTGTCGGAGAGGGAAGAGATACGCTGGGGCTTATGCCTACGGGCGGAGGGAAGTCTGTGGCGTTCCAGGTGCCGGCGCTTGCCCGTCCGGGTTTGTGCCTGGTGGTCACTCCGCTCATCGCGCTGATGAAGGATCAGGTTCAGAATCTGAGAAAAAGGGGGATTAAGGCGGCTGCCGTTTACTCGGGGATGACACGCGAAGAGATTGTCGTGGCTCTTGAAAACTGCATTTTCGGCGACTACAAGTTTCTTTATATTTCTCCCGAGCGGCTTTCTACCGAAATTTTCCGGGTGAAGCTCCGCAAGATGAACGTGTCGATGATTACGGTCGATGAGGCTCATTGCATATCGCAGTGGGGCTATGACTTCCGGCCTTCTTATCTGAAAATATCGGAAATACGCGAGTTGCTTCCGGGGGTTCCGGTGCTTGCGCTGACTGCTACGGCTACTCCCGAAGTGGTGAAAGACATCCAGACGTGTCTGAAGTTCCGCGAGGAGAATGTGCTGCGGATGAGTTTCGAGCGGAAGAACCTGGCTTATGTGGTGCGCCGTGCGGAGGATAAGGAAGGCGAAATGCTGCATATCCTGAACAGCATGGAAGGGTCTGCCATCGTCTATACGCGGAACAGGAGGCGGACCAAGGAAATTTCCGCTTTGCTGGAACGGCATGAAATCACAGCCACCTTTTATCATGCGGGGCTGGCGGATGCGGTGAAGGACGAGCGCCAGAAAGCCTGGCTTGCGGGGCAGTGCCGGGTGATGGTGGCTACCAATGCGTTCGGCATGGGGATAGACAAGCCGGATGTGCGCCTGGTGATTCATGCCGATGTGCCGGATTCGCCCGAGGCTTATTTCCAGGAGGCCGGGCGTGCGGGGCGTGACGGACGCAAGGCATATGCGGTGCTGCTTTTCAATGAGCGTGACAAAGTGTCGTTGAAGCGGCGTGTAAGCGACACTTTTCCGGAAAAGGAAGCTGTCCGGAAAATTTACGAGGATATCAACTATTATTATCAGATGGCCATGGGCGATGGATTGGGGTGCATGTTCGCTTTCAACATCGATGAGTTTTGCCGTAATTTCAAGCATTATCCGGTGCAGACGGACAGTGCGCTGAAGATACTGACCCGTGCCGGATACCTGGAATATACTGACGAGCAGGATAACGGCTCCCGGCTGATGTTCACGCTGCGGCGTGACGAGCTTTATGCCATTCATGAACAGAATCCGGACATTGAGCGGCTGCTTCGGGTGATACTGCGTTCGTATACCGGAGTGTTTGCTGATTATGTGTACATCAGCGAAGATATGCTGGCTTCGCGTTCGGGACTGACGCGCAGGGAGGTTTATGACGCATTGGTTCTGCTCAGCAGGCGCCGTATTCTTCATTATATCCCCGGGAAAAAGACACCTTATATTATATATACGCGCGAGAGGCAGGAGGCTTCGCGTATCTGCATCGGAAAAGAAGTTTACGAAGACCGGAAGGCAAGTTATGAGCGGCGGATAAAGGCGATGCTTGAATATATTTCAGACGGGGCGCATTGCCGGAGCCGGATGCTGCTGCGTTATTTTGACGAAAAAAGCGAATGTAATTGCGGGCAGTGTGATGTCTGTCTTCAGCAGAAGAACGCTGAACCTGGGAAGGACGAGTTTGATGAGGTTGTTTGCAAGCTGACGGAGGCGCTTGCGGATTCTCCGCTTTCGCTTCAGGAGGCAGCTCACCGCACCGGAATGCCGGAAGAGCGGCTTTTGCAGGCGGCAAACTATCTGTTGGCCGAAGAGCGGCTTGAGCAGCAGGACGGGAAACTTGGTCTTGTCCGCTGATGGGCGTGCGGAAATTGATAGCCAAACTTTGTTCTGGCCCTCTTTCTTGTATGATTGCATCTATATGCATTTGATATGCATCCATGTTTTAAATTTGCAGTTGGGGTTGATTCTGTTTTTAAAATTGTTTGAAAAGTGGAATTTTTTGTGTTGGAGTTGTTATAAAATCCGTTGCTTTTTGCATTTTTTTAATGTTAAAAATAAATTTGCGTAAAAGAAAAGTGAAAATTATATTGTAATTTTGCCGCGAAAGCAAAATATAATATAACAGATGCATAACCTTATTATATTAAACAGAACATTTTTTAATTTGGATTTGGTGTTGCGTAACGTGAAGTCCCGCGATGCCTTTTAATTTTTTCCATTGTTCTTGCCTGTAGCGACAGGAAGGAGTCGTTTTATGCAATTTTTTATTCACTTTAATACATTTATTTATTAGCAGACAAAATGAGAAGATTGTGTCTTTGGCTGGTCTTTTTTGTCATGCTAGGCATTCAGTCAGCTTTTGCCCAGTCGTATGTGGTGAAGGGGAATGTGGTTTCGAAACTGGACAATGAGCCGCTGATTGGAGTGTCTGTCATGCAAAAAGGGACGGCGAATGGTGCGGTTACCGATATGGACGGTAACTATGAGCTGAAAATCCAGGGAGGGGAAGTTACCCTGGTATTCTCTTATATTGGTATGCGGTCGCAGGAATTGGTTGTCAATTCACGGACCGGATTGTTGAACGTAGCGTTGGAAGACGATTCGCAACTGATGGACGAAGTGGTGGTGGTTGCTTACGGTGTGCGTAAGAAGGGGACGATTGCCGGTTCTGTATCCATGGTACAGGCGGATAAGATGGAGAACGTGCCTGCGCCTAGCTTTGACCAGGCTTTGCAGGGACAGGCTCCGGGGTTGTCGGTCATTTCAAGTTCCGGCGAGCCCAGTAAGGCTGCCGTATTCCAGATCCGTGGTACAAACTCTATCAACTCGGGTACGGCTCCGTTGTTTATCCTGGACGGCGTGCCTATTGAAAGCAGCGATTTCAATACAATCAGTCCGAGCGACATCGAATCGGTTTCTGTGTTGAAAGATGCCTCGTCAACTTCTATTTATGGTGCGCGCGCCTCTAACGGTGTGGTTGTTATTACGACCAAACGCGGCCTGTCGATGGACAAGGCGAAGGTGACGCTTCGTGCGCAGTACGGCTTTTCTCAGTTGGGGAACATTGACTGGAATATGATGGATACCAACGAACGTATCCAGTTTGAAAAGCTGATCGGCATGGATACGGGGCAGGATTATGACTTGCTTGCACGCACCAATGTGAACTGGATGGATGCCATCTTCAAGGACCGGGCACCGCTTCAGAGCTATGAAATCTCAATCAACCGGGCTACAGAGAGAGTGAACTATTATGTGTCGGGAGGCTTTTATGATCAGGACGGTATCGCTCCTGGGTCTTCGTTCCGCCGCTACAATATCCGTGCGAATGCAGAAGTGAAGGCAAGCAACTGGCTGAAAGTCGGAACGAATACGATGGCTGCTTACGAGGAGATCGAGCAGACGGAAGAAGGAAGCCCTGCATTGTCCAGTCCGATTTTTGCCTGCCGCCTGATGCTTCCTTACTGGAATCCGTTCAAGGAGGACGGTTCGCTGGCTTCTACCAATGACGGCACATGGACCGGTACGGGAGTGAATCCGCTGGAATGGATGGCCAACAATCCGGTGATGAACAAGAAATACAAGCTGTTGTCTACGGTTTATGCTGAAATAACCCCGATCCAGAATCTGACTATCCGTTCGCAGTTTGGCGTGGATTATTCGCATTCAACGGGCTCTTCTCAGTCGTTCCCCAGCTATTCGCTGAATAACGGGCAGGGAGCTGCCGGACGCAGTTCGTATGACACCATGAATCTGACAGAAACGACAACGGCCAACTACCGCTGGACTTATAAAGATGACCATGCGTTTAACTTCCTGCTCGGACAGGAAGCGGTGAACTACATGTCGGAAGGTTTCCAGGTGTTTACGGAAGGACAGACCAATGACCTGCTTACCGACCTGTCGTCAGGTACCCGTGGTTCCTCGTGGTCAAATTCTTATACTTCTTATGCTTATCTTTCGTTCTTTGGCCGTGCCGAATACAACTACAAGGACTTGTATTATGCCGATTTCTCTGTCCGTGCGGACGCTTCTTCGCGCTTCGGAAAGAACAACCGCTGGGGAGGTTTCTGGTCAGTCGGTCTGATGTGGAATGCGAAAGGGGAAGAGTTCCTGAAAGATGTGGAATGGCTGACCAATGCGCAGGTTGCGTTGAGTTCGGGTACGACCGGTAACTCGGAGATACCGGATTTCGATCATCTGGCGCTTGTGTCCGGCGGACCGAACTATAATGACGAGGCGGGCATCTATCCGGCACAGAGCAGCAATGAAGATTTGAGCTGGGAAAAGACCTGGTTGACAAATCTGGCTTTCCATCTGGGATTCATCGACCGCATAAATCTGGACGTTGAGCTTTACAATAAGAAAACGACGGATATGCTGATGTATGTTCCTGAATCGTATGCCATCACAGGTGAAGGCTCGCATTGGGAAAACATCGGTGCGATGGTGAACCGAGGCATTGAGGTTAATGTGAATGCGGATGTGCTTCGTGTGGGTGACTTTGCATGGAACCTGAGTGCAAACTTTTCTTATAACAAGAATGAACTGAAGGAGCTTTATAGCGGCGTGGATGAGTATGTAAACTCAACGACGGGGCTCCGCTATGAAGTGGGACGTCCGGTGAACGAGTTTTATCTGAACCGCTATGCGGGTGTGAATCCGGCAAACGGCGAGCAGTTGTGGTATACGAAGGACGGGGAAATAACCAACGAATACCGCGAAGAAGACCGTGTGATGACCGGAAAGAGTTTTGACGCTCCCTGGGCAGGAGGCTTCGGAACGACGCTCTCGTGGAAAGGGCTTTCTTTCTCGGCCCAGTTTACCTGGATGGCCGACCGTTGGGTGCTGAACAACGACCGTTATTTTGAAGAAAACAACGGAAGTTTCTCCAGCTACAACCAGTCGAAGCGTCTGTTGTACGACGGATGGAAGAATCCGGGCGATGTGACAGATATTCCGCGTTACGGCGAAATAGCCCAGTTGGACGACCGTTTCCTGGAAAATTCATCGTTCCTGCGTCTGAAGAATGTCACTATTGCCTATTCGTTGCCTCGCCTATGGTTGCAGAAAAGCAAGTTCTTCACTTCAGCCCGGGTGTATTTGCAGGGGCAGAATCTGTTGACATTTACCGGCTTCACCGGTTTCGACCCGGAATATGCAGGAAACAGATATCTGGGTGTGTATCCTCCTTCACGCCAATACACGATCGGTGTAGAAGTTTCATTCTAATATATAATAAGGTATAAGAGAAAATGATAATCAGAAAATTTAAACTGTATATGGTGTTGGCCGCAGCTTCTCTGGCGTTTTCGTCCTGCCTGGACAAATATCCGGAGAATGCCATTCCATCCGATGAGGCGGTCAATACGGTAGATGATGTGAATCAGTTGGTTATCGGCATTTATGATTCGTTCACGAGCAGCGCGCTCTACTCCGGTAACCTGACTTTGCTTCCTGACATCCAGACTGATTTGGTGTATGGGGTCAACGGAAACACAAATGTTTATGGGGAAATCTGGCGCTGGAATGATATTTTGTCGACAAATACAGACATTGAAAGTGTATATGGCGCATTGTATGCGGTTATCGGACGCTGCAACTTCTTGCTTGACCATGTGGAGAAAGTAAGGGCCGGAGTAACTGACGATGACGATCTGGACCGTCTGGACCAGTATTGCGGAGAGGCTTATTTCGCCCGTGCGCTGGCTTATTCGGAGCTGGTGAAGCTGTTTTGCAAGGCATATGAAAGCGACGAAGACGCGGCCGGCCAGTTGGGCGTGGTGCTGAACGAGCATTACGACAGCCAGGAGCCGATGGTACGCGCTACGCTGAAAGACTCTTATCAGTTCATCTTGAACGATTTGGACCGTGCGGAAGAACTGCTTCAGCTGGAAGAGGATTTCGATCCTTCTGTAGACGGTGCGCTGTTTGATACGGTATATTTTAATGAGTATACGGTGTATGCTCTCCGTGCCCGTATAGCTCTTTACATGAAGAAGTGGGATGAAGCGGTCGACTATGCAACCAAAGTTATCGGTGACGGAAAAGGGGGATCGCAGAACTATTTCCTTTCCAGCTGTACCGAAGATATTTCTACAGATGTGTCTTATTTCGACTATATGTGGACCAACGACCATGGAACGGAGGTGATATGGAAAGTGTCGTTCACCTTGAATTCGTATGGAGGGTCGCTGGGAACGGTTTTCTTCAACTATGACCAGACAAGCGTACGTCCCGA
>DWVR01000077.1 GCA_019120125.1 Candidatus Phocaeicola excrementigallinarum | reverse complement strand
ATTCGTAATTTTGTCTTGGGTAATCATATGGCATTATTTCATTAACTTGTTATTTGTCAGATATAAAGTTACGAAAAATACTTGTGATTACCTATCTTTTTTAGAACTTTATTATCCCGAACTCACGTATTATTTGAGCTTTTCAGACCATAAAGATAATTCAAGGAGTGCTTTCGATTGTTCTGAACTATAATGTTTGTCATAAGGCCTTTATTCAAATAAATATTTTCTGGTAAGCTGTAACCTCCCGGAAGGCTTTGCGTCTTAATACATACAAGAGCAAAAACGGATAAAGCCATGAAAAGATTTTTTTTATATGTATTGGGGCTGTTTGTGGCACTCTCGGTCCACGCCCAGCACAGGCTGAGCGGAAAGGTAGTCGATGGGAAGGGTGGCGGCATCCCTTCGGCGACGGTGCGTGTACTCGGCACGGACTCGGTATTCGTTTCTGGCAGCCTGAGTGACAGCACGGGGATTTTCTCCGTTCCCGGGCTAAAGGAGGGCGCGTACCTTTTGTCTGTCAGCTATGTGGGATACTCCCCCGGTTTTGTCCGTTTTGACATGCCGGCCTCAGATTATGTCTTGCCTCCCGTCACACTGGATCTCGATGACGTGATGCTGGAAGGCGTGACGGTGACAGCCAGTTCTTTTGTCCGGAAGAAGGATCATCTTCTGGTGATCCCGGACAGGCAGCAGGTGAGACATTCCTTCACGGGATATGACCTGCTTTATAATCTGATGATACCGGGACTGACGGTAGACCGGAAGAACCGGACGGTGACGGCACTGGCGGGCGAGGCCAGACTCTATATCAACGGTGTGAGGGCCGACATGCGCGAGGTGCAGAACCTGCAGCCGAAGGACGTGGAGAAAGTGGAGTTCTATACGCTTCCCGTGTCGGGCCCGTTTGCGGGCGACGCGGCTGCGGTGAACTATGTGACGAAAGTGTATAAGGCCGGGGGCTATGTCACGGTCGATGGTGAACAGACAATCGGTTATACGAAAGGAGACTATAACGTGGCCTCGAAAGTGTCCCGCGGCAATACGAGCTATACTTTTTTCGGCGGCTACAATATGTGTCGGTATGGCGGTATGGAATTGGAAAAGAAAGAAGATCTTTTTCTTCAGGATTATGGTATCACTTGTTATACGGTAAATGATGGCGGTCTTTACAAGGGTAGTCAGCAGTATGCGCAGTTTAAGGTAAGCAACGACACGCAGAAGCGTAACCTGTCCGCCTTCGCTTCTTTCGTCCGCGATGATTCTCCCCATGACGACATGGAAGAAACTTTGACCTATGGCGGTCATGAAAACCGTATCGTGGAGTCGTCTGACCTGAACGGAAACAAAAGTCTGAAAGGCTCGCTCAATCTGAACGGGGTTTTCAACGTGAGCGACCGCCAGCAATGGAAAGCCCGTCTGAACGGCTCGTACACAAAAAACAGATACGCCCGTATTTATCTGGAGGATACCCGCCGTTCGCTGGGGAATGCCGATGAGGACCTGTTTTCGTTCGACGGTTATGTGGCATGTTCGTACCGGATTGATGAAAAGAACCTTCTTTACGGAAACATTTCGCATTTCCACAATGTGTCATCTTCTCTGTATCGAGGCGATTATGCCTCATGGCAGCATCTGTGGAAGGGGGAGTCGTTGATGAGGGTTGACTACACCCATATATTCAGTGACAAGGTGATGGCGATGGCCAGTCCCGGCGTGTCGTGGATCAACTATCGGCTGCATGGCCAGAAGCTTCAGGACGTATGGAACTTCAGGCTGAATGCATGGGTGCGCTATCTGTTTTCCCGGAAACAGTGGGCCGCGCTCGGTGTTGCTGTAGGGAACAGCCAGCCTGATATCAGCTATCTGAACACCGCCACCCAGACGGTGGACTTTTATCAGGTGAAACGTGGAAATCCCTATCTTGACAACACGCAATTGTTTACGGTGTTCGGCATGTATGAGGGGGTGTTCCATCCCATGTTCAATGTCCAGGGTAAACTCACATGTCAGAAAAGCCTGCACAATATCCATGCGGTGTATTCGGTGGAGAGCGGCCGGCTTGTGGGCAGCTATGTTTCGGACGACTCCTTTGATGACCTGAGTGTGGAGCTGGGCATA
Source organism: Candidatus Phocaeicola excrementigallinarum (assembly GCA_019120125.1). Lineage (GTDB taxonomy): Bacteria > Bacteroidota > Bacteroidia > Bacteroidales > Bacteroidaceae > Phocaeicola > Phocaeicola excrementigallinarum. The sequence goes on along the minus strand of DWVR01000077.1, from coordinate 15,180 downwards.
TCCAGCCGTTTCTCGGAGAATTTCCGTACGAACGTAAATCTTAAATACAGCTACCGGGATGTACCGGAAATGTCCGGTTTGAGGGAAAGCGGTTTCTTCGCTTCTCTCGATGTGAACTATTTCATCAAGGCGTTTTCTGTCAATGCTTATGCGAGTACGACGGAGCGGACTTTGGATCCGGTCATGCTGGCCTATATCAAGCGTCCGGCCTCTTACGGTTTGTCGGTACGTTACAGTGGAAGCAACTGGATGGCCGAGGTGGGCACGGAGAATCCGTTCACACGACATCTGCATTACCGTGAATACGCCGACTACGGTGTTTACCGTTACAGTCAGGTCAGGACCAGCCGCACGTACCAGCAGACGGCATATGTGAAGCTGGCCTACACCTTCGGCTTCGGCAGGAAGACTTCCCGTGAATCGAACAATGTGGACAGAAGCATCAACAGTGCCCTATTAAAGGCAAGATGATATATGGAATAAAAAGTTTTTATATGCTTTTATTTATCTGTTATTGTTTTCCCGGCGGATATTTGCGGAAAATGGTTAACTTTGTAGACGAACCATCCAATCCTTACCATTATGGGCATGATTTATCCGATAGGAATCCAGAGTTTTTCCGAAATCCGCGAGGGCGGCTACACGTATGTGGACAAGACCGCTCTGGTCTATGAACTGCTGAGCACGGGGAAGTATTATTTTCTGAGCCGTCCGCGGCGTTTCGGCAAGAGCCTGCTGGTCTCCACGCTGGAGGCCTACTTCCAGGGGAGGAAGGAGCTGTTCGCGGGGCTTGCGATGGAGCGTCTGGAACGGGAGTGGACGGAATATCCGGTGTTCCATCTGGACCTGAACGCCCAGAAATACGAAAGTCCCCGGAATCTGACGGAAATCCTGAACGCCTCCCTCACAGGATGGGAGAAGGAATATGGCGCGGAACCGTCGGAGACCTCCTTGTCCCTGCGTTTCCGGGGGGTGGTGCGGCGTGCGGCGGAGAAGACGGGCCGCCGCGTGGTGGTCCTGGTGGACGAGTACGACAAGCCGCTGCTGCAGGCCATCGGCGACGGGGCGTTGCAGGACGACTACCGGAACACGCTGAAGGCATTCTACGGCGTGCTGAAAAGCTGCGACCAGCATATCCGCTTCGCCCTGCTTACCGGCGTGACGAAGTTCAGCAAGGTGAGCGTGTTCAGCGACCTGAACAACCTGCAGGACATCTCCATGCTGAAGGCGTACGAGGGGATCTGCGGCGTCACGGAGGAGGAGCTCCGTACGGTCTTCCCGGAAAGCGTGGGGAGGCTGGCAGAAGCGAACGGTCTGGAAGTGGAGGAGGCCTACGGGGAGCTGAAGAAATGGTACGACGGATACCACTTCGCGGCCGGAGGGGCGGACGTCTACAACCCATTCAGCCTGCTCAACACATTCAAGACCGGAGAGTTCGGGAACTACTGGTTTGAGACGGGCACCCCGACCTTCCTCGTGGAGCTGCTGAAAAAGAGCAGGTACGACCTCCGCAACCTGACGGAGGAGCAGACCACGGCGGACGTGCTCGGAAGCGTGGACACGATGGACGAGAACCCGGTTCCGGTGCTCTACCAGAGCGGCTACCTCACCATCAAGGGCTACGACAAAAGGTTCGGGCTGTACCGCTTGGGATTCCCGAACGGGGAGGTCGAGCGGGGTTTCATGAGCTTCCTGCTTCCCCACTACGCAAGCGTGGGCAAGTCGGAAAGCATTTTCCAGATCAGCCTGTTCATGCGCGATGTGGAGGGCGGTGACATTGACGGCTTCATGCGCCGCCTGCAGGGATTCTTTGCGGACATCCCCTACGAGCTGGCCCGCGACCTGGAGCTGCACTACCAGAACGTGCTTTTTATCGTGTTCCGCCTGATGGGATTTTATACACGTGTGGAATACCACACCTCGCAGGGACGCGCCGACCTGGTGCTGCAGACGGAGAGATACGTCTACGTGATGGAGTTCAAGCTGGACGGCACGGCGGAGGAGGCTCTCCGCCAGATAGAGGAGAAGAATTACGCGCTCCCGTTCGCCGCCGATCCGAGAAAATTGTTCAAGGTGGGCGTGAACTTCAGCAATGCGATCCGGGGTATTGAAAGATGGGTGGTTGGATGAGGAAAAATGATTCGGACAGGAGCATTGACAGCAGTGTCCTGAAAGCGAGATAAGGCCTTTTTTACCTTTAATACCGTGTTCCGGAACATCGCGCCCTGTGGACGGGTGATTGAAATGTTGTACCTTTATGGCCTAAATTTATGTTTATGAGGATACAGGCATTTTCATTATTATGTTTTTTGGGCGCGGCATTGAGTGCCCATGAGTGGCAACCTTCTGACTGGCCGGTTCTGAAACGGTATGACGGACAGCATCTTTATCAGATAGCCCTTCCTTTAGGGGGAATCGGAACAGGAACCGTCTCGTTGGGAGGACGCGGAGAACTGAGGGACTGGGAAATCATGAATGTCCCGGCAAAGAAGTACAGTACAGTCACTACAGGCAACAACGCGCCGTTTTTTGCGGTTTATGTGGAATCCCCGGATGGAGAGAATACCACCACTTTATTGAATGGTCCGCTTTATCCACAGGAATACCTTCATTATGAGGGGCGTCCGGTCAATCATCATGGAATGCCCCGTTTTTCGGAAGCTTCGTTTGAGGCGGCCTATCCTTTCGGACAGGTACATCTGTCAGATCCTGATTTACCGATAAATGTGACGGTCAAAGGATTTAATCCGTTGGTCCCTGGAGATGCGGATGCCAGCGGATTGCCTGTGGCGGTGTTGAGTTATGTGGTAGAGAACAAGACTGATCGTCCATTAGAGGTTTCCGTATGCGGCTCGATGCGCAATTTTATCGGGAAAGACGGCAGCCGGTTTACTACAGATTGGAAAGGTGATTATATTCCGGTAGGAGCAAAGAAAAACCGGAATGTGTATCGGGAACAGGATGGCCTGAAAGGGATTTATTTCTGTTCAGACGGGGTTGACAGGAATGATCCGGCATGGGGAACCATGACTCTGACTACCCGGTCGGATGGAAAAATGAGCTACAGGACCTCTTCAAGACCGGACGAATGGAATAACGCGATATTGGATTTTTGGGATGATTTCAGGGCGGACGGATGTCTATCGGAGCGGAAAGAACCGGTAAACGAGGATGATCCGATGGCTTCACTGGCTGTCAGAAAGACAATTTCCCCAAAAAGCCGTGAGTGCTTTACTTTTTATCTGACATGGCATTTCCCGAACCGGAAAGCCTGGTCATCTGCTGTTGTCGGAAATTATTATACCTGTCAGTTTGAAGATGCCTGGCACGCCGCAGAGGATATAGTTCCTCAAATTCCGGAGTTGGAAAAAGAGACTTTGAGTTTTGTGGATGCGTTTTTGTCGGGCTCTTTTCCGGATGTGATCAAGGAAGCGGCTCTTTTTAATTTGTCCGTCTTGCGTTCGCAGACTGCATTCCGTTTGCCGAGCGGACATCTGATGGGCTGGGAAGGTGTAATGGACCGTTTTGGTTCATGTATGGGCTCATGTACGCATGTGTGGAATTATGAAACAGCGACTCCTTTTCTTTTCGGGGAATTGGCCCGGACGATGCGTGATGTGGAGCTGAATCATGCATTGAAGGAAAACGGACTGATGAACTTTCGTGCCACGCTGCCATTGTCAACAGCGGCGGATGGAAGCTCAGCCGCGGCAGACGGCCAAATGGGTTGCGTGATGAAAATGTATCGGGACTGGCAGCTGTCGGGTGACAATGATTTCCTGAGACGCAACTGGCCGCAGGTGAAGAAGGCTCTTGCGTATGCATGGATTGAAAAAGGTTGGGACGGAAATCAGGACGGCGTGATGGAGGGTTCACAGCATAATACGATGGATGTTAATTATTTCGGACCTAACCCACAGATGGGTTTCTGGTATATGGGCGCTCTGAGGGCCGCGGAAGAGATGGCGGAGGCGATGGATGACAGGGATTTCCGGCAGAAATGCCGGTCGTTGTTTGAAAAAGGCAGCAAATGGATGGACGGGAACCTTTTCAACGGTGAATATTATGAGCATAAGATCACGGATCCTCAGACGTTCCGGTTTCTGGATATGGATGACCCGGATGTGCAGATTCCTCCGTTTCAATTGGGACGCGGCTGTCTGGTTGACCAGCTGGTAGGTCAATATATGTCTCATATTTGTGGATTGGGTTATCTGGCGGATTCGGCTCATGTCAGGAAGACCTTGCAGAGTATCATGAAGTATAATTTTGTAGAGGATTTCAGCCGACATTTCAACAATATGCGATCGTATGTGATGGGGGATGAGGCGGGGCTTCTGATGGCATCCTGGCCGAAAGGCCGTCTGGAGGTGCCTTTCCCTTATTTTGCGGAGGTGATGACAGGATTCGAGTATTGTGCTGCTACAGGAATGATTTATGAGGGAATGGAAGATGAGGCCTTGACATGTATCCGTGCTGTCCGTGAGCGTTTTGATGGTGCGAAGAGGAATCCTTTCAGTGAGGCGGAGTGTGGGCATCATTATGCGAGGGCGATGGCCAGTTGGTCGGCAATGATCGCATGGAGTGGCTTCCGGTATTCAGGAGTGGATAAGGTGATGTGTTTCACTTCGCGTCCTGGACGGTATTTCTGGAGCAACGGCAGTTCATGGGGAATCTGTGAGGTTTCGGACAAGCATGTTTCCCTGAAGTTGTTGAAAGGTTGTCTGGAATTGAAGAAAATCAAGGTGGGGGACAGAGAGAAGAAGTTGAAGGACTGGAAACTGGAATGCGGAGAGGAAAGGACGGTCAGGCTGTAGGAAGCCGGATTTCCGTAGATGAAAGACAAGGAGGTGTCTGGCTTGCTTTTAGAGCGGGTGGCACCTCCTTTTTGATGTCTCAGTTTTAATGGACCTCGTCTGGTTTTATCCTGTCTTGCCGGATATCCACACCCGACGGACGTTGGAAAAGTTTCAGCCCGAACTGTGGAACACTGGCGATAAGGTAGTCAAATACTTCTGCCTGTATCGCTTCATAGACGGGCCATTCAGTGGTAGTGGCAAAGCAATATATTTCAAGCGGAAGCCCCTCGGTGGTAGGCTCCATCTGCCGGACCATTTGGAGAAACTCGTGATTGATTTTCGGGTGATTGCTAAGATAGTTCATGGCGAAATTCCGGAAAACCAGCAAGTTGACTATTTGTCCGTTTTCAGCTTCTTCTTTGCTGATCCATTCTTTTTCCGTATATTCCTTGATTTCCTGGTCTGTACAGAAGCGGATGGTGTTCACATCGAAGAAAAGCTGGCGTTTGATGCGGCGGCTTCCGCTTTGCCACATCCCGCGCCAGTTCTGGAACGAGTCGCTGACCAGTGCGTAAGGAGGAATGGTAGTGATGGTCTTGTCGAAGTTCTGTACCTTGACGGTGGTGAGCGATACTTCAATCACATATCCGTTGGCACCGTATTTGTCCATTGTAATCCAGTCGCCCGGACGGAGCATGTCGTTGGCGGATAACTGTACACCGGCCACAAGTCCCAGAATGCTGTCCTTGAAAATCAGCATCAGTACGGCAGCCGACGCACCCAGTCCTGCCAGAATGGTCGTCGCGTCTTGGTTCATCAGAGTGCTGATGATGAGTATGATTCCGATACCGATGGAGACCAGGTTAATCATCTGGTAGATGCCTTTCAGCGGACGGTTCTTCAGTGACTCGTGTTCGTTGGATATCTCGTAGAGTGAGTTCAGGAACGCGTTGATGAGCCGCAGGGTGACGATAATCAGATAGATAAGGCAGATTTTCTGGCTGATTCCCAATATGTCCGGTGCGTTCTCGAAGGCAAAAGGAAGCATGATGTAGATTAAAATGGGCGGGATGAGCCGGCAGACGGCAGAGAGCATCCGCTCGTTGAACAGGTAGTCGTCCCATGTGGCCTTGGTCCTTGCCGTGATTTTATGGATGGCCGGCATGATGAGGTAGTGGAAGATTTTTGTGAAGATATAGGCTATCAGCAGGATGCCCACCAGCAACGTGATTCGTGTGCCCCAGCTGAGGTTGTCCTTGTCGATTCCCAGATTGTAGAGGAATACGGCTATTTCTCGGTTCAGATTATCCATGATGGTGACAATTTAGATATGTGGTCGCAAATATACGTTTTTTCTTGCTCAACGTCAGGCTGTATGTGCATTTTTTATATGTATCGTTTGGGTAGTCTGAATGCTTTCATTAATTTTGCCAACAGAAGAAATCATTAATTTCAAAACAAATAATAGAATGAGCTTGAAAATTGTAGTACTGGCAAAACAGGTTCCCGACACCCGTTGTGTGGGGAAAGATGCCATGAACGCGGACGGTACGATTAACCGTGCGGCTCTTCCGGCTATCTTCAATCCGGAAGACTTGAACGCCCTGGAACAGGCGCTCAGATTGAAAGATACACATCCGGGTTCTACCGTAACCATGCTGACCATGGGACCGGGACGTGCGGCGGAAATTATCCGTGAGGGTTTATACAGAGGTGCGGACAACGGCTATCTGCTGACAGACCGTGCTTTCGCCGGTGCGGATACGCTGGCCACCTCGTATGCGCTGGCTACGGCTATCCGCAAGATCGGTGAGTATGATGTCATTATCGGAGGACGTCAGGCAATCGACGGAGATACGGCTCAGGTAGGCCCTCAGGTGGCTGAGAAACTGGGATTGCCACAGGTGACATACGTGGAGGAAATCGAAGAGGTGGCTGACGGACGTATTCGCGTGAAACGTCATATTGACGGCGGTGTGGAAACGGTAGAGGCTCCTCTGCCTATCGTGCTGACTGTAAACGGAAGCGCGGCTCCCTGCCGTCCGCGCAATGCGAAACTGGTGATGAAGTACAAGCGTGCCATGGGTGGACAGGAAAAGGCTGCCTTGGCAAAGGAAGGAAAAGAGTTGCCATACGCAGACCTGTATGAATCACGTCCTTATCTGAACATCACGGAGTGGAGTGTGGCCGATGTGGACGGCGATACGGCTCAGTGTGGTCTTTCCGGCTCTCCGACGAAAGTGAAGAAGATCGAGAACATCATTTTCCAGGCAAAGGAAAGCAAAACGCTGAGCGGAAGTGACGCGGATGTAGAGAACCTGATTGTTGAACTGTTGGCTAACCATACGATAGGATAATTATGAACAACGTATTTGTATATTGCGAGATGGAAGGCGCACATGTGGCCGATGTCAGTCTCGAACTTTTGACCAAAGGCCGTAAACTGGCCACTGAACTGGGTTGCCAGCTGGAAGCGATCTGTGCCGGCAGCGAACTTACGGATGTAGAAAAACAGGTGTTGCCTTTCGGCGTAGACCGTGTGCATGTGTTCGATGCTCCGGGCTTGTTCCCTTATACTTCTTTACCTCATACTTCCATTCTGGTCAACCTGTTCAAGCAGGAAAAACCTCAGATCTGCCTGATGGGTGCCACCGTAATCGGCCGTGATTTGGGTCCGCGTGTATCTTCCGCATTGACCAGTGGTCTGACCGCCGACTGTACCCAGTTGGAAATCGGAGACCATGAAGACAAGAAAAGCGGGGTGACTTACAAAAATCTGTTGTATCAGATCCGTCCGGCTTTCGGCGGTAACATTGTGGCTACGATTGTCAATCCGGAGCATCGCCCGCAGATGGCGACCGTCCGTGAGGGTGTGATGAAGAAGGAGATTCTTGACGAGAACTATCAGGGTGAGGTGATCCGTCATGATGTGGCGAAGTTTGTTCCTGAAACGGACTATGTGGTGAAGGTCATCGACCGTCATGTGGAGAAAGCCAAACATAACCTGAAAGGGGCTCCGATTGTAGTGGCCGGCGGTTACGGCATGGGCAGCAAGGAAGGTTTCGATATGTTGTTCGAGCTGGCCAAAGAACTCCATGCGGAGGTAGGTGGCAGCCGTGCGGCAGTAGATGCCGGTTTCTGCGACCATGACCGTCAGATCGGCCAGACTGGTGTGACTGTTCATCCGAAGCTGTATATCGCTTGCGGTATTTCCGGTCAGATCCAGCATATCGCCGGTATGCAGGACGCGGGCATCATCATCTCTGTGAACAGTGACCCGAATGCTCCTATCAATTCCATTGCCGACTATGTCATCAACGGTACGGTGGAGGAAGTGATTCCGAAATTGATCAAGTATTATAAGAAGAATAGTAAGTAAATTTTCAAGGTAATACTAAGGAGGTAAAATACTTAAAAAAATAAATAACATGCCAAACTTTTATACAGAACATCCGGAACTCAAGTTCCACTTGAATAATCCGATGATGGAGCGTATCTGCCAGTTGAAAGAACGCGATTATAGGGATAAGGTTGAGTATGACTATGCGCCTCAGGACTATGCTGACGCGATTGACTCATACGACAAAGTGTTGGAAATAACCGGAGAAATAACCGGTGAGGTGATTGCCGCCAATGCGGAAGGGGTGGATCAGGAAGGTCCTCATCATGCCAACGGACGTGTGGAATATGCGTCGGGCACAAAAGAAAACCTGGATGCGATGGTAAAGGCCGGGTTGAACGGCATGACGATGCCGCGCCGTTTCGGTGGCCTGAATTTCCCGATCACCCCGTATACCATGTGCGCGGAAATCGTGGCACAGGCAGATGCGGGTTTCGGAAATATCTGGTCGTTGCAGGACTGTATCGAGACCCTGTACGAGTTCGGAAACGAGGACCAGCACAGCCGTTTTATCCCTCGTATCTGTGCGGGTGAAACCATGTCGATGGACTTGACGGAACCGGATGCGGGCTCTGACCTCCAGAGTGTGATGCTGAAGGCTACATACGATGAGGCGAACAATTGCTGGCGGTTGAACGGTGTAAAGCGTTTCATCACAAACGGTGACGCGAACATCCATCTGGTACTGGCACGTTCGGAAGAAGGCACGCATGACGGCCGTGGCTTGTCTATGTTCATTTATGACAAGAATGACGGCGGAGTGGATGTACGCCGCATTGAGAATAAGCTCGGTATCCATGGTTCTCCTACCTGTGAGCTGGTTTACAAGAACGCGAAAGCGGAACTTTGCGGTGACCGCAAGCTGGGTCTGATCAAATATGTGATGGCTTTGATGAACGGTGCGCGTCTGGGTATTGCCGCCCAGTCTGTAGGCTTGAGCCAGGCCGCATATGACGAAGCTTTGGCTTACGCGAAGGATCGTAAGCAATTTGGCAAGGCCATCATCGAATTCCCGGCCGTGTATGACATGCTGGCTACTATTAAGGCAAAGCTGGATGCAGGCCGCGCCTTGCTGTACCAGACTTCACGCTATGTGGATATTTATAAAGCGTTGGATGACATTGCCAGGGAGCGTAAGCTGACTCCGGAAGAACGTCAGGAACAAAAGCGCTATGCAAAACTGGCTGACAGCTTCACTCCGCTGGCAAAGGGTATGAATTCGGAATATGCCAACCAGAATGCATACGACTGTATTCAGGTACATGGAGGTTCCGGTTTCATGATGGAATATGCTTGTCAGCGTATCTATCGTGACGCACGTATCACCAGCATTTATGAAGGAACGACACAGTTGCAGACCGTAGCGGCTATCCGTTATGTGACGAACGGCTCGTATGCCGCCACATTGCATGAGTTCGAGGCTATACCGTGTACACCGGAATATGAAGGCTATATGGACCGTATCAAGGAGATGACCCGCAAGTTTGAGGCTTGTACGGCTGCGGTGAAGGAGGCTCAGAACCAGGAGCTGCTTGATTTTGTGGCTCGCCGTCTGTATGAAATGGCCGCAGTAAATGTGATGAGTCATTTGTTGCTGCAGGATGCCGCCAAAGCTCCTGAATTGTTCGGCAAATCATTGGATGTGTATGTAAACTATGCGGAAGCTGAGGTGGAAAAACATCTCAATTTTATCCGCAAGTTCCAGGCTGATGAATTGGCAAATTATCGTCAGTGAAATGTGATGATAAGGAATAAGGTCGTTTGAATATAGCCCTGAACGTAAAGCCACAGAGTGTATGTGCCGGATTTCTGGCGTGTTTGCTCTGTGGCTTTGCTTTGTGTTCAATTCCATAAGTTTTTCATTTTCTTTTGCAGCCAACGGTTGAACGGAATCAGGGGCAGGATGGCGATAATTATGGGCAGATAGAATTTCAGCAAGTCTGCTTCGGGAATGGACTTTCCTAATTGTCTGGCGACTAGTAGAATCTGATCGCCGCAATTCCATCCTATATATCCGATGCATCCTAATGTCATTATGGAGACGGTGATAATCCAGATGATGAATACCCGTTTCTCTGTCTGTTTCTCTTTCCGATGCTTTTCTTCTTCAATGAGTCGCATGGTCCGGTAGCAGAAATTGCTTGGCAATCTGAATTTTTGTTGTCGGTCAATCGCTTTTCTCAGTCCTTTGTCTGTCATGGTCAATCCTCCTTGGTCATCAGTAAATAAAGTTTTTTCCGTATGCGGTGAAGTTTCACTTTCACATTGCTTTCTGAAAGATGCAAGATATAACAAATTTCTGAAATCGGTTTCTCTTCTTCATAAAATAATGTAATTAATGCCTGCTCATCGGTGGACAAGGCGGAAAGTGCGCGTTGCAATTTCTGGATTTGTTCCTCATCGTCTGAGTCTAGAGTCTCGTCGACTTGGGTGTCAGAGATGGTGTTCCATAGTTTGTCATCGAAAGCTAGCATTTCGTTCTTCTTTTTCCGGAGTGCCGAAAGGGTAGTGTTGTAGGCGATGCGGTAAATCCATGTTGAAAAACTGCTGTCTCCGTTGAACGAAGAAAGATGCTCGAATGCTTTCATGAAGCAATCCTGTGTCAGTTCTTCCGCATCTTCCGGTGAACCGGTCATACGGGCAATCAGATGGAATACCTGTTGTCCGTAAGTATCAAGGAAATAGGAGAAACGCTCCGTCTTTCCTGCCAAAATAGAAGAGATAATATGTAGTTCTTTGTCGTTCATGTTACCAGTTAGACGCTGGTCTTTGGAAAAAGTTACAAAATTTATATGTGGAAATTATTTGTATAAGTGTAACCTTTCCATTAAGTTTGCGTCTAAAGCTACAAAGAAACAAATTTAATCTCAATTATCATGAAAGAATTAATGGTTGTGGCCAATGTGGCCATTGTTTTTGGAGTAGTGTATAAATTGTTTGAACTGTTTGTGGGACGGAAAGAACGGATGATGCTTATCGAGAAGATGGGAGAAAAGCTGACACCTGAAATGTTGAAAGAAGGTCTGCCTTACCATCCTTGTATGTTTTCATTCAGTGCCTTACGTTGGGGTTGCCTGGCGTTGGGGTTGGGATTCGGCCTGCTGACGGGATATTTGATTGTTTGTCTGAGTGATCTTGAAAGCCTTGGTTACCAGATGGGCGAGACCGTTTCAATCATTTATGGTGCAAGTGTACTGATTGGTGGCGGATTAGGATTGATAGTATCTTATGTTATTGAATTACGTCAAAAGAACAAGAACAAAATATAGAATAGATGAGCAAGATCATATTAGTAATGGACTCCTATAAGGGATGTCTTGGCTCTGAGGAGGTGGAATATAGTGTAAAGGAAGCTCTTCTGGAGCGTTTCCCGGAGTGTACTGTAAAATGCCTGCCTGTCGCTGACGGAGGTGAGGGCCTGTTGGATACTTTAAGGAAGGTGTCTGGCCTTCGGTGTGTGGATGTGGAAGTACACGATCCGTTGATGCATGTAAAAAAATCTCGTTATGGAATATTGCCTGATGGCGAGACTGTTGTAATTGAGATGGCGGAAGCCGGTGGATTGTCTTTGTTGAACGAGGCTGAGCGGAATCCGATGCGAACTACTTCTTTCGGCACGGGAGAATTGGTGTTGGATGCTTTAAGTCGTGGATACCGTAAGTTTCTGATCGGTATCGGAGGCAGCGCCACGAATGATGCGGGCATGGGAATGTTAGAGGCTTTGGGAGTAAGTTTCTATGATAAGGAAGGCCACAAGTTGGTTTCTAGTGGAGAGGCGATGTGCAGGATTGCCCGAATGGATCTTTCTTGCATGGAGAGTACTCTTTCAGAATGCATGTTTAAAGTGGCTTGCGATGTGAAGAGCCCGTTTTGTGGACCTGAGGGGGCCGCTTATGTGTTTGCCGCACAGAAAGGGGCTACTTCAGAACAGGTGAAAGCTCTTGATGAAGGTATGTGCCGCTTTGCGGATGTGATTTATGAAGGCTTAGGAAAGGAGGTGAGAAATGTTGCTGGCGCAGGTGCGGCCGGAGGATTGGGAGGTGCTTTATATGCATTTTTGAACGCGGAACTTGTTTCGGGTGCAGATCTGATTTTGGATATGGTCGGTTTTGATAAGGAACTGGCAGATGCTGATTGTGTGATAACCGGTGAGGGAAAGTCTGATATGCAGACCTTGATGGGTAAGGTTCCGTCAAAAGTGTTGGAAAAGGCCCGTCGGTTGAATGTGCCGGTGATATTGTTGTCTGGAAAGGCTGAAAATAAAGAGTCATTACTTCATGCCGGTTTTTCCGAAGTGGTTGAAGTGACTCCGGAAGAAACCGCATTGGATGAGGCGGTGAAGCCAGAAGTGGCAAAGGAGAACCTTCGTCTTGCGGTATGCCGGTTGTTGTTGAAGTGATTGTTCTGATTCTGGAAATTCCGACGATATTTCTTATTGTTTTTTCCCGAATGTGGAATTGACCCACTGTGGCAGGATGCAGACGCCTATGATCAGGTATGAATAATATGTGATCAGTCGCCAGATGAATGCGGCGATGAGTGCTGTACCTGCTGCAGTGAAGAAATCACCGTAATATACTTTGAACATATATTCTCCAAAACCACTTCCGCCGGGAGTGGGGGTGACGACCAGAATCATCCAGATGATGAGTTGGCGTGCAAAAGCTAACAGATGGTCGCCGCCTGTAGAAAAAGCAAAAAGCAAAGCATTTACCACCCAATAGCGGGAACACCATGCCCAAGCCGTTATTAGAAAGCATTTCAGCCAGAATCCGAATGAACGTTTGCTGATTTCCCGTGAGCTGGTCACCAAGTCGTTCCCAAGTTTCTCTATGTTGCTTTTCCAGCGACGCAACAGTGGAAGTGAGAACAGGGTGGTCAGGACATGGCTTACCCAAGAGGCCTTATGGAATAAAGCTACATAAAGTATTAGGGTCCATAAGCAGACAAGTGCCAGAACGGTTATGAATATGATTTGTACCCCGGTGTCGAAAGCGGCATTGTTCATGAACAACACGTCAGTTGGAAAGATGGCGAGAATTGCCAGACAGGCGAATGCGAGGAACAGCTCGTCCAGAAACAGGTTGGCTATCATGATGGAGGTCCCCTCACCTCCGGTCAGTCCTTCTTTATGGAGATAGACAGCGATCAGACTGCTGCCTCCTACGGCTGAGGGAGTGGCGGCTGAGGTGAACTCACAAAGCATGTTTACACGGAATACTTGTTTCCATGAGAGTTTTTTCCCGACAAGAATCTTGAACCGTTGGGTTAATGCGAGATTTTGGCACACCATAAACAATGCAGCGAGAACGATTCCGTACCACATTTGGGCGTTTGGCTTGAGAGAAGCGAACATGGACGGATTGAATTCTTTCCAGAACATGCCGCCTATGGCGGCCAGTCCTAATATGATGGGCAATGCCACATAATAAGGGCTGAAAAGCGTTTCTTTTTTCATGCGTGGTAACGTTTGATTAGATTGGCGTAACGGTCGCTCACTTCATCGGCTATATCTTTCCATGAACGCGCTAAAGTTTCCGAAGCCTGTTGACTCACTTTGTCCAGTTGAGGCTTGTCAAGTAATATATGCCGGATTCTTTGGGCAAAAGCCTCTTTGTTGTTTGCAGAAAGAAATCCGTTGACTCCATCCCGGATAACAGCTGCTGCGGTTGATCCGTCAATTAACACTGAAGGGGTATGCAAAGCTGCCGCTTCACGTACAACCAGTGGGGCATTGTCATAAAGTGAAGGAAATAGGAACAGGTCAGCGGCTATGTAGTACTTGCGCAGTATGTTGCGGTCTGTAATACATCCCATAAAGATGACTTTGTCATTAATGCCTAATTTGTTGCTTAGTTCTTTTAAAGCGTCCGCTGCATATCCGTTACCTATAAAGAACATTTTAAATGGTATGGATTTTAGTAAGGCGATGGACTGGAGCAGAAATTCAAGATTCTTTTCCATGATGTGTTGGCCTACATATAAAAACAATGGAGTCCCGTCTGTGACACCTAATTCTTTCCGAAATACTTTCTTTTCAGACTCTGAATATGTGCCGGCAAAGTCATTGCCATTGTCCACCACTTCCACTTTTCCTTTATAACCGTATTCACGTAAGGTTTCCTCTACCGAGGCTTGAGGAATCCAGACTTCGTCTGCACGATTATAGAAATTGACAATACGTTTGATAATCAGGCCTACAATCAGTTTGCTGCGGATCACGCGTTCGAAATCGGTCTTATATTTTGAATGAAAAGTGGCGATAATTGGGATATGATGTGAATGTGCCAGACGCATGGCCAATTCTCCGGATGAAAACGGACAATGCGCGTGCAGCAAGGTAAATGAGAGACTATTGATTTGCTTGTAAAATGGCAAATCAATATAAGGGAATCCCATTCGGTAAGGTTTGCGTTTTGGAATAGGCATAGATACATACCTATATACGGGATAAGGTGTGTTGTCATTTGAATCTGCATTTGCAGAAGGGGTGATGACACATACTTTTTCTCCTTTATGATGTAGCCAGTATGCATAGTTTTGTGTGGTGACAGACACTCCATCCATAATTGGTGGAAAGCAGTCGTTGAATAGTCCGATCATACTTGTATTTGTCGATTGCGTAAAAAATCAAGATAATTTGGGCGCAAATTTACAACTCTATTTTTGTTCTTGCATAGAATTTTGGAAAAGATTTTTTTCTTTATCTGTGATTAGAGTTGTGTCTTTTTATTTGTATGTGAGGCATTGCCGAGAAAATATGTGAATCAGAGTTTGCTTAAATTCTAAAACATGTGATAAGTTTTATGGTCAGTTTTTTTCTGTCAGTTTTCCTTTTGCCTATTCTTTGTATTCTAATGTCCGATTAGTTTAAATGTTTTTCATTGTTATCGTTTGTGGCGTTCCCTTTCCGTTATTATATAATTAATGTGTATTGTTTCATTACCTTCCGTTGTTTTGTTTTTTACATCTTTCTGAGAA
>DWVR01000012.1 GCA_019120125.1 Candidatus Phocaeicola excrementigallinarum | reverse complement strand
GCGAGTTCCCGCGATTCAGCAAAAACCGCCCCCGGAGTAGCCTTGGAGGTGCAGCTCTTGATTTTTTTCTTTTGATACCTTTTCTTTTTGCATCAAGGCAAAAAGAAAAGTATGCAACCACATGCAATATTTCCAACCGCACGGACCGCCGTTCCCCACGGAAAAACCGCGCAAACAACTGTCAGACATGCGGTTGCCGGTCCATCTCTTACGGAGAGACGGACCACCAATCAAAACACACTGGATTACAAATATTTATTTTACCTTCATAAAAGAAGGAAATCAATCTTTAACCGTCAATTTCCTGAAACTTGATGCTGAATTCACACCCGGACTGAAGGATTTCCGTACACCGGAAACAAACGTAAAATGACAGTCTTGAACTACGGGGTTTACGCAAAGACACGTTTTTCTCATTTTTTCCACACAAAAAAAGGCCGCCCCAATTTCTTGAGACAGCCTTCGATAAGTTTGTCAACCGACGATTCTGATTATCCCAAATGAATAGCTTCAGAAGGACAAACACTGGCGCAAGTTCCACATTCTGTGCAAGCGTCTGCGTCGATAGAATATTTGTCACCTTCAGAGATTGCTCCAACCGGGCATTCATCAATACAAGTACCGCAAGCGATACAATCGTCACTAATTACGTAAGCCATTGTCGTAAAAATGTTAAGTTATTATTCTTCTTAATTGATGATACAAAGGTAACGTTTTTATCATTAGTTGTAACATCTACATTGCAAAATCGACATAATTTGTACCCCGTCTAAATAATTCATCTCATTATAGACTGATACATTGCCTGTTGCATCCGTGGGCGGATGTCCAACCGGGACAACTGGTTCCGCTCGAAAGGCAGAGGATAGGTACGGTTGCTCAAGAACACGAAAACCAGACCGTTGTCCGGATCAACCCACACTGCGGTCCCGGAATATCCCGTATGACCGAACACCGACGAGGGGGCTTCCGCCGCACAAGGACTGTGGTCAGGATGCTCCGCATCAGGCTTGTCGAATCCCAGTCCCCTCCGGCTGTCCTCCGACTTGAGGGTCGTGAAAAGCTCACAGGTGGCACGCGTCAAGTAGCGGCGTCCGCCACAGACTCCCTTGTCCAGCAACATCTGATGGATACGGGCCACCTCACGGGCCGTGGAAAACAGTCCGGCATTGCCCGAGACGCCTCCCATAAAAGCCGCGGCCTCATCCTGCACGAATCCCTGCACCGGACCACCCCGCAGAAAGTCACCGGAGGAAGTGGGTACAATCTGTTCTTTCCGGAACTTGCGGAGCGGAGCAAAAGAGGTATGCACCAAGCCCATCGGCTTATAGAACACACTGTCAAGGTACTCATCCATCGGCTTTCCGGAAATAGTCTCCACCAGTTCTTTCAACAACATGAAATTCAGGCAACTGTAGCGGTAAGAATCGCCTTTCACGGGTGCCTTCACAATCTGACGGATGATTTCCTGCCTGAAATTCCCGCTTACAAACAGACTGTCGGCAATCTGGAAGGGATATTCCGGCGAGCAGGTTGTAGAAACCCATTCGGGCTTGTACCTGAAGTTTGTACAGGCATACAGATTCTCCCCCACTTTAATCTGATGGGCCGCGTCGCGCTTTTTCCGGAACAATCCCCCCTTGCATGACTTCAGGTCAATCGCCTCCTGATAAAACGGCAGATAAGCCGGAAGTCCTGACTCATGGAACAGCAGGTCCTGTATCGTGATACGCGACTTGTCAGTCTTTTTCAGATAAGACAGATAATCCGACACCCGGTCGGTCAATCCGAATCTCCCTTCATCATACAGCTTCATGACGGCAAGCAAAGTGGCGGAAGTCTTGGTCACGGAAGCCAGGTCGTAAATGTCGTTTTCCGACACACGGCGGGTCCCCTCGTAGGTGTGTTTCCCAAAATACTTGTTATAGACAGGAAATCCGTCGCGTAAGATCAGCACATGACAGCCGGGAAACGCTCCGGCATCGATTCCTTCCTGCGCAATGGTGTCAATCCGCGCGAGGATTGACGAATCCATTCCCAGATCCTCAGGCACATACTCATGAGGGTGTTCCGGATCGACGGTTACCCCCGTGCCTGCCGCCAGCACATCGCCCAAAGGAACGGACAACCGTCCGTCAGCACATTGTTTTCCCAGGAAGAGGTCGGCCACATGCTGCTGGATCTCTTTCGTGTCCGTATGGGCCAGGACCACTGCCGAAGCCTTCCGAAGCAATTCAGGCATCTTCTCCAGCACCTTCATGTTCGTGAAACAGACCAATGCCAAAGGCTTGTCCTCCGCCAGAGCGGCCAGCAGCGGAGCGTAAGGAAGCACCTTGTCCGTATGAACCGCCACAATGACCCGCTGGACCGGGCGCAAACGCTTTTCGATGGTCTCCAGAGAATCCTTGTCCGCATGTATCCAGCCGACAGGCATCGTCTCGTTGATCCGCTTATAAAAAGGATATGCCTCGGTCATGGTAGGCGACACGCTCAGCAACACAGTGCCCGGAACTGACAAATCCAACGGCAAAAGTTCGTCAGAATCCCGCGCCACGGTGACCGCGGCGGAAGCCAGCCGCCGCTGCAACACCCGGATGGTATCGGCACGCAGCGCTTCGCGGACATCGTCCAACGAAACCGGCTCATAGTCCGCAAGTCCCAAGGCATATTTGAACGTCAGCACTTTCCGGCATTTCTCATCGATGTCCGCTTCCGACAGTCTCCCCTTCCGGACAGCCTCCATCACGCCCCTCAGTTCCCGTTTCAGATTCCGGGGAGCCAACAGCATGTCATTGCCTGCGATCAACGCCTGGGCACATACGTCCTCATGTCCGGAAATACCCTTCATCTCCAACGCGTCGGTAAAGACAAGTCCCTTGAAACCCAGCTCGTCTTTCAGGAATCCGACAATATCCTGCGAGATGGAGGCCGGATTCCTGCCCAGGGCCGGCACACGAAGGTGGCCGGTCATAATGCCCCCCACTCCGGCCTTGACCGCCTCACGGAACGGATAGAGTTCCACGCTGTCAAGACGCTCACGGTCGAAATACAACTGCGGCAACGCCTTGTGGGAATCGGTCTCCGTATCCCCATGACCGGGAAAATGCTTGCATACCGCCAGCACGCCTCCATCCTCGAGTCCTCTCACATAAGCGGACACTTTCTTCGCCACTTCCTGCGGCGAGCTGCCGAACGAGCGGTAGTTGATGACAGGATTGTCCGGGTTGTTGTCCACATCGGCCACCGGGGCGAAGTTGACATGAACCCCTATCGCACGACACTCGCGGGCCACCTCCTTGCCATATTCATAAAGAAGCGTATCGTTCTGAATACAGCCCAACACACGGTTATACGGGAAACGGGGAGTTCCTTTCAGGCGCATCGCCAGTCCCCATTCCCCATCAAAGGTAATGAGCAAGGGAATCTTTGAGACCTGCTGCACATAGTTGGTCAGCCGCACCTGCTTGTCCACTTCCCCCGAAGAGAACAGCAGGCCGCCTATCCCGTAATCCTCTATGATCTTACGGAGCATGTTCTTATTATATTGGGTATAATCCGGCTGCACCGTATGGATGAAAAGCTGGCCGACCTTCTGTCTCAGGGTCATCGACTCCATCTGCCGGTCCACCCACCGGCGGCACGCTTCCTTGTCGCGCACATTCTCCCACACTGCCGGTTGCCGGGCCATCATGGGCACCACCGCCAACAGGCAACATATCCAATACAATAAAACACCTCTTTTCATAAGTTTCCAATATTTAGTTATTCAAAAGACTGGTCCTGAACACAAAGAATCCATATTCTTTGTTCCACCAGCTGACAGGAATCAGAACCTCACCACCATTTTTCCGACAAAAGCCGCATGTTTCCCCATCTGCTGCACCGGGACCTTCTCACCGTCCAGATTCGGATAAAACCTGGGACCTTCAAAATAAGAATGCGAATGTCCGCCCAACACAATGTCAATATTCCGGGTGTTCTCAACCAGCTCCACATCGGAAAACTCTTCTCCTTCCCATCCCAGATGCGAGAGGCAGACCACCAGATCGCACTCCTCCTGATCGCGGAGCAGGTCGGCCACACGCTGTCCCTCGGCAACAGGATCCTCAAACTTCACATTTCCGAAATTGGCATGGGCCACCAGACCCTCGAGCGGCGCGCCCAGTCCGAACACGCCCACACGTATGCCGTCTCTCTCTATCACGGTATATTCCTTCACCAGTCCCTCAAGCACAGTACCTCTGACATCATAATTGGCACAGACAATAGGGAAAGCGGCCATCCGGCACAGGCGGGCCAGATTGTCCAGACCGAAATCGAACTCATGATTGCCGATTGTACAGGCGTCATATCCCATCTCGTTCATCATCTTGATCTCTACCTCACCCTTGAACAGGTTATAATACGGACTTCCCTGCGAGAAATCGCCGGAGTCGAACAGCAGCATGTCCTTATGCCGGGCACGCTCCTGACGGATGAAAGTAGCCCGGCGTACGACACCACCTTTCCCGGCCAGCACAGTGTCAGGGAAATAAGAAGGGAAAGGCTCTATCCGGCTGTGCATGTCATTCGTGTGATAAATATAAAGTTCTTTCCCTCCCCACGCCAGGACCACCAGCGGAAGCAGGCAGACCCACAACAGGCCAAATATTCTTTTCATATCCATAATCCTTGGTTCTTCATTCTTCATTCTTCATTCTTCATTCTTCATTCTTCACTATTCACTTTTCATTCCACCCTGATTCTTCCCTCTGTCCCTGAGGTCACGAACTTGCCTTTCCGCTCACAATCCTTCACATAATCCATAAAAACGGTACGGAGCAACAATGGCACAGAAGGAAACACTTTAGACTTCGCCTCACGGAAAGCGTCCAACTTATCATTCCCCTCGGCAAGATAGTCAATGGTGGCCACCGTATAAGTCCGGTGCTCATCCACAGGCTTCCCCCCGACCTCCGCGCTGACCAGTCCTCCTTGCGGAGTGATGACCAGACGCGCCCCGCTCAGGCCCTCACCCCCGACAGAAGCCATCTGGCTGAAAAGCTTTTTCAACGCCGCGCCGTCGAGCGTCACCACGCACAAGGCATTCTCAAAAGGAGTGATCTCGTACACCGTGCCGAAAGTGATCTCCCCTTCCGGCAACGAATTCCGGATACCTCCCATGTTCATGACTCCAACATCCGCGGCCTTCCCCATCACTCTTACGGCCCCCTGCCGGATAATGTCCGCCAGCAGGTTCGACAAAGGAGATTCAGGACGATATGCGGCCATGGCCATGGCAGAATGCCCGATGACAGGCGACATGATACTGTCCACAATATGCTTATAGGGCTGCAGGACCGCGACCGCCTCACGGTCGGGACGCGAGTCATACACATCAGTCATCGCCACACGGCCGCCCTCTACACTTTTCAGCGAATATCCGGAAGCACAGCCTGTAAGAAACAGGACACCGATTGCGGCAACCGTCTTGAGACAACCCTTTTCCACTCTTACCGAATTCATCATACCATAATATTATTTTCAAGTCAAAAATAGCCAAAAAAACACTGCGGGCAAAAAAAATCACGTAGAGTATTCAAAATCACGGCATAATCGTAAAAAAACGGTCAAAAGATTTGGCTGTCTCACTGGAAATGATTTATTTTGCACCGCTTTCGCGCAATCGCTGTCATGAAGAGTTACTTGATATGTTGCGTTGTAACGATCTAACAATTTTTTAAAAAGAGAAAAATGGATTTAATTAAAATTGCAGAAGAAGCATTTGCTACTGGCAAACAGCATCCTTCATTCAAAGCAGGTGACACGGTTACAGTAGCATACCGTATCGTTGAAGGTAACAAGGAGCGTGTACAGATGTACCGCGGTGTGGTTATCAAGATCTGTGGACATGGTGAAAAGAAACGTTTCACTGTACGCAAGATGTCAGGAACAGTGGGAGTAGAGCGTATCTTCCCGTTGGAATCTCCGGCTATCGACAGCATCACAGTCAACAAGATCGGTAAAGTACGTCGTGCCAAACTGTACTATCTGCGCAAACTTACCGGTAAAAAAGCCAGAATCCGGGAAAAGCGTGTCAACGTCAACGCATGATTCAAAAGCTGTTTTATCAAATACAAGACCTCGGTTCCATAAAAACCGGGGTCTTGTCATTTTAGGGCACAGCGATTTCTATAAGCCAACAATAAAGGCAGGGAGGCGCAGAGAATCCTTATTTTGCGGTCCGCAGGATTTTTCTCTGTGCCTCCCTGCCTTTTATGTCCTTAACTTGATATGATCTCAGAACTGGAAGATGGCCGTAAAGACCACACGGTTGTTTTTCACCAGATGCGTGTCGATGACTTTCCCTTTCGCATTGTTGTCTCCATACCAGGCGCCGGCCCATGTGTATTCCACACCGAACTTCCAGTTGGGACGGTTATAGGTGAACTCGCCGCCAAGTGTAGTCAACTGGTCCAGATCAGTCCCCGTTCCTATCAGGCTGGAAACCTCTTCCGTCGCGCCGAGATTCTTCAGGTAACCGGCAAACACACCTCCCCGGAATGTTTTTCCGTACATCATGTTCACCCACGTATGTGAGACCCGGAGAGGAGCATATTCCTGTCCGCCGGTCCTCGGATCCACATAGGTCACGCCATAGCCTCCCACCGTACTGGTCTGGGTCAGGTTCGTGCTCAGCACACTTTTGGCGGCAACCATCAGCTTATCATGCGTATACTTCAGATGGGCTTCTCCGGAGACACCGGTCACACGTTCGCTCACCTTATATGTTCCGCTTCCCGTTTCCGACTGCACACGCGGCTTGATGGACGAGACATGCACGCCCGCTCCTACCAGCAGTTCCGGATTCTTGTAGTCCATTCCCAGATAGAATTCCGGCACGCAGCTGTTCTTGATGAAATTCTGGCTTTTGGAAGTGCCCGTCTCTCCGGGCTTGTTGGATGACGGTCCTACCGACAGATACTGCATCTGCCATACCGCGGCGGCCGTCAGCACAAAATTCTTCGATGTAAAGCGGTAACGCACCTGAGGTGCACGGCTGAAAGGCTGGTAAGGAGCACCCATGTTCAGGTTCAGAATGTCCGGAGCCACATCCCCATAAAGCGGATGCCAGTACTGCCCCACGCGCAGGGCCGACTTTCCCCAGTCCAGATTAAAGTAAGCATGACGGATACGGACCAGTGAATAAGTGGTGCCGGACCCACGGAAATCGACTTCCAGTTTGGCGGATGTCCTCGCCTTTCCCAACATCGGTCCCGTGACATCCACTCCCAGACGGGAATAGAGCGTATAGAAATTTCCGTCCGGCTTGGCGTTCATATCCTTTCCGTCAGCATCGGGAGCCACGTCTTTCGGATACATATAAAACAATCCGTCCACAGTCTCCGAATTGGAACGGCTGTTATAAAACAGGTCAGTGCGCACCTGACCGTAAAACTTGTAACTGAAATTCTTTTTCTGCGCCTGTGCCCCGGCCGCAACCGCGGTCAGCGCCACCCATAATAAGACAAGCTGTTTTTTCATTGTCAACGCGTTTTTTTAATAAACAGGAGGCAAATGTATAAATTATCTGATGAATGTCAAAATGTGTTTGAAGGAATAAAAGCCACAAATAGTTTGTATCTTTGCCGCGGATTTGAAAAAACAGGAGAAATCATGAAGATTCTGATTCTAGCCATATTGTCTTTCATGGGACTGGCTTGCCTGCACGCGCAACCCAAGACGGAAATACGCGCCACCTGGCTTACCACCTTGGGCGGAATGGACTGGCCTCACAGGAAGGCGACATCGCACGCCTCCATCGAGGCACAGAAGAAAGAGCTGACCGACCAACTGGACGCACTGAAAGCCGCCAACCTCAATACTGTACTTTTCCAGACACGGCTCAGGGGAGATGTCATCTACCCGTCAGTCGTAGAACCCTTCGCCGAATGCCTGACCGGACACACGGGACAGGATCCGAAATACGACCCTTTAAGGTTCGCCATCGAAGAATGTCATAAGCGCGGACTGGAACTGCATGCCTGGATTGTATGCATCCCGATAGGCAACAAACGCCAGGTGGGCCTCCACAAACAGCACAGCGTGGTAAAGAGACAACCCAAACTCTGCAGGCTGTTCAACGGGACCTGGTACCTGGATCCGGGAAATCCGGGCACAGCCGATTACCTGTCGCGCATCGCCAGGGAAATCACGGCCAACTACGATGTGGACGGAATCCACCTCGACTATATCCGCTATCCGGAAGACGGAGAGAATTTCCCCGATCAGGATACTTACCGGAAATACGGACGGAAACAGAACCTCAAGCAATGGCGCCGCGACAACATCACGCGAATTGTGAGACGGATCTATACGGACGTGAAGGCACTGAAACCGTGGGTGAAGGTCAGCAGCTCACCCGTCGGAAAATACAAGGACACAAGCCGCTATTCCTCTTACGGATGGAACGCGTATGATGTAGTCTACCAGGATGCGCAGCGATGGCTGGAGGAGGGCATACACGACGCGCTTTTCCCGATGATGTATTTCAAAGGGAACCAGTTCTATCCGTTTGCCCTCGACTGGCAGGAAAACAAGCATGAACGTTGGATAGTTCCAGGACTGGGGGTCTACTTCCTCCATCCCCGACAACAGGACTGGGAGCTTGATGAAGTGATGCGTCAGATCTACTTCTCACGCGAAGTCGGACTGGACGGACAGGCATATTTCCGCAACAGTTTCCTGCTCGGCAACACCAAAGGGCTGATGGACGAGTTGAAGATGCATTTCTACACATATCCAGCCGTGGTCCCTCCCATGACGTGGGCGGACAGCATCGCTCCCACCCCTCCTTCGGGAACGGAACTGAGAGTCCCGGATAAAAGCGTCGTGCTCAAATGGAATCCTTCCACTGAAAACACGAAAAGCGGCGTCTATTACAGACTGTATGCCTCAAACATTTACCCGGTAGACACTGACAACCCTCAGAATCTGGTCGCGACACGCATTGACGAATGCAGATATACGGTCACCCCCGAATTGCCTTGGCTGCAACGGATCTACTGGGCCGTCACCGCCGTCGACCGCTTCGGAAACGAAAGCTCTCCGACCCCTTTCAACCGGAAAAGAGAAAACGAACTGACCGTATTCGACGGACAACTGCCTCAGGTCCCTGAAGGATACACCTTGATAATCAGCGACGAGACAGGACTGGAAATCCTCCGTTCCACCCATCCGGACAACAGCCTTCGTGACAGACTGGGAACAGGATTCTTCCGCTTCAGCCTCATGGCTCCCGACGGGACAATCAAACCAATAGGCGTGGCCGTATGGTAAGGTTTGGCTTTACATGCTGAATAATATACGATTAAATATGGATAAGAACGGAATAATCACTACCTTTGCATTTCTGTAAGAATGTAGAACAATTATATCATAATACTCATGAGCAATCAACGATACATGCAACGCGGCGTATCCGCATCGAAAGAAGATGTGCACAACGCCATCAAGAACATCGACAAAGGTATTTTCCCGAAAGCTTTCTGCAAAATCATACCGGACATCCTGGGCGGCGACCCGGAATACTGCAACATCATGCACGCCGACGGTGCCGGCACAAAATCGTCACTGGCCTATCTGTATTGGAAAGAGACCGGCGACCTCTCTGTATGGAAAGGCATCGCACAGGACGCGCTGATCATGAACATTGACGATCTGCTGTGTGTGGGAGCGGTCGACAACATCCTGGTATCATCCACCATCGGACGTAACAAGCTGCTCGTGCCGGGCGAGGTCATCTCCGCCATCATCAACGGAACGGACGAACTTCTGGCCGAACTCAGGGAAATGGGTGTAGGCGTATATGCCACGGGAGGTGAAACGGCTGACGTGGGCGACCTGGTGCGTACCATCATCGTCGACTCGACCGTGACCTGCCGCATGAAACGTGCCGACGTAATTGACAACGGCAACATCCGTCCGGGTGACGTGATTGTGGGTCTGGCATCCTATGGTCAGGCTACTTACGAAAAGGAATACAACGGCGGCATGGGCAGCAACGGACTGACCTCGGCACGCCACGACGTGTTTGCCAAATACCTGGCCGAAAAATACCCCGAAAGCTACGATCATGCGGTTCCAGAAGAACTGGTATACAGCGGCAAACTGAAGTTGACCGATCCAGTGGAAGACTCGCCGATTGATGCGGGCAAGCTGGTTCTCTCTCCCACCCGCACCTATGCCCCGGTGGTGAAAAGACTGCTCGACGAACTCCGTCCGCAGATTCACGGAATGGTGCACTGCTCCGGAGGCGCGCAGACCAAGGTGCTTCACTTCGTGGGCGACAACTGCCGTGTCATCAAGGACAATCTATTCCCCGTTCCTCCTCTCTTCCGCACCATCAAGGAACAGAGCGGCACCGACTGGGACGAAATGTACAAGGTGTTCAACATGGGCCATCGTCTGGAGGTATATCTCTCTCCGGAACATGCAGAAGAGGTTATTGCCATCTCGAAATCATTCAATATCGACGCGCAGATTATCGGACGTATTGAAGAAAGCGACCACAAGGAACTGATTATCCGCAGCGAGTTCGGAGAATTCAAGTATGAATGAGATGAAGCCAAGGAAACGTCCGGCCGGCATATACGTGGCGTTGGGAATTATCGTGCTGGGAGTAGGGCTGAGTATCCTGGCCGACCTGCTGGAAAGTCCTTTCATGAGATCGTTGGGACTTGTGTTGCCTTGCGGTCTGACAGGATACGCCATCAGCGTCTACATATTCGACGTGAAACCGTTCAAGACCAGAGTGGGACTGGTTTTCTTCGCCGCAATCATTTTATTGGTAACAGTCGCCTTTTGGCTCATTGACATCAGCTGAAACAAACAAGAATGGTAAGATGACAGGAAACAATACTTTGCTTGAAAAACTGGACGGGCTGGTCGCCCGTTTTGAAGAAGTGTCGACGTTGATAACCGACCCTTCCGTCATTGCCGACCAGAAACGGTACGTGAAGCTTACGAAAGAGTATAAGGAGCTGAATGACATCATGAAGGCGCGCGAGGAATACATGCAATGCCTGAACGGACTGGAGGAAGCCAGGATGATGATGAACGAAAGTGACCCGGAAATGAAGGAGATGGCGCGCGAGGAAGCGGCACAATGCGAGACACGCATTCCCCAACTGGAAGAGGAAATAAAGCTCCTCCTCATTCCGGCCGACCCGCAGGACGACCGCAACGCGATTCTGGAAATCCGGGGAGGAACAGGAGGCGACGAGGCGGCTATCTTTGCCGGAGACCTGTTTCGCATGTACTCGAAATATTGCGAATCAAAAGGATGGAGACTGGAGGTATCAAGCACCAATGAGGGAGCGGCCGGAGGCTTCAAGGAAATCATCTGCTCCGTAACGGGCGAGAAAGTGTACGGCACGCTGAAATACGAGTCGGGAGTCCACCGCGTACAACGTGTGCCTGCCACTGAGACACAAGGACGTGTGCACACATCCGCCGCTTCCGTAGCCGTATTGCCCGAGGCGGAACCTTTCGACGTGGAGATCAACGAAGGGGAAATCAAGTGGGACACGTTCCGAAGCGGCGGTGCCGGCGGACAGAACGTGAACAAGGTGGAGTCGGGAGTGCGTCTGCGCTATAACTGGAAGAACCCGAATACGGGCGTAGTGGAAGAGATTCTGATTGAATGTACGGAGACACGCGACCAGCCGAAAAACAAGGAACGGGCTTTGGCTCGCCTGCGTACTTTCATCTACGACAAAGAGCACCAAAAGTATATTGATGACATCGCATCGAAACGCAAGACGATGGTAAGCACGGGCGACCGGTCGGCAAAAATCCGCACCTACAACTATCCGCAAGGACGGATTACCGACCACCGCATCAATTACACCATTTACAACCTGGGGGCTTTCATGGACGGAGACATACAGGACTGCATCGACCATCTGATTGTGGCGGAAAATGCGGAAAGACTGAAAGAAAGCGAACTATAAATCAAATGAAGAATAAAGAGTTAAGAATGAAGAATCAGGTTGCAACATCTGCCATATGGCTATTCCTCATCCATCATTCTTAATTCTTCATTTTGATAACGATATGGCGGAAACTTTTATCAAAAGAGCGGTTTATACCATAGCAGAGGCCTTTCGGAACTGTCTGAAACGCTTCCCGGTTACGGTTGTATTCGTGTTCGCACTGAGCGGACACCTGATTTATCTGTTGGCCGTAAAAGGAAATGTTTCCAACGATAAGCTGGTTTACACCATCAGCTACTATCTTTCCGTAGGCACGCTGCTCTCACTCACCCTCCATCTGTGGAGCGAGGAGATGAAAAAAAAGGCGACCAGACTCGTCACGCACTCCATCGGACACGCACTTCTGCTGGCTGACACCTGTTTCCTTTATTTCCAGTCGCCGGACCGCGTATGGACGGAAATCATCATCGCTCACTCTGCCGCCATCCTGGCATTGGGCCTTTCGGTATTCTTCCTCTCTTTCTTCCGGGAGAAAAACGATGTGCCGAGCTGGAACTTTGCCCTATCGAGCCTCGGCTCGTTTGTTACGGCCAACATTATGGGAAGTATCATGAGCGGAGGGTTCTGCCTGTTGCTGTTCTCACTCCAAAAGCTTTTCGGACTGGAGATTGACACCCGCGGATATGGCTACATCACCATCCTGTGCAATATGCTGCTTGCCATGATGCTGTTTCTGGGACTCCTTCCGAAAGGAGAGGCGAAACACGACCGCAAGCCGCTCACCGGAAGTTTTCTGAACACGGCGGCGCATTATCTTTTCCTTCCGCTTATGGCAGCCTATCTATTAGTGCTGTATGTATATGCCGCAAAAATAATTATGAGCTGGGAACTCCCCAACGGATGGGTATCATGGCTGGTCACGGCCCTCATGATAGGGTGCATCGCGATTGAGTTCAGCATCTACCCTACCCGCATGGCTCTGCCCGGCAAGTGGAACGAACGCATCGCACGCTGGCTTCCCATGCTCGTGCTTCCCCTGCTCGTGCTCATGAGCGTGGGCATCGCACGGCGGTTCAACGATTACGGAATCACCATCAACCGTCTGTATCTCATTACCTTCAACATCTGGTGCTACGGGGTATGTATCGGACTGTTCCTGACCAAAGCCAAACGCATCAACTGGATTCCGATATCCTTCTCAATCATTTTTCTTTTGACCTCGGTGTTACCGGTCAACTTTGCCAGCATCACCCGCCACCACATACACCATGATATTGAAACGGCATTGGCGCAATCAAACATAACCCAATTGCCTCTCTCACAAGAGCAATATGAAGCCTGGATGAAGACTCTGCCGGAAGAAACAGCAAACGACATCAACGACAAACGCATTTATATGATCAAATGGTTCGGAGATGAAAGCATCAATGACCTGACAGACAAAGTATATTATGTATATGTAAAAGCACCCGACAGAAACGAACCTCTTTCCGGATCTTCTGACGCAAAAAAGATCAGCATACCGGAAGGATACTGCCAACTGATTCTTGTCCACTATGAGGAGGAGGCATCCGATAATTCCGAAAACAAAAAAATAAGCATACCGATAAGCCGGTGGGTGGAAGAATCGGACGATACGATACATATTGACATCAATATGCTGAAAACACTGGACAGCAAATATCCTCAAGGAAAAATGCCTCCAACCTGGATTGAATGCAGCTCCCAAAAATACAAGTTTATAATGACGGAGTTTTTTTATTCAACCTATAACAATAGAGTAGAACTTCACGGTTACCTATTTATGAAATAACCATCAAAAAACGAACAGATATGAACAAACAACAACTTTTTGAGAACATCAAGCGCAAAAAATCATTCCTTTGTGTAGGTCTGGACACCGACATCAAGAAGATTCCGGAACATCTGCTGAAAGAAGAAGACCCCATCTTCGCCTTCAACAAAGCCATTATCGACGCGACCGCCCCTTATTGCATCGCCTACAAACCGAATCTGGCCTTCTATGAAAGCATGGGCGTAAAGGGCTGGATTGCTTTTGAGAAAACGGTACAATATATCAAATCAAACTATCCGGACCAGTTCATCATCGCCGATGCGAAACGCGGTGACATCGGGAACACCTCAGCCATGTACGCCCGCACGTTCTTCGAAGAACTGGACATCGACTCCGTGACCGTAGCTCCCTACATGGGCGAGGACAGCGTGACTCCCTTCCTCACTTACGAAGGGAAATGGGTCATCCTGCTGGCATTGACTTCCAACAAAGGCTCGCATGACTTCCAGCTTACGGAAGACAAAGAAGGCGAACGCTTGTTTGAGAAAGTGCTCCGCAAATCACAGCAATGGGCGAATGACGAAAACATGATGTATGTAGTGGGTGCCACCCAAGGACGTATGTTCGAAGACATCCGTAAGATTGTTCCGAACCATTTCCTGCTGGTTCCCGGAATCGGCGCACAAGGCGGCTCGCTGGAAGAAGTATGCAAATATGGCATGACCCCAGAATGTGGACTGATTGTCAACTCCAGCCGTGCCATCATATACGCGGACAAAAGTGAGGGTTTCGCAAAAGTGGCAGGAGAAGAAGCACATAAGGTGCAAATGCAAATGGAAGAACAGCTGAAAAGCATCCTCTAAACAGCAATCAGCGCCAGACCAGTTCAAGACTTCGGTATAGAGACATGAGCCTTCGTCTTTCATGTCTCTATATCCACTATTTTCTGCTGACAAAGACAGCCCTCATCACCAAGGCCGGAAACTTTAACCTGCGCACTATTATCCTCCACTCCAACCATTTGTCAGGTAAATTACAAGAATTTAATGGTCTGTATCAGCAAATAAGTGACATTTTCCACGGATATGTAAAAAAAAAATATTTAATTTGCATAATTAAATAGTAAGCCCGACAACCAGGCCTGCTTACAGACAACCAAAGAACAAGAACAAAGAACAAAAACAAAGATTATGGAGTTCTCAGCAAAACAGATTGCGGAATACATAGGAGGGACAATTGTAGGTGACGAAAACGCCACCGTACATACTTTCGCCAAAATCGAAGAAGGTGTGACGGGCGCGTTGTCATTCCTTTCAAATCCGAAATATACCCATTACATATACGACACAAAATCATCTATTGTACTGGTAAACAAAGATTTCCTTCCAGAACATCCGATAAAGGCAACCCTGATCAAGACAGAAAACGCATACGAAAGCCTTGCAAAGCTGATGACGCTTTATGAGGAAAGCATGCCGAAAAAGCAGGGAATCAGTCCGTTGGCCTCCATTGCCGAAAACGCGAAAATCGGCAAGAACGTATATATCGGTCCCTTTGCGTGCATCGAAGAAGGAGCTGAGATAGGTGACAATTCATCCATCCACCCTCATGCGACTGTTGGTTGTCATGCAAAAATAGGCTCCGACACCATTCTTTATCCGAATGTAACAATTTATCATGACTGCCGGGTGGGTAACCACTGCATCCTCCATGCCGGAGCAGTCATAGGCGCGGACGGTTTCGGATTCGCCCCTTCCCCCGATGGATATGAGAAAATACCACAGATAGGAATCACCGTCATCGAAGACAATGTGGAAATCGGGGCCAACACCTGTGTGGACAGAGCGACAATGGGCGCTACAGTAATCCATGCGGGAACAAAACTTGACAACCTGATCCAAATCGCCCACAACGTGGAGATCGGGAGTCATACCGTCATAGCCTCACAGACCGGAGTGGCCGGATCCGCCAAAATCGGAGAATGGTGCATGTTCGCAGGCCAGGTAGGCGTGGCAGGCCATATCAAGGTCGGTGACCATGTAACGGTCGGAGCCCAATCGGGAATACCGGGAAATACAAAATCCGGCCAGACTCTAATGGGATATCCTGCTATCGACCCGAAACAGTTCGCACGCTCCGCGGCAATATACAAGAAACTTCCGGACATGTACATGGAACTGGGACGACTGCAGAAAGAGATTGAGGAATTAAAAGAACGATTAAATAAATAATCCCATGTTGAAACAACAGACATTAAAAGGCAGCTTTTCATTAAACGGGAAAGGACTCCATACGGGAGTCAAACTGACTGTTACGTTTAATCCTGCGCCGGAGCATCACGGGTATAAGATACAGCGTATTGACCTGGACGACCAACCCATCATTGATGCAGTGGCGGAAAACGTGGTTGACACGACCCGCGGTACAGTTCTTGCCAAGAATGGAGTGAAAGTCAGCACGGTAGAACATGCCCTGGCAGCACTTTACGCCGCAGGAATCGACAACTGCCTGATTCAAGTGGACGGTCCGGAAATTCCCATCTTGGATGGCAGTGCAAAAGCCTACGTGGAATGCATCAAAAGAGTGGGAATCGAGGAACAGTCCGCTCCGAAAGACTATTATATAATCAAATCAAAGATTGAATTCCGGGATGAAGAGACAGGCTCGTCCATCATCGTACTTCCTGACGACAAGTTCAGTGTCGACACACTGATCTCTTACAATTCAAAGATTCTCACCAACCAATACGCGACATTGGAAAACATGTCGGACTTCCCCACAGAGATCGCATCCGCACGCACATTTGTATTTGTCCGTGAAATTGAGCCGCTACTGAATGCCGGACTCATCAAAGGAGGCGATCTTGACAATGCGATTGTCATCTATGAGAAACAGATGACACAAGAGAATTTCGACAAGCTGGCGGACGCAATGGGTGTCCCCCATCTTGACGCAAACAATCTAGGATACATCAACCATATCCCATTGGTATGGCCCAACGAGCCTGCACGCCATAAACTGTTGGACATCATCGGCGACATGGCACTGATAGGAAAACCGATTAAGGGACGTATCATCGCCACACGTCCCGGACACACCATCAACAACAAGTTTGCCCGGCAGATAAGGAAAGAAATCCGCCAACACGAAATACAGGCCCCGATTTATAACTGCAACGAACCGCCGTTGATGGATGTAAACCGGATCAGGGAACTTCTTCCCCACCGTTATCCTTTCCAACTGGTCGACAAGGTAATCAGTCTCGGCGCGAACTATATTGTAGGAGTCAAGAATGTAACCTCCAACGAACCTTTCTTCCAAGGCCATTTTCCTCAGGAACCGGTCATGCCGGGAGTCCTGCAGATAGAAGCGATGGCCCAGGTAGGGGGACTGCTGGTATTGAACTCCATTGACGAACCGGAAAAATATTCCACTTATTTCCTGAAAATAGACAATGTGAAGTTCAGGCAGAAAGTGGTACCGGGAGACACCCTTGTTTTCCGGGTAGAACTGATGGCTCCTATCCGTAGAGGAATCTCTACCATGAAAGGATATATTTTCGTAGGTGAAAAGATTGTCTGCGAAGCTGAGTTTATGGCACAAATCGTAAAAAACAAATAAATATGATAAGTCCACTTGCTTATATAGATCCGGATGCACAAATAGGAAAGAATGTAGAGATCGGACCATTTGTCTTTATCGACAAGAATGTGGTGATCGGTGACAACAATGTCATCATGCCAAACGCCAATATCCTATACGGTGCACGCATCGGTGACAACAACCGTATTTTTCCGGGTGCTGTCATAGGAGCGATTCCACAGGACCTGAAATTCCATGGAGAAGAAACCACGGCTGAAATAGGGAATAACAACACGATCAGAGAAAATGTAACCATTAACCGGGGAACCGCCGCCAAAGGAAAGACAGTGGTCGGTGACAACAACCTTCTGATGGAAGGTGTCCATGTGGCCCATGACACATTTGTAGGAAGCGGATGTATCATCGGAAACTCTACCAAAATGGCTGGAGAGGTAATCATTGACGACAACGCCATAGTAAGCGCCAACGTACTGATGCACCAATTCTGCCGAGTGGGAGGATTTGTGATGATCCAAGGAGGATGCCGGTTCAGCAAAGACATCCCACCCTTCATCATCGCAGGCAGAGACCCGATAGCCTATTGTGGCATCAACATCGTAGGATTACGCCGCAGAGGGTTTTCCAATGAACTGATAGAAAACATCCACAATGCCTACCGCATCATCTACAACAGCGGGAAAATCGTTTCCGAAGCACTGGAACAAGTGCGTGAGGAAGTGCCGATGAGTAAGGAAATAGAATATATCATTTCTTTCGTAGAAAATTCCCAAAGAGGAATCATACGATAAAATATTCACTAACTTTGCCACAGCAAAACAACAAAAGGACATTACTATGGTATATAAATTCAGAATCATATCTGATGAGGTCGATGACTTCTTGAGAGAAATCAAAATCGACTCGGACGCTTCATTCTATGACCTGCATGAAGCAATCCTGAAATCCACGGGATACAAGGATGACCAGATGACTTCTTTCTTTATCTGCGACGACTATTGGGAAAAGGAGACAGAAATTACATTGGAAGATATGGGACAAGGTTCATCGGAAGAGGACACGTTTGTCATGAAAGACACACGGCTCAGTGAACTGCTTGAGGACGAGAAACAGAAGCTGATCTACGTTTTCGATCCGCTGGCCGAGAGGGTTTTCTTTATCGAACTTTCTGAAATCATCACAGGCAAGGATCTTGAAAAAGCCGTATGCTCAAAAAAATCCGGAGAACCACCGAAACAGACCATTGACTTCGATGAACAGATGAACACCAACAGTTCGCTCGACCTCGACGAAAACTTCTATGGTGACGAACAATATGACATGGAAGATTTCGACCAAGAAGGCTTCGAAATGGATGAAAGGAATCCATACGATGACAAATATTGACCATAAAACAGTAAGTCTCATTTAAACAAGTGGCTCCTGGATTCCGGAGAGCGAAAGAATCACAGACCGCTCTTCATTGCAGGTTCACACAGATTTCATACAGGAAAGATGACAGATCCTATGAATCTGAGTGAATCTGCTTTTTATACAGAGCCGCGCGGACACTCTATACCCAAGAAGCATGGACAAACCGACTTTAATCGTACTCATTGGACCTACAGGTGTCGGCAAGACAGAACTGAGTCTGGCCATAGCTGAAAAATATCACTCCGCCATCATTTCTTCCGACTCACGGCAACTCTACTCTGACCTGAAAATAGGTACGGCCGCACCTACCCCCGAACAGTTGGACCGAGTAAGACATTACTTTGTAGGCACACTCCGGCTGACGGACTATTACAGTGCCGCACAATTTGAAGCTGAAGCCTTGGGAAAGTTGGAAGAACTATTCAAACAGAATCCTGTTGAAGTGATGACAGGAGGGTCGATGATGTACGTCGATGCGGTATGCAAGGGTATTGACGACATCCCTACCGTTGACAAGGAGACACGTGATCTTCTGCTCCGCCGCTACGAGACGGAAGGGCTGGAACAATTGTGCGCCGAGCTGAAACTTTTGGATCCGGAATATTACAAGATTGTCGACCGGAAGAACCATAAACGGGTAATCCATGCGCTGGAAATCTGTTATATGACCGGAAAAACTTATACTTCCTTCCGTACGCGGTCAAAAAAAGAAAGGCCCTTCCATATCCTGAAAATAGGGCTTTTCAGGGACAGAGAGGAACTCTACAACCGAATCAACCGCCGCGTGGATATGATGATGGAACAAGGACTGTTGGAAGAGGCACGGGCCGTCTATCCATACCGGCAATTAAACTCGTTGAATACGGTGGGTTACAAGGAATTGTTCAACTATTTCGACGGGACGTGGACTCTGCCTTTTGCCATCGAGAAGATAAAGCAGAACAGCCGTATCTATTCCCGCAAGCAGATGACATGGTTCAAACGAGATCCCGACATCACCTGGTTTCATCCGGACGAACCGGACATGGTATTCGCCTTTCTCGACCAGAAGCTTCAAAGACCGGACTAACCACCATGCCCCCCGGGCTCTTTCGTCTCGTCAACAAGATATTCCTTCCGGAACATATCGAGAAACAGAAGAAACAGAGACACCAGCAACGGTCCGAAAATCACCCCCATAAAACCGAACAAGGGCAATCCGGCAACCACACCGAAAATGGTGATCAAAGGATGCACATCGGCCATTTTCTTCTGAAGCAGGAAACGGATCAGATTATCACACTGAGAGACCACAATCCCTCCGTAAGCGAGCATGATCACCGCACTCACCCAATTACCGACCACAAGAAAATAGATTGTAATGGGCACCCACACCAATGCCGTACCGACCAACGGAATGATTGAGGCGAATGCGGTCAACAACGCACTCAACGCCGGATTTGGCGCGTCACAAAGCAGATAGCCTCCGAAAGAAATGACACCTTGTATCACCGCAAGCAAAGGGATACCGATCGCGTTCGAGCGGACCATCAGCTCCACCTTTGCCAACACCTCCTTTTTATTCCTTTCATCAAAAGGGAGCAAGGTCGAGATGTAATGCTCCATCCGTTTTCCTCCATAAAGCATGAAAAATAACAGCATGATGGCTACACCAAGATTTATCACAAGGTCACTCACACCCGACATCACAGACTGGCCGATAGAGGAAGCCTGTGAAACCAGAAAAGCCAAGGACTTCTCAGACAGGATATCAAAACCGGTACGTTCCTTCACAAAATCAACGACTTTCCATGCCGGCTGGATAATGGACTCCGTATCAAAGTGCATGCCTGAGATCTGCCCCACCAATCCCCAGGCAAATAACGAGAACGGAATCAGGATAAAAATAGTGGTGCCGACAGTCACCAGCCAGACGGCCAGCGCGGGCTTCATCCTGGCCTGCAGCCAGAAAGTAAAGTTCCGCAACAACAGATACAGCGTGAAACCTCCCAATATACCATTAAGAAAAGGCTGCGCCTGCCGGAACAGGATATATCCCAACCCGACTATGAATATGATCAGGGAATATTTCCAATATTTTTCTTTCATACACTAGTCATCCTTCTTTTTCTTTGCCTCCTCCTGCGGAATGCGGAATGCCGTATACAATTCCAGAATGGCAGACACAGTCAGACAGACAATCCACTCATTACGTTTCCATAACAGCATGACCACACCGGTAAACACCAACATCATCGCCCCCAATATCTGCTGACGACGCAACCGGCGTATCACGACATCAGTCCCTTCGTAACCGGAGGCCACAACCTGCACATAGGCAAACATCACCGCACCTGCCAGATAGATGTAAGGAGCCCATTCATTGCGGACAAACTGCAGGACGAGTCCCACAAACAAGACAACCGCTCCGGCCACGGCAATCCAGTCAGTCATTTTACCTTTCATTCTTCCTCCATTTCACTCTCAAAGACAAAGATGTCCTCGTTTTTTTGCTTCATCAGATATTTCTCACGCGCCACCTTTTCAAGCGCCTCCTTATTGCCGGTCAGTTCCTTCAGGCTTCTGCTGTCCTCTTCATACTGCCGGCGGTAATGCTCGATTTCCGTATTCAGGCGATGTATCTCGCGGCGATGCGCGATACGCTTCACAAGACTGTTCTCATCCAGAAAACCGATAATCAATATGAATACCGCGCATGCCACAAGGTATTTGTGACGACAGACAAACGACCATATCTCAGCCAATTTTCTCATATTCCATATTCTAGAATCACCTCGCAAAGATAGAAATTATTTTCCAGCAACCCCATGCCACGACAAAGATTTTATGTACATTTGCAAGAACAAACAAGAGAATACTCAGCAGATGGAAAACTACATTGTCTCAGCACGAAAATACCGTCCCTCCACTTTCGATACCGTAGTAGGCCAACGGGCGTTGACCACCACACTCA
This sequence comes from Candidatus Phocaeicola excrementigallinarum, assembly GCA_019120125.1. GTDB lineage: Bacteria > Bacteroidota > Bacteroidia > Bacteroidales > Bacteroidaceae > Phocaeicola > Phocaeicola excrementigallinarum. The sequence continues at coordinate 21,895 of DWVR01000012.1, read as the reverse complement.
AAAACGCCATCGCAAGCCAGAAGCTCGCCCATGCGTACCTGTTCTGCGGACCGAGGGGGGTCGGGAAAACCACCTGCGCGCGTATCTTTGCCAAGACCATCAACTGTCTCCACCCGACCGCCGACGGAGAAGCGTGCAACGAATGCGAGTCCTGCCGCGCTTTCAACGAGCAACGGTCATACAATATCCATGAACTGGACGCGGCGTCAAACAACTCGGTAGAGGACATCAGAAGCCTTATCGAACAAGTGCGGATTCCACCACAGATAGGCCGATACAAAGTATATATCATCGACGAGGTACACATGCTTTCCACTGCGGCCTTCAACGCTTTCCTGAAGACCTTGGAAGAACCGCCCCAGCATGCCATCTTTATTCTGGCCACTACCGAAAAACATAAGATTCTGCCCACCATCCTGAGCCGCTGCCAGATTTATGACTTCAACCGCATCAACGTAAGCGACATTGTGGAACATCTGGAAAATGTGGCCAGAAAAGAACGCATAGACGCAGAGCCGGAAGCGTTGAACATCATTGCCCAAAAAGCCGACGGCGGCATGCGCGACGCGCTTTCCATCTTCGACCAGGTAGTGAGTTTCACAAACGGACACATCACGTATGACAGTGTCATCGAGAATCTGAATGTACTGGATTATGAGTACTATTTCAAGCTTACAGACTGCTTCCTGACCGGGAAAGTCACCGACTGCCTGCTGATATTCAACGACATCCTACAGAAAGGATTCGACGGCAGCCATTTCATTACGGGGCTCAGCTCCCATTTCCGCGATTTACTCGTAAGCCGCGACCCTGCGACCCTGAAACTTCTGGAAGTCGGGGCATCCATACGTGAGCGCTATCTGCAGCAGGCGCAAAAGTGCTCCCCAAAGTTCCTCTATAAAGCGATGAGACTTTGCAACGACTGTGACCTGAGCTATCGCCAAAGCAAAAACAAACGGCTGCTGGTGGAACTGACGCTGATACAGCTCGCCCAACTGAACGGGGAAACGGATGACACGAGTGAGGGGCCTGGCCCTAAAAAAACGATAAATCCCGTATTCAACCAGACCACACCGCAAAACCAAAGCCGTCCGCAACTCCAACAACAGCCTGCAGCCTCCTCCCAACACACACCTACAGCACCGACGCAGCAGCCGGTCCACCAACCACAACCGGACGGACAGAGCGCGCGGCAACCCGTCCAACCTACCCGGGTGAACCCATTGCCGCAGCCCCAACAATCAGGGAAAAAAGTCCCTGTAATGAAAGCGGACAGCCTGAGCACATCCATACGCCGACAACCGACACAGCAGCCGGCATCCACGACCGCACCCCCTAAACAACCCGCGGCATCCACAAGCGACACGTGGGAAGATTTCATGTTCAACGAAAAGGATCTGGAATATTACTGGAGAGACTTTACCAACAAACTCTCCAAAGACGAGGCGGCAAACGCAGGACGGATGAAAAACATGCACCCCGTACAGCTGAAAGACCAGACAAGCTTTGAGGTGGTCGTTGACAATGAAATGGTACAGAAAAACATGCTCCGACTCGCGCCACAGATTGAGGACTACCTGCGCCGGCAGCTTCACAACCGGAAAATCCGGATGAAGGTAAGAATCAGTGAGTCAAACGAGAATGTAAGGGCATACAGTCACCTGGAGAAATTCCAGATGATGAGCAAAAAGAATCCTAAACTACTGAGACTGAAGGATGAATTCGGGCTGGAGTTTTCTTGATTGGTCCAAGAAAAGCAAACAAAAAAAACGTCAAGACGTTTTACTTGAAACGCCGAAACGTTTTAAAAAAACGTCAAGACGTTTTGATCAAAACATCTAGACGTTTTCTGAAGCCCTGAAAACAGGCTTACAAATCATGATTCTTCATCCGGTACTCGGCCAGTTCCTCATACTTTGTTCCCGGACGGCCGTAGTTGCAGTACGGATAAATGGAGATTCCCCCACGGGGAGTAAAGATGCCGGTCACCTCAATGTATTTCGGATCCATCAACCTGATCAAGTCCTTCATGATGATGTTCACACAGTCTTCATGGAAATCACCGTGGTTACGGAAACTGAACAGATAAAGTTTCAGGCTCTTGCTCTCCACCATCCTCATGTCAGGCAAATAACTGATACGGATTTCCGCGAAATCAGGCTGTCCCGTAATGGGACAAAGGCTGGTGAACTCGGGGCAGTTGAAACGCACCCAATAGTCATTCTCCGGATGCTTGTTGACAAACGATTCGAGCACTTCGGGCGCATAATCCTGTTTATATACCGTGTGCTTGTTTCCCAATAAAGTCAGTTCATCTTTCCTTTCCATTCTTCATCTTATTTTTTGTCGCCAGATACTTTTCCAATCCTTCCCTACGCAATTTACATGCCGGACAATGTCCGCAACCGTCACCCGGAATGCCGTTATAGCAGGTCAATGTCTCATTGCGCACCAAATCAAGCACTCCAAGCTCATCGGCCAACGCCCAGGTCTGCGCCTTGTCAATCCACATCAGCGGAGTATGGATGACAAACTGCTCGTCCATCGCCAGATTCAGGGTCACATTGAGCGACTTGATGAACGAATCACGGCAGTCGGGATAGCCGCTGAAATCGGTCTGCGACACACCGGTCACCAGATGACTCACACCCAGCTCACGGGCGTACACCGCCGCAATGCTCAGGAAAAACAGGTTACGCCCCGGCACAAATGTATTCGGACAAGAGTCCGCCGGCTTTTCCTCATCCATCTTGACGGACAAGTCAGTCAGAGAATTTTTTCCAAGACGGCCTACAAACGACACGTCCATCACATGGAAATCCACCTCCGCCTTCTCCGCAATGGCACGGGCCAGTTCCACTTCCTTCTCATGTTTCTGCCCGTAAAGGAAACTCAACGCATAGACTTTCCTGAAACGCTTCTTCGCCCAAAACAGGCAAGTGGTGGAGTCCTGTCCTCCGCTGAACACCACCAAAGCTGCATCATGATTCATAATCTGTTATATTTCTTTTATTTTCAATATATTGTAGGAAATATGCTCATCGTACACATCGCTCCCGTCCACCCGTTTCACATAACGGACCACACGGATTGTCACAGGAAGGATGACGATCTCGTACAATGTCTTGAGCACCACCTGCACCAGCATCATCTTTCCCAGCTCCTCCAACGGCATCAGCCCGCCGAAAGCCAGCGGAAAGAAAATCAGCGAGTCGGCACTCTCACCGGCCACCGTAGACAAAATGGCACGGGACGAAAAATGCTTTCCGTGTGAAGCCACTTTCATACGGCTCATCACATAAGCGTTCATGAACGAACCGACCAGAAAAGCCAGCAGACTGGCCGTTGCAATCCGGGGAGCCATACCGAACACAAAATTGAATCCCTCTTCCCCTTCCCAGAACGGGGCGGCGGGAAGAGCCACGGCAATCTGTCCCAATGCGACTACCAGAAAATTCATCAGAAAACCCATCCAGATAATCAGACGCGCTTTCCGGAATCCCCATACTTCGGCTATGCAGTCATTGATAATGTATGAAATAGGGAAAACCAACAGACCGGCTGTCACAGCCACCGGCCCCAACTGTACGACTTTGGTCTCCAAAAGATTGGCTGCCACCAGGCAGACACAAAACACGATGCCCAAGACCATGAAAGGCACCGATACGAGATGTTCTTTCTTCATCGCTCCTGTTTTTTACGTGGTGTTCTAGAATACACGGAGAGAAGGCTGCCTTGTTTGTCACCACGGATTACACAGAAGGAAAAACCTGTTTCAGAACTTAACCCACATAAGGTATAAGCCTGTGTCGTTCGTGGCGAGAAAAGCAACCGCACTCTCATCGCAAGTGAATGTTCGCTTTTGTCGGGCGCAAAAGTACAAAGAATTTGCCGGATTACAAAGAAACCCGTATATTTGCTCACAACAAAAGTGGAAAGTCATGGCAAGAAACAATCTGCTGAGCGAAGAACTGAACTATATCGGAGAGAGCCGTACTCCCACCCACCTGCATCTGTGCAGCTACAATGCCAAGGAAATCCAGACGGCAAGCGGAAAGAATCTGGAAGAGATCCGGCCGTATCTGCGAGAGGATGCCATCAACTGGATTCAGGTCCACGGACTGGAAAACACGGAAACCATACAGGAACTGTGCACTTGTTTCCATGTTGACTTCCTTACGACACAGGACATACTCAACTCGCAGCATCTCACTAAAATCGAAGAACACGACACCTATAACGTCGTATTACTGAAACAGCTTTCCCCAAACGAAGAAAACGAATATACGCCCCAACAGTTCTGCATCGTACAGGGTGAGAATTTCGTGCTGACCTTTCTGGAACGGGAAACGGACTTCTTCAACGAAATCAACACGGCACTTGCCGACAATGTGCTCCGAATACGCAACCGCCAGTCGGACTACCTGATGAGCGTCATGCTCAACAGCGTGATGGCCAGCTTCATGTCAATCATCTCCAAGATGGAGGACGGACTGGAAGATCTGGAAGAAAGGCTTCTCTCTTCCACCGACGTCAACCCCAGCATTGAGGAAATCCAGCAGTACCGCCGCAATTTCCGCCTCATCAAGCGAAGCATCCTTCCGCTGAAGGAACAGTTCAGCAAACTCTTCCACACCGAAAACAATCTGATTCACAAAGCCAGCCGACCGTTTTACAATGACGTGAACGACCACCTGCAGTTCGTATTGCAAACACTTGAAGGTTGCCGCGACATGATTTCCGCCCTGCTCGACCTTTATCTGACCAACAACGACCGGCAGATGAACAACATCATGAAGCAACTAACCATTGTTTCCACCATCTTTATCCCTCTGACATTCCTTGCCGGAATCTGGGGAATGAATTTCAAATTCATGCCCGAGCTGGACTGGAAGTTCGGCTACCTGTTCGCATGGCTGCTGATGCTTCTGCTGGGCACGGGACTTTATTTTTATTTCCGACGCAAAAAATGGTATTGAGATATGAGAAAGAAAGAACTCTATCAGAAAGTGACTGAATATTTCCAGACAGCCATGCCTGTGGCCGAAACGGAATTGCATTACGATGACCCGTTCCAACTGCTCATCGCCGTCATCCTGAGTGCGCAATGCACCGACAAACGGGTAAACATGATCACCCCTCCGCTGTTTCACGATTTCCCCACGCCGGAAGCGTTGGCTGCCACCACACCCGAAGTAGTGTTTGAGTACATAAAAAGTGTAAGCTACCCGAACAACAAGGCCAAGCATCTGGTAGGGATGGCCAAAATGCTGGTGAAGGACTTCCAAAGCCAGGTGCCCGACACACTGGAGGAACTGGTGAAGCTGCCCGGAGTGGGACGCAAGACGGCGAACGTCATCCAGAGCGTGGTGTTCCACAAGGCGGCCATGGCGGTCGACACCCACGTGTTCCGCGTGAGCCACCGCATCGGTCTCGTGCCCACGAGCTGTACCACTCCGCTGGCCACCGAGAAATACCTGACAAAATACTTCCCTGAAGAAATCATCCCTACCGCCCACCATTGGCTGATCCTGCACGGACGCTACGTGTGTACGGCACGCAATCCCAAATGCCACGAATGCGGACTGAACGGAATCTGCAAGGAGTCGCTAAAAGCCATACATAAATAAACCGCGATACAGCCCTGAACAGACATCCTTTACATCTGTATCAGGGCACATTCTTTCACCGCCTTCCCTGAGTATTCAAATAATCCAACAACAAGGCGGGGCGGTCTGTCTGAATCAACGAGGCTCCCTGTTCAAGCAACTATCCCCAAGCCTCATCCTCCTGTTCCAACTCCACAGCCCGGTCATCATCGTGTCCGGCATTCAAGGAAGGCCAGAATGAATTCAACCAGATCTTGATTCCGCTCCCTTTCACTTTTTTCAGCAGACGCAACACATCAGGAGTCACCTCCGCAAGACAACATTCCATCGCTACAGGACGCAAACCTTTATAACCGTCTATAAAATCCTCGGCACCGGGCTGGTCAAGATTCACAATAGGCATATAAATCACTTTATGACAAACCAAACAGCAGATAGTACATACTTGGAGCTGACCGGACTGAATGCCGATACTGAATATTATTTTTCAATTGACGCATATAATGAGAATGGTGTGACAAAGGGAAAGGACATAGAATGCCTGAAAAGAAAATAAGAGATATCGCTTCCGAAACATGGGAATACTCCCCTCCGGAAGTCAAACAGAACAGCTTTACTTACATCCCGCACAATATCTCCATCCCGTCGTAAGCAAGATGCACATTCTCCGGCAATGTCTTTTCCACTTCCGAATGCAAGCCTATCTGATGGCTCATGTGGACAAAGAAAGTCCGCCTTGCCTTGATGCGGCCCACCTGCGCCAAAGCTTCGGAAAGCGACTGGTGAGTCCAGTGCGGCTCGATGCGGAGAGCGTTCATCACCAGACAATCCAGATTCTGAAGGTACGCGTACGACGAGTCGGGCAAGGTCAGCATATCCGTAATCCACGCCATACCGCCGATGCGATAGCCTACGATGGGCAACGGACCATGCATCACGCGAAAAGGAATCACTTCCACTGAAGCTCCCCGCATGTTGCTTACCTTAAAAGGTATACCTTCCGTTATCACCTCCATCGGGATGTGGGGAACACCCGGATACAGATGTTCCGCGAAACAATATGGCATGCGCCTTTTCAGACGTTCGGCGGTGTCTTTCTCGGCATAGACCGGAATGTCACGGAAACGACAGAATGGACGAAGGTCATCAAGCCCACCCACATGGTCGTAATGCTCATGAGTAATCAATACTCCGTCAATCGGACGGTAATCGTCCATACGGAGCATCTGCTGACGGAAATCCGGACCACAGTCTATCAGAATGCGCACCCCATCCGCCTCTACCATTCCGGAGCAGCGCAGACGGTTGTCCTTCGGATCCTCGCTTCCGCACACAGCGCAAGTACATCCCACTTGAGGCACCCCCGTGGAAGTACCGCTTCCCAATATCGTGACTTTCATATCCATGTTGTCTGACTTATCCGATTTTCTTATCCTATCAAGTTAACTTCCGGAGAAATCTCTATCCCGAATCTTTCCTTTACAGACCGGGCCACCTCATCGGCCAGCCGGAGCACATCCCGGCCTGTAGCCCCTCCCCGGTTGACCAGCACCAAAGCCTGGCGGTCGTGCACCGCCGCCGGTCCCAGCGCCTTGCCTTTCCATCCGCAACGCTCTATGAGCCAGCCAGCCGGAATCTTCACCCGGTTTCCGTCGAGCCGATAGGACGGCATCTCAGAATATTCCGTCTGCAATCTGTCAAACTGTTCTTGCGATACCACAGGGTTCATGAAAAAACTGCCCGCATTTCCCGTCACCTTCGGATCGGGCAGCTTGTTACTGCGAATCGCGGCAATCACCCGACGTACATTGGCCAAGGTCGGTTCCATTCCGTCCTTTTCCAGCTCAGCACGCACATTGCCGTAATCCAAATGGAACACAGGGAGTTTGCTTAAACGATAAGTGACATACGTCACGAAATACCGCCCTTTCAGCTCTTTCTTGAAAATGCTGTCACGATAGGCGTAACGGCACTCCTCACGGGTGAAACGGCGTTTTTTCCCCGTAGCGGCCTCCACCGCATCCACCGAGACAACCAGATCCTTCACTTCCACCCCGTAAGCACCGATATTCTGTACTGCAGAGGCCCCCACCTCACCCGGAATCAGCGACAGGTTCTCGGCTCCATAGAACCCCTTCTCCACCGTATAGGCCACAAAATCGTCCCATACCACTCCGGAACCCACACGAAGCTCAACCCGCTCATCTGTCTCCGCCACCGTCTCCACACCCTTGACGGAAGAGTGAAGCACCAGTCCCGGATAATCAGAAAGGAACAACAGATTGCTCCCTCCCCCGATATGCAGATAGGGAGAAGTCAAACCACCCGACGCCAAGAAAGCCGTCAGTTCTTCTTCCGAAGAATACTCCATAAAACGGGCCGCTTTCACATCCAACCTGAATGTGTTGTGCGGAAGCAAAGAATAGTCCGTATATTCAGTCATAGTCTAATCGCTTAAATCCTCAAATTTCACCAGACGCCAAAGGCCATGCCTACGGACAAAATACAGCGTGTTGCTGAAGCCGTTGCCAAAGCCTTTGAACTCCATGATCTTGCGGTCGGAATCCTTTTTCTCCGGCTGCCCGTAATGCACATTCGTCAACCGCTCCTTCATCATGGGCGGACGGAACGCGAACCACTGGCCCTCATCGAGCGTAGTCTCCAGTATCTGGAACTCATCCTCCGGATCGGCCGTCACGAAAGCCAAAGGATCGGACAAGCGTTCACTCTGGAACACCGAATCACACGAGAATCTCTTGTAAAAGTCCAGAAAATCCTCTTTCCCGTCATCCTCATGAACCAATTTCTCGACATTGACCGCCTCAAGATACCAGGAGAGTCCTTTCCGTTCAAAATAATACCGCTTGATCTTTTCCTCGTTCAGATAAATCCAGTCCACCTGCACACTCCGCAAGCTCGTATCCTTTTCCATCTCCATATCCTCCTCAGAATCGAACAGCACGGTATACGCCGGCTCACGGCTGAACAGCGGGTCATACTTCCAGTCCTTACGCTGGACCCGCCTCACCTGTTCTCCCTTGTAGAATGAGAAAGGAAAAACGACACGGGATTTTTGGAACTCCGGTTCCGAGGCGAAGTTATAGAAGAAGTCGGCAAAACTCTCATCAGCTGATGCCGGCACCACTTCCTCCACTACCACAAGCGTGTCAGCCACGGAATCGGACACCGCCGTCAAGGAATCAATCTGCTCTGTCAAAGTCTCGAAGGGATCTGCCTTTTTCCTCCCCCCTTGACAGGATGCCATCAATATCATCAGACAACACCCGAAAATCAATGCTTTCATTTACTATACTCAAATATCGTCTGCAAAATTACCTTTTTTTTCGTTTCGTTGTAAAATAAAATAGGACTTTTCTTTTTTATTACTACCTTTGCAGTCAGCAAAATAATAACAGAAAGAGATATGTTAGCAAAAATAGAAGAACTGCTTCAGGAAGTGGAAGGCATGAGCGCCGGCAATGCGGAAGAACTGGAAGCCCTCCGCATCAAATACCTGAGCAAGAAGGGCGCCATCAATGCGCTGATGGCGGATTTCCGCAATGTACCTGCCGACCAGAAGAAAGAAGTGGGTATGAGACTGAACGAACTGAAGAACCGGGCACAAGAAAAAATAGCCGCCCTGAAAGAAAGATTCGACAATCAGGACAACAACACGGAAGGCATCGACCTGACCCGTACGGCCTATCCCATCGAACTAGGAACAAGACATCCTCTCTCGATTGTGAGAAACGAAATCATCGACATATTCGGACGGATGGGATTCACCATCGCGGAAGGTCCGGAAGTGGAAGACGACCTGCACGTGTTCACAAAACTGAACTTCGCGGCCGACCATCCGGCACGCGACATGCAGGATACCTTCTTCGTGGAGTCGAATGCCGAAGATGTGACCAAGAACATCATTCTCCGCACACATACCAGCAGCGTACAGGCACGTGTCATGGAAAAGACACAACCGCCCATCCGCGTCATCTGCCCGGGACGTGTGTACCGCAACGAGGCTATCAGCTACCGCGCACACTGCTTCTTCCATCAGATTGAAGGACTGTATGTGGACAAGAATGTTTCCTTCACCGACTTGAAGCAGGTACTCCTGCAATTCGCTCAGGAAATGTTCGGGCCCGAAACAAAAATCCGCCTGCGCCCATCCTATTTCCCATTTACGGAACCAAGCGCGGAAATGGATATCAGCTGCGACATCTGCGGCGGAAAAGGATGCCCGTTCTGCAAATATACCGGATGGGTGGAGATTCTGGGCTGCGGAATGGTGGACCCTGCCGTACTGGATGCCTGCGGAATCGACAGCAAGGTCTATTCAGGATACGCCTTCGGTCTGGGAGTGGAACGCATCACTAACCTGAAATATAAGGTGAAGGACCTGCGCATGTTCTCCGAGAACGACACTCGTTTCCTCGAAGAGTTTGAATCGGCCAACTAAAAGGGCGTTTCCATCATAACAATGTGAGTGAATGAACCCCACTTCAAAGGCCACCCGGCCCATGAAAAGCATATCTGGTCTCGTGTGCCCCGTGGCCTTTGAGGTGGAATCAAATATCTTCATCCATGAGAAAAGATAGACTTGTCACTCCAAGCTATTGCTTTATTCTGGCAGCCAACTTCCTGCTTTATTTCGGATTCTGGTTGCTGGTACCGGTTCTCCCGTTCTACCTGTCGGAAATCTTTCACGCCTCCAATTCTACCATCGGCATCGTATTATCCTGCTACACGGTATCCTCCCTATGCATAAGACCATTCTCCGGTTATCTGCTCGACACTTTTTCCCGCAAACCCCTCTATTTACTGGCTTACTTCGTATTCACACTTATTTTCGCCGGTTACATGATGGCCGGACTGTTGACCATCTTCATCATCTTCCGTGTAATACATGGCATCTCATTCGGAATGGTGACAGTAGGTGGAAATACAGTGGTAATCGACATCATGCCTTCCTCACGACGCGGAGAAGGACTAGGATATTATGGACTGGCCAACAACATTGCCATGTCCATCGGCCCTATGTTCGGACTGTTCCTGCATAGTGGAGGAGCATCTTATACCATCATTTTCTCGTACGCCCTGGGATCGTGCGTTCTCGGATTCCTTGCCGCCTGTATGGTGAGAACACCCTACAAAGCCCCCGTAAAGCGTGCGCCGGTATCACTCGACCGTTTCATCCTGCTAAAAGGAATTCCGGCCGGATTCAGTCTGCTGCTGCTTTCCATCCCCTATGGTATGACCACCAACTACGTGGCCATGTATGCCCGGCAGATAGGCATTACCGCGGAAACCGGTTTTTTCTTCACTCTCATGGCTGTGGGCATGGCTATCAGCCGGCTGTTCAGCGGAAAGCTTGTGGACAAGGGAATGATCACTGAAGTAATAACTGCCGGATTATATCTGGTAAGTATCTGCTACTTTCTGTTGACCGCCTGCGGATGGCTTGCGGAATGGGACATGACATTCACCGCCATCTTGTTCTTCCTGATATCACTGCTGCTAGGAATAGGTTTCGGCACCATGTTCCCAGCCTACAACACATTATTTGTCAATCTAGCCCCCAACAGCCAGCGTGGAACAGCCACAAGCACCTATCTGACATCGTGGGATGTAGGCCTTGGAATCGGAATGCTTGCCGGAGGATATATCGCAGAAATCTCCACTTTCAGAATGGCCTATCTGTGCGGTGCCATACTGACTGTAATCTCAATAGGTTACTTTCATTTCAAGGCAGGCCCCCACTTTGAAAAGAACAGACTCAGATAATCACTCTTTATATGTAAACACAAAGATATGGGAAAGCCGGTTCTTCATCCGTGTAATCTGGACAGATAAAATGAACGGTCTGAAAAGGTCCGGATGACGGGACACAAATGCCGGCAAATAAGGAGTGTATTTCTTGGAATCGCGAACCAACATGTCCATATCGGCCACCATAATGTAAGAAGCGTCCCGGGAAAGATTGGCCGTACACTCGTCAAACAAGGAATGGAACGGCGAAGCGATCACACGTGAAATGCACGAATCCACCTTGGAAGGGCCTGACAGAATCAACAGGCTGTCTTTTACAGAAACCGTCTCTATGTTCTCCAAACGCCGCACAACCGACCGCATACAAGAATCAGGAGCATACATCGCACCGCTCAAATAAAACACCTCACTGTTCAGATGCACGTCGAACTCACTCCAATAGTCCAGACTGCCATCGGCCAGAAACGGCAAGGAAGCCGTACGCCCGTAAATCGACATGTGATTGACCGACTTCGATTGATGTAAAGAAGAAAAGACCGCATTCTTCCGCAATGAAGTCCCATCCTTTTCCGCATCAATCACTTCTTCAACCAGACGTTTCTGATAACTGACAACCAGCACACCCGACTTACTGAATATGGAAAGGTATTTAGCCGGAGAAATCGGATAGACCTCTATTTTCTCTCCCCGATAGGTCTCTTTCTTAGGAACAAAACTCACATGATATTTGTCTCTTATGGCCTCCACAAGCTGCCTCTTCACCTCTTTTCCTCCATGAAAATAAGCGACCACCCCAGGCCTGTCGGGAGAATGGAAACTGAGAAGCAAATGGTTCATCTGGGTACTGAGACCATGGTCCGCGGTAAAAGAATACCGGTTCAAGTCACTCAACACATCCGCCACCAGATCCGTCCTCTGCAACGTGTCCAGCTGGGAAGCATAAGCCATCTCAGAGAATCCGTGCATGAAATAGTCGATATTATCCGCCTCAAACAATCCATAAGAGTCTCCCGGCACAAAATCCAACAAGTCGGCACTCTCATAGTCACTTGTCTCACTGAGCCTGGCAAAGCCATAGAAACCGATTCCGATACAAAACAATATAACGGAAAGCACCACAGCCAATTTAACAATAATCCGTAACCTCATGCCCACTCATCTTGTTATGAAGCAAAGATAGTAAAAACAAAATTAAAAAACACAAATTCCCAGGACATTTTTCAGGACATTTCCAAGGAATCACAAGCATGTCATCTGCATTCTTCCAGGCGTTCATGAAGCTCAGCCCTCGACATACCTGCCTGTAAAGCCCGTTCGAAAGCCGACCTGGCTTTCCCCTTATGCTGCTGCTTCAGATAGATATCACCTTGCATAACGTAAATTTCCGCATCGCCCGGTTGCAGCCGCGCAGCCTTTTCCAGATCAAGAAGAGCCACATCGAAATGCTCCCGCTCGTATTCCAGATTGGCACGCATCTTCAACAAGGACACATCGCCGGGATTATTCTGAATCAACAGGTTCAAACGGTCGATGGCCGAAATGTAACGCCCTTCTCTCTGGTCAAGCATCACCATCCCCAACTGGGCCGTCATATTTCCGGCATCTTTTCCAATCACCACATTATAGTCAATCCGCGCTTCCTGATACTGACGCCGTTGCATATAGATATATGCCCGGAACAGACGTGCCTCCACATTTTCCGGAAGCAAGTCAATCACATTACAATAATCAAGGTACGCATCATCCAGACGGTTCCCGTCAAGATACAAGGCAGCCCTATTCAGCAAGATAGCCGTAGAATAGGGCAATATGTTCAACGCCATTGTGTACGACTCTACCGCCTCATCGCGTTTTCCCAACCTTTTCTGTACAGTCCCAAGATTGGAGAAAAGCAGCCCGTTCCGCGCGTTGTTAGGGTCTATCTTCAACGCCTTCCGGAAAAGGCTGTCTGCCTGCACCAGACTGTCCTTCTTCACGAAGTCCATCGCCTTCTCCACTATCTCATTATACGACTGCGCACGAAGGCATACAGACCCTATTGCGCAAAAAGCACACCATAATATCACCAAAAACCGCTTCATATTCCGACACTTTGCTGAAAATTTCTACGAAATAAGCAAACTTCCACGAAATATACAACTACACCCACATCCAAAAGACTGTCCGGTAACTTTTTATATCACAACACGACAAAAGGCATGAACTTTTTCACTCTTTTTCAGAATAAAAAGCTCATGCCTTCCTTGACTTATCGCCATATGCCCGGAGAATCAGGCCTTTCTGATATAATCCACAATCCACTCGCCTACTTCCTTCGTGCCATATCTCGCACCACCTTCCACCTGGATCTCCGGCGTACGCACATTCGCGTCAAGCGAAGCGTCCACAGCCTTACGGATCAGCGAGCCTTCTTCTTTCAAGTCAAAATGCTCGAACAACATGGCCACCGAAAGAATCTGCGCCAAAGGGTTGGCTATGTTCAATCCCTTCGCCTGAGGCCATGAGCCATGGATCGGCTCGAACACCGGAGTACATTCGCCTGTAGAGGCAGAAGGAAGAAGTCCCATGGAACCACTGATGCACGAGCCTTCATCGGTCAGGATATCACCGAAGGTGTTTTCTGTCACCATCACGTCGAAAAACGTAGGCTCCTGAATCATGCGCATGGCAGCATTATCCACATACATGTAGTCTGTCCTCACTTCGGGATAGGCCGGTGCCATCTCCTGAGCAATCTGTCTCCAGAGGCGTGAGGAGGCAAGCACATTGGCCTTGTCGACCACCGTCAAATGCTTGCGCCGCTTCATGGCATATTCAAAAGCCACCTTCAGGATACGCTCTATCTCAGAACGTGTATACATGTTCGTATCGTATGCCTTGTCATTATCCTGATATTTCTCGCCGAAATACATGCCGCCCGTCAGTTCGCGGATACAAAGGAAATCTGCTCCCTCCACCAGTTCCGCCCTCAGCGGAGACTTGTGTAACAGACACTTGAATGTCTGTACCGGACGGATGTTGGCAAACAGGCCCAGTTTCTTACGCATGGCCAGCAGTCCCTGTTCAGGACGGACCTTCGCCGTGGGGTCATTGTCGAACCGCGGGTCGCCCACCGCCGAGAACAGTACCGCATCGGCTTCCTTGCATATCTCAAACGTCTCTGCCGGAAACGGATCATTCACCTCATCAATGGCATGTGCGCCGCAAAGCGCGTATTTATATCTCACCGTATGGCCGAACTTCTCACAAACGGCCGTCATCACATTCACACCTTGCACTGATATTTCCGGTCCGATTCCGTCACCGGGCAATACCGCAATCTTAAAATCCATAATCATTCCTTTTAATATTGTTGTTCAAAATCGTTTTCAATCATGTTCAGCATCTTGATGGTAGCCTTGATAGCCGCCTCGGTCTGGTCAGCGTCGAGCCCACGGGTCCGGAACTCCTTGTCCTGGAAATTCCAAGTGATGACTGTCTGCACAAACGCGTCAGTACGCCCACCGGGAGGAATCGATACCGCATAGTTGGTCAGCATAGGGAACTTGCGGCCGAGCGTGCCCTTATAGATCTTGCGCAACGCACGCACAAAAGCATCATACTGCCCGTCGCCCGAAGAACTTTCCTGATAAGTGTTCCCGTCAATCTCGATGCTCAGTGTAGCCATCGGTTTCAGACCCTGGGCCAATGTGACGAAATAGCTCAACAAGCGGACCTTGTTCTTCCCACTGTCATGCTTCAGCACGTCACTGATGATATAAGGCAGATCATCCTGTGTGACCACTTCTTTCCGGTCGCCGAGTTCGATAATCCGTTGGGTGACCTTCTTCATGGACTCCTCGTCAAGCTCCAGCCCAAGGCTCTCCAGATTCTTCCGGATATTGGCTTTTCCGGAATTCTTTCCCAAGGCATATTCCCGGACACGTCCGAAACGTTCGGGAAGCAGGTCGTTACAGTACAGGTTATTCTTGTTGTCACCGTCCGCATGCACCCCAGCCACTTGCGTGAACACACTCTCGCCCACAATCGGTTTGTTAGGCGGAATGACGACCCCCGAATAAGACTCCACCACGCGGCTTACCTCATTCAGGCGGCTCTCGTCAATATTCGTAATGGCACGGAAATGGTCTTTCAGAATAGCCTGCACGCTGGCCAAAGGAGCGTTCCCGGCACGTTCTCCCAACCCGTTGATGGTGGTATGAAGCCCCTTTACCCCACTCAACACCGCGGCCAGCACGTTGCTCACCGCAAGATCATAGTCATTGTGCGCATGGAAATCAAAATGCACGTCAGGGTAACGCTTTCTCATTTTTCTCATATACTCGATCACCTGCAACGGATTCAAGATGCCCAGTGTATCAGGCAACATAAAACGCCGGATGCCATAATCCATCAGCCCGTCCATTAGTCCGAACACATATTCCGGAGAGTCCTTTATCCCGTTACTCCAGTCCTCCAGATAGACATTCACGTCCATACCCTGCTCATGAGCATACGTCACCACCTCCCTGATTTCATGCAGATGCTCGTCAAGCGTTTTCTTCAACTGGAAACGGCAATGCTTTTCCGACCCTTTCGTAAGCAGATTGAGCACCTCTCCTCCGGCCTTGCGGATCCAGTCGACCGACACATGCCCGTCGACAAATCCCAGTACCTCCACTTTATGAGACAGTCCCCGACGGGCAGCCCAGTCGCAAATCATCCTAACCGCATTGAACTCACCGTCCGAGACACGTGCCGATGCCACTTCAATCCTGTCCACCTTCAATTCTTCCAGCAACAGACGCGCTATCATCAGTTTCTCATGGGTCACGAACGACACGCCCGATGTCTGCTCACCATCGCGCAACGTCGTGTCCATGATTTCTATTTTCGGATGGTTTTCCATAATCTGATCTGTTTTTAATTACTTTCATCGTCTGATATGGATCAGACAGCCGTCGCACGAATGCCGGACAATTGTCTGACGGACATGGGACGGATGTCTGACGGATACCAGACAACATGAATGTCACAAAAAATACAGGAAAGCTTTTTATCCTACGACATGACCGCGAGAACGCTCGAAGCTTTCAATCCGATCCTTATTGCCGACCAGAAAATCAATGTCGTCAAGACCGTTCATCAAACAATGTTTTTTATAGGCATTTATCTCGAAAATCTCAGACTTGCCTGTTGCCTTGTTCGTGATGGTCTGCGCGGGAAGGTTCACTTCCACTTCCGTTTTCGGATCCGCATAAATGGAATCGAACAGCTCTTTCAGGAACCCCTCGCTCACCACTACCGGAAGGACAAAATTGTTCAGCTCATTGTTCTTGTGAATGTCCGCGAAAAAACTGGAAACCACCACACGGAAGCCATATCCCGCAATGGCCCACGCCGCATGTTCGCGGCTGGACCCGCTTCCGAAATTCTTTCCGGCCACCAGAATCTGTCCGCCATAAGCCGGGTCATTCAATACGAAACTCTTGTTCAAGGAACCGTCGGGATTATATCTCCAGTCACGGAAAAGGTTGTCGCCGAAAAATTTCTCCTCGCGGGTCGTCGCTTTCAGGAAGCGTGCCGGAATAATCTGGTCCGTATCCACATTCTCCAACGGCAACGGCACACAGGTGCTGGTTATTATATCAAATTTCTGCTTCATAATACTCAAATGAATTACATTAATGTTCTCGGATCGGTTATCACTCCTGTCACAGCCGCGGCGGCCGCAGTCAGCGGGCTGGCCAACAGCGTACGTGCCCCCGGACCTTGACGTCCTTCAAAATTACGGTTGCTGGTCGACACCGCATATTTCCCGGCGGGGATCTTGTCATCATTCATGGCAAGACAGGCCGAACAGCCTGGCTGACGGATTTCGAATCCCGCCTCTTCCAACACCTTGTCGAGCCCTTCCTCACGGATCTGCGCATCCACCATCCATGATCCGGGAACCAGCCATGCAATGACATTATCGGCCTTCTTTCTACCCTTTACGATAGAGGCAAAGGCACGGAAATCCTCGACACGACCGTTCGTGCAGGCTCCAAGAAACACATAATCCACCTTTTTGCCCAACAACTGCTCACCAGGATTGAATCCCATATAGTGCAGAGACCTCCCGAATGACGCCCTTTCCACTTCACCCATTCCGTCTGTAGTGGGGATATGGTCCGTAACGGCCATCCCCATCCCAGGATTCGTACCGTAAGTGACCATAGGCTGTATGTCTGCCGCGTCAAAACGCACTTCCTTATCGAACACGGCATCATCGTCACTCTTCAAAGTCCTCCAATATGCCAAAGCCTTGTCCCACTCCTCTCCTTTCGGTGCGTACTCACGTCCTTTGATGTATTCAAACGTCACCTCATCCGGAGCGACCATACCTCCGCGCGCTCCCATCTCGATAGACAGATTACACAATGTGAGACGGCCTTCCATGGTCAGGCTCCGGATTGCCTCGCCCGCGTATTCCACAAAATAACCGGTCGCGCCACCGGTTGTCATTTTCGACATCATGTAAAGAGCCACATCCTTGGCAGTCACCCCTTTCCCTAATTTGCCGTCAATCGTGATACGCATGGTCTTGGGACGTGACTGAAGAATGCATTGCGAAGCCATCACCATTTCCACCTCACTCGTACCGATACCGAAAGCCACCGCTCCCATTGCACCGTGAGTGGACGTATGTGAGTCACCGCATACAATGGTCATCCCCGGCAAGGTAAGTCCACGCTCCGGACCTACCACATGAATGATTCCGTTCCGCCTGTCCATCATCCCGAAATGAGTCAATCCGAAATCAGCCGCATTCTTTGCCAGCGCATCCACCTGTGTCCTCGACACAGGATCTTCAATCGGCTTATCCTGGTCGTGGGTCGGGGTATTATGGTCCGGCATACAATAGATCCGTTCCGGACGGAAACACTTCAAGCCACGGGCACGCATTCCGGCAAATGCCTGCGGACTGGTCACCTCATGACAATAAAGACGGTCGATATACAATTGGGTAGGCCCGTCTTCCACCTTCTGCACCACATGTGCATCCCATATTTTATCAAATAAAGTATTCATGAACAAATAATGTTATTTTCTGAATTTGTTGATACAATCAATGTAAGCTTCCACCGAAGCGGCAATAATGTCCGTATTCGCCCCGAATCCGTAATACATTTGTCCGTCATATTCCACCTGCATGTGGACTTTACCCACGTCATCGCTGCCTTTGCTGATGGCCTGAATGGTAAACTCCTTCAATGTCATCTGACGGCGGATGATCTGCTTGACGGCCTTGATCGCCGCGTCAACAGGCCCGTTACCCGTAGCCGCCGCCTCAAAATGTTCTCCGCTGATATTCAATCCCAGGCTTGCGACAGAACGGACACCCACACCGCTGGTCACCTGCAAATATTCCAGCTTGATATGATGGTTCACATTACGGTCCGCACCCGCCAGAACCAGAATATCATCATCGGTAATATCTTTCTTCTTATCGGCAAGTTTCAGGAAATCCTCATACACCTTATCCAGCTTTTCCTGAGTCATCTCCACACCCAACGCATGCAGACGATGCTTCAACGCGGCCCGTCCGCTCCTTGCGGTCAACACAATCGCGTTATCGTCTATACCAACATCTTTCGGGTTAATGATTTCATAAGTCTGCACATTCTTGAGCACTCCATCCTGATGGATACCCGATGAATGCGCAAAAGCATTGCGGCCTACAATCGCCTTGTTGGGTTGGACAGGCATGTTCATCAGGCTGGATACCATACGGCTGGTAGGATAAATCTTCGGGGTGTTGATATTGGTGTCAATGTCAATACTCTTGTGACAGCGCAGAATCATAGCCACCTCCTCGAGCGCTGTATTTCCGGCACGCTCGCCTATCCCGTTAATTGTCACCTCTACTTGACGCGCTCCGTTCAACACACCGGCAATGGTATTGGCAGTGGCCATTCCCAGATCGTTATGACAATGAGTGGAAATGACAGCCTTGTCAATCCCGTCCACATGGTCAACCAGATATTTGATTTTAGCCCCATACTCTTCCGGAAGACAATAACCGGTTGTATCCGGAATGTTCACCACCGTAGCTCCCGCCTTGATAACAGCCTCGATCACACGTGCCAGATATTCATTTTCCGTACGTCCGGCATCCTCAGCATAAAACTCCACGTCGTCCACATAACGGCGGGCATATTTCACGGCTGCCACCGCACGCTCAATAATTTCCTCACGAGTGGAATTGAACTTGTATTTGATATGCGAGTCAGAAGTGCCGATTCCGGTATGAATCCGTTTATGCTTCGCGAATTTCAAGGCTTCCGCAGCCACATCTATATCCTTTTCAACCGCACGGGTCAACGCACAGATAGTAGGCCAGGTAACCGCTTTCGAAATCTCGATGACCGAATTGAAATCTCCCGGACTGGATACAGGAAAGCCCGCTTCTATCACATCCACTCCCAACGCCTCCAATTGCTTGGCAACCTGAATCTTTTCTACCGTATTCAGCTGGCAACCGGGGACCTGTTCCCCATCGCGCAAAGTAGTATCAAAAATAAACAATCTTTCACTCATAGCCTTATTGTCTTTATATTGTAATTGTTTTCACATCAAACAAAAAGCCTTTCGCACAAGGAAGTGAGAAAGGCTCTATATCATTCTGTTTACCACATTACGCACACGCCCCACCTCCTATTGGAGACTCCAATAGAATAATCAGACCGCATAGCAAAATATGGATAAACAATATACTCATATTACATCTGTCTTTTATTTCCGGATGCAAAGGTATAGTTTTTTTGAGAACAACAAAATAAAAACAGTTGTTTTTTCAGTTGTGAAAATTATAATTTATCACAAATAAAAGACCGTTACGCCGTTTCTGTTCGCATTCAGGCCAATCAGATAACAGAATGTAAACATTATTTACTACAGGAAGAAGAAGTTACGTACAACCTGTCCCGGTAGTCGCACGCTTTTCAGTCAGAGATACGAAGTTCGTGCAAACAGGCCCCAACTTCAGTAATGCTCCCCATATGTTTACCCATATCATCCGAAAGTTTCACACACTCCCGCCATTCCTGATTCACATTCATCTTGCAACGGGAAAGTTTCATGACAATATTCGAAGGCTGATAACCGGTATCATTGGTAAGGTTAGTGCCTATACCGAAAGAACATCTGATCTTACCTTTACAATAATTAAAAATACGCAACGCTTTCTCAAAATCAAGCGCGTTACTGAAAATAATTGTCTTGACAGTTGGATCGATACCCAATTCCTTATAACGTTCTATAAGACGGTCTATAAACTCATACTCATTTCCTGAATCACACCGTACTCCATCAAACAGTTTTGCCTGCTTCCGGCTGAAATTACTCAAAAACGCATCCGATGTATAAGTATCCGACAAAGCAGTACCCAAATCTCCATCATACACGTTGACCCAATTCTCCAAAGCCATATAGTTGGCATGCTTATAACCGAATTGCGCGCCATGAAACATAAACCATTCATGAGGATGTGTGCCCATCGGCAACATTCCATACTTCATAGCCAAATAACAGTTTGAAGTACCTGTACAATACCGTGCGTGCTGTTTCAGATAAGCGACAACCTTGTCCTGCACATCAAAGGAAAAACGTCTACGCGTCCCAAATTCAGAGAAAGGCAACTCATTATCATTGGAGATATTCACTTTCGCAACCAGTCTTCCCATCCAATCCTCATCAACAGGAATGCGATTCATGAACTGGTTCTTAATCTCGGACACAATTGCCAATAACGGTACCTCGTATAAGGTAACTTTATAAAGAAAATCCGTCACCTCAATATGAAGATGTTGCTCATCATCAAGAAACACCTCGATCTTCTTCGGATCAAAACGAAAAGACGACAGCCATTCCCAATAAACTTTTGGAAGAAAACGACAATGGCCATACATATACTCCAATTCAGCTTCAGTAAGAGAAACAAGACTAAGACTCTGCAACTCGTTCTTCAATGCTTCTAGAAAGCCTGCCGTGTATCGTGTTTCATCCCTGTCCTTAAACGAAAATGTTCCCAGCGCATAAGGAAAAAGCTTGATATAAGCATACGAAGTCGTAAACTTATACAAATCCGTATCTAGAATAGTTTTTATAACCATAATATCCGAATTTTCATTTGATCTCTAAAAATACAATTTATTCTCTGTGCAACCATACAATACATAGATTTTAACAGAACAATTTGGGAATTCTCCCGAGTCCCGGAGACATTCAGGAACCACAACAAAACAATAATCAACTACTTTGGGAAAGACAAACGAACGCATCCGCTGAATCATTCAATGCCAAGATAAAGGCTTTCCGGACGCAGTTCAAAGGAATCGGGGACATCGAAAAGACGCTGCCAACCACCGATTTGTAAAGCGGAGATGATAACAGGATCCTGATGTGCATAAAAAGCAAAGTCCCCCGCCTGTACAGACGGGGGACCCTCACAATCAATACGGCGGCGACCTACTCTCCCGCAGATGCCTGCAGTA
>DWVR01000076.1 GCA_019120125.1 Candidatus Phocaeicola excrementigallinarum | reverse complement strand
AGTCCCGCCTCGGCCAACACATTCTTGATATTCTCGAAAATCCGGGCCGTCTGCTCCTTCGCTCCCCCGTCCACGATATTCCCTGTAGCGGGGTCCACAGGCAACTGCCCTGACAAGAAAACCATTCCGTTGGCTTCAACAGCCTGACTGTAAGGACCGATGGCCGCCGGTGCCTTTTCTGTAAAAATCACTTTCTTCATAATCATATCCGTTATATTCATTTTTTCATCCGCTAATTTAGCACTTTTCCCACAATATACCGGAGAATCACACAAAAAATCTCTCATTTTGTTTGTTCGTATGATAAATTTCCCTACTTTTGTCGTCAATAAGACATAAGTGAGGCTATGGGCACACCCTTGTGCAAGTGACTCCTTACTATTAACCACACTAAAAACAATCAATTTTATAATGCTTATGTGAAATGCTTGACAACGGAAAAGAGATCCCGTTCATATGGCTGCGTGCCTGCGCATTTTCCATACACAGCACAAATCATTACAATTTATGTATAACATCATTCAATTAAACGACAAGGATTTGTCCGAACTACAACAGATTGCCAAAGAGTTGGGGCTGGCCAAGACAGACTCGCTCAGAAAAGAAGAATTGGTTTACCGGATTCTGGATGAGCAGGCCATCGTCGGCGCGACAAAAAAGGCGGCGACCGCAAAGACAGCCGAAGAACGTAAAGAAGGACAAGCCAGGAAACGCTCACGCATCAGCGTGAAAAAGGAAGGAGACAAAGTCTATACAGCCACAAAGGACAAGGCACAACGGCTGGAAACAACTCCTCCGGCACTGCCGGCACCGGCTCCGCTGTTCAAGGAAACCGTAGAGACCGAAAAGACCGAGACTCCCGACACAACCGCGGAAACGGACGTACAGGCCCTGAATGAAGAAAAGCCGAAAGCGAAACGCGGCAGAAAACCCGGATCAAAAAACAAGACTACCATCGCCAGAGAAAAAGCGGAAGCACAGGCTGCCGAAACGGAAACGAAAGAAACGGCTTCTCCGGCTATCCTGCCTCCCGAGGACGATGACATGAAACTCCCTCCCCTTGACCTGACCCCATCGGACGACTTTATTCCCATCGAGAACCTTCCGTCGGAAAACACCGGAATACCGAGTGAGCTGATCGGCAAGTTTGAAGCCACCAAGGTGGAAGCCCCCGCCGTGCCGCAGAAAGAACAAAGACAGAAATACCAGCCGCGGCAGCAACGGCAAAACAACCGCAACAACCGTACTTACCAGAACAACGCCCATGCACAGCAGTCCATGCCCCAACAGGGAGACACACAGGCCGCCCCGGCACAGCAACCCGCAAAACCGGCGGAGAAGGCTTACGATTTCGACAATGTACTGCAAGGCACCGGAGTACTTGAGATCATGCCCGACGGATACGGATTCCTACGCTCGTCGGACTACAATTATCTGTCCTCGCCCGATGACATTTACGTATCGCAGTCACAGATCAAGCTGTTCGGACTGAAGACCGGAGATGTGGTGGAAGGCACTATCCGTCCGCCGAAAGAAGGCGAAAAATACTTCCCGTTAGTGAAAGTGTCGAAAATCAACGGACTCGACCCGGCACTGGTCCGCGACCGTGTGCCGTTCGACCACCTGACACCGCTCTTCCCTGACGAGAAGTTCCATCTCTGCAAAGGCTACGGCGACAACCTGTCGGTCCGTATCGTCGACCTGTTCACGCCGATAGGCAAAGGCCAGCGCGCGCTCATCGTGGCCCAGCCGAAAACTGGTAAGACAATCCTGATGAAAGACATCGCGAACGCCATCGCGGCCAACCATCCTGAAGTGTACATGATCATGCTGCTGATTGACGAGCGTCCGGAAGAAGTGACCGACATGGCCCGCAGCGTGAAGGCCGAAGTAATCGCCTCCACCTTCGACGAGCCGGCGGAACGCCACGTGAAGATCGCGGGCATCGTGCTGGAAAAGGCGAAGAGAATGGTGGAATGCGGCCACGACGTGGTGATTTTCCTGGACTCCATCACCCGTCTCGCACGTGCGTACAATACAGTATCCCCGGCATCCGGAAAAGTGCTTTCAGGCGGTGTCGACGCCAACGCCCTCCACAAACCGAAACGCTTCTTCGGAGCGGCACGCAACATCGAAGGAGGCGGCTCCTTGACCATCATCGCCACGGCACTGATTGACACAGGCTCGAAAATGGACGAAGTGATTTTCGAAGAGTTCAAGGGTACCGGAAACATGGAGCTCCAGCTTGACCGCACGCTGAGCAACAAACGGATCTTCCCGGCTGTCAATCTGGTGGCGTCAAGCACCCGCCGTGATGACCTGCTGCTCGACAAGACCACCCTTGACCGCATGTGGATATTGCGCCGCTACATTGCCGACATGAACTCCATCGAAGCCATGACACTGGTCAAGGACAAACTGGAAAAAACCAAAGACAACGACGAGTTCCTGATGAGCATGAACTCATGACCACAGGCAGAACCGTCATGAAATAAAGGACCAGAGGCCGCAGAAACCGACGGGGGATCCCCAAGGCTTCTGCGGCCTCTGTCTTGTCACACCGCCAACGTGTCCGCCATGTCAGAAAGGCAGATCATCCTTCTCGTCAGTCGCCGAGAAATCTGCCGGCGGAACCGGAGCCGCATTCACTGGCGGGAACGAAGGGTCAGGAGCCTGCTGCGCCGGACTTACACGGTCCACTCTCCATGCACGGATACTGTTGAACCAGCGCCCCTGCCATTCACGGGCATCGATATCGAAAAACACGTTCAGTTCCTCGCCTACCTGGATGTTGAACTGGTTTATCTTGTCTTCTCCAAACACGTCAAAACACATGCGACGCGGATATTGGTCGTGAGTCTCAATCACATACTCTTGTACTTTCCAAGGATTTCCCGACTTGGAAACGCCACCTCTGGGTTCCAGAACGGCAATAACTCTTCCTGCTAATTCCATAATCTTCAATTTAAATTCGGCAACGAAATTAATCTTTTCCGTAGAAGTAAACTAATTTTTCAGCCCTTTTTTATGGGGCTTCCGCAATCTTTTCGTAACTTTGGCAGTTAGTATGGACAATAGACAAAGAAAATCAAAATAAAAATAAAACATATAAGACACTATGAAGTTTATCGTATCAAGCACCGCTCTGTTCGGTCGTCTGCAGGCTATCAGCCGAGTCATCAACTCGAAAAATTCACTTCCCATCCTAGACTGTTTTCTTATCAAGCTTACCGACGGAACACTGTCGATGACCGCTTCCGACAATGATACCACCTTGTCAACCTCCATAGAGACAAACGAATACGAAGGTGAAGGTGCTTTTGCCGTATCATCGAAGACACTGCTCGATGCCTTGAAGGAAATTCCGGAACAACCCCTTTCGTTTGACGTGAACCTTGACAATCTGGAGATCACCGTCCACTACCTCAACGGAAAATACTCACTGGTGGGACAGAATGCCGACGAATATCCGCAAGCGGCCGAAGTGAACGGCACCTGCACCCAGATGACAGTCGGCGCGGACATCCTGCTGGGCGGAATCAACCGGTGCATTTTCGCTACCGCCGATGACGAGCTGAGGCCGGTGATGAACGGAGTGTACTTCGACATTACCTCCGAAGACCTCACACTGGTGGCGACAGACGGACAAAAACTGGTACGCTACAAATCATACCTGACCCACGGCGACGAAAGAGCATCATTTATTCTTCCGAAAAAACCGGCTACGCTACTGAAAAACCTGCTCCCGAAAGAAGAGGGAGACGTGCAAGTCAGCTTCGACGACCGCAACGCGTCGTTCACCCTGGAATACTACCGGATGGTATGCCGCCTGATTGAAGGACGTTATCCGAACTACAATTCAGTGATCCCGCAAAACAATCCTCACTGCGCCACCATCGACCGGCAGCTGTTCATCAGCGCGCTGCGCCGTGTGTCTGTATTCTCCTCACAGGCCATAAGCCTGATCAAACTGAGCCTCACGAACAACTCCATCAAGATTTCGGCACAGGACATCGACTTCTCGACCTCCGCGGAAGAAACCGTAGCCTGCCAATATGAAGGCAATCCGCTTAGCATCGGATTCAAATCGACCTTCCTGATTGACATCCTGAACAACATATCCTCACAGAATGTGACAATAGAACTGGCCGACCCGTCAAGAGCGGGACTGATTCTGCCCGAAGAACAGGACGAGAACGAGGACCTGCTGATGCTGCTGATGCCGATGATGTTGAACGACTAAAGAATTATACCACATGAAACTGAACCTTAAGAATCCGCTCGTGTTCTTCGACCTGGAGACTACGGGAACAAACATAAACTCCGACCGCATCGTGGAGATCTGCTATCTGAAAGTGTACCCGAACGGAAACGAGACCTCAAAAGCCATGCGGATCAATCCGGAAATGCATATACCCGAAGCATCGACCGCCATTCATGGCATCCATGACGAGGATGTGGCCGACTGCCCCACTTTCAAGCAGGTGGCGAAAGAAATCGCCAATGACATTGAAGGCGCCGACATAGCCGGATTCAACTCGAACCGCTTCGACGTGCCTGTGCTGGTGGAAGAGTTTCTGAGGGCAGGCATCGACATCGACCTTACCAAACGGAAATTCATCGATGTGCAGGTGATCTACCATAAACTGGAACAACGCACACTGTCGGCGGCCTACAAATTTTATTGCGGAAAAAACCTGGAAGACGCGCATACGGCCGAAGCCGATACCCGTGCCACTTACGAAGTGCTGAAAGCACAGCTTGACCGCTATCCTGAGACATTGCAGAATGACGTGGATTTCCTTTCGGAATACTCAAGCTATTCGCGTAACGTGGATTTTGCCGGACGCATCATCTACGACGACAACAACGTGGAAGTGTTCAACTTCGGGAAATACAAAGGAATTCCAGTGGCGGAAGTGCTGAAACGTGACATGGGATATTACGGATGGATCATGAACGGTGATTTCACGCTGAACACCAAGAATGTACTCACTAAAATCCGTCTCCGCGAAAGCGGTATGTTGAAATGATTGGCAGACGAATGACAATGAACACATTGCAAGGAAAAAGAATCGTACTGGGCATCACGGGTAGTATCGCGGCATATAAGGCGGCGGTACTTGCACGCGCACTAATCAAGAAGGGCGCGGAGGTGCAGATCGTCATCACACCGGCAGGGAAAGAGTTCATCACTCCCATCACCCTCTCCGCATTGACCAGCAAGCCGGTCATCAGCGAATTTTTCGCGCAACGCGACGGTACGTGGCACAGCCATGTGGACCTCGGACTATGGGCTGACGCCATGCTCATCGCCCCGGCCACAGCCTCCACAATCGGAAAGATGGCACACGGAGTGGCAGACAACATGCTGGTCACCACTTACCTGTCAATGAAAGCTCCGGTGTTTGTAGCTCCCGCCATGGATCTCGACATGTTCGCCCACCCTTCCACACAACACAATCTGGAGATTCTCCGTTCTTACGGCAATCATATCATCGAACCGGCCACAGGCGAACTGGCCAGTCACCTCACGGGAAAAGGCCGTATGGAAGAGCCGGAAAAAATCGTGGAAGTGATGGAAAGTTTCTTCGCGCGGAAACAGGAACTGGCTGGCAGACGAATCGTCATTACGGCCGGTCCCACCTATGAGAAGATTGACCCGGTAAGATTCATCGGTAACTATTCGTCAGGAAAAATGGGATACGCACTCGCCGAATCCTGTGCCGAAAGAGGCGCGGAAGTGATATTGGTCAGTGGTCCGGTAAATCTCCGCATCTCCCACCCAAACATCCGGAAAGTTGATGTGGAAAGCGCGGCGGAGATGTATGACGCCGCCGTATCCGCATTCAAGGAAGCTGACGCAGGAATCCTCTGTGCGGCCGTGGCCGACTTCACTCCGGAAACGGTGGCCGGATCCAAGATAAAGCGCGAGGGCGACGGACTGACACTCCGGCTGAAACCGACTAAAGACATCGCCGCAGCATTGGGACAACAGAAACGCGCCAGCCAGCTCCTGATAGGATTCGCGCTAGAGACAAACGAGGAAATAACACATGCCAAAGAAAAGCTGGCACGCAAGAACTTTGATTTCATCGTGCTGAACTCGCTCAACGACAAAGGAGCCGGATTCCGCACAGACACCAATAAAATTACCATCATCGACCGCCAAGGCATTACTCCTTACCCGCTGAAAAGCAAAAAGGAGGTGGCCGACGACATTGTCGACAGGCTGGCCAATCTGTTTTGAAGTCTATATGCTACAGTCATTATACATACAGAACTATGCGTTGATTGACAGGCTCGACATCAGTTTTGAGCCGGGCTTCTCTGTCATCACGGGCGAAACGGGAGCCGGGAAATCCATTATCCTGGGAGCGATCGGTCTCCTGTTGGGACAGCGTGCCGATGTAAGATCAATCAAGAACGGGGCGTCAAAGTGTATCGTGGAAGCCAAATTCCATATCGCCACCTACGGACTCGGACAATTCTTTGCCGACAATGACATTGAGTTCGATCCGGAAGAGTGTATCTTGCGCCGTGAAGTCTCGGCCAACGGGAAAAGCCGCGCATTCATCAATGACACACCGGCATCATTGGCCCAAATGAAAGTACTCGGAGAGAAACTCATTGACGTACACAGCCAGCATCAGAATCTATTGCTCAACAAGGAAGGATTCCAGCTCAATATCCTTGATATTCTGGCACAAGACGAAAAGGAGACCGGCTCATACCGCAAGATATACGATGAATACAGACAAGTGTGCCGTGAACTGGAGGACTTCATCGCCCAGGCGGAGAAAAGCAGGCAGGACGAGGATTATATCCGTTTCCAGCTGGAGCAACTGGACGAGGCGGACCTGAAAGCGGACGAGCAGGCATCACTCGAACAGGAATCGGAAACCCTAAGTCATGCGGAGGACATCAAGGCCGCCCTCTACAGGTCACAGCAACTGATTGACAGTGAAGACGGATGCGCCCTGTCTCTCGCGAAAGAATGCATTCAGGCTCTGCAAAGTGTGTCACAAGTATATCCATCGGCAAAAGAATGGACAGAACGCCTTGACAGCTGCTACATTGAACTGAAAGACATCGCCCGTGAAATAGCCGATGCCGAAGAAAAAGTCGAGTTCAATCCCTCCCGCCTTGATTACGTGAACGAGAGGTTGAACCTGATTTACTCCCTGCAACAGAAGCACCACGTCAAGACAGTAGAGGAGCTTATCGCATTGGCGGATGATTACAGAAAGAGGCTTGACGCCATTGTATCATTCGATGAGCATATCGCCCGACTGAACCAGAAAAAAGACAGCCTGTATCAGGAAGTGATCAGACAAGCCCAGATATTGACCGGACTGCGTGCACGTTCCGCCCGACAGATTGAAGAACAGATGAGAACTCTGTTGGTCCCATTAGGCATGCCCAATGTCCGTTTTGCCGTAGAAATGGGTCAACGGAAAGAGCCGGACAATAACGGTATGGACACGGTGACCTTCCTGTTTTCCGCAAACAAGAACGGCATGCTTCAGAATGTGGCCTCGGTAGCCTCAGGAGGAGAAATCGCACGTGTCATGCTCTCGCTCAAAGCCATGATAGCCGGAGCCGTGAAACTCCCGACCATCATCTTTGATGAAATCGACACAGGAGTGTCAGGATCCATTGCCGAAAAAATGGCATTGATCATGCAGGATATGGGGCGACAGAACCGTCAGGTCATCAGCATCACACATCTTCCCCAGATCGCAGCGCGCGGCATAGCCCATTATAAGGTATATAAGGAGGATACCGAAACCGGTACCAACAGCCACATCCGACGGTTGGGTAACGAAGAGCGCGTGCAGGAAATCGCCCACATGCTGAGCGGCGCGACCATGACAGACGCAGCCATACAGAACGCACGTGCGTTATTAGGCTTTGACAAATAATCCCAGAAAAAGAAGAATTGATAAGATATGATTGAGAAAAATGAAATGATTTTCGGCGCAAGGGCCGTGATAGAAGCCATTCAGGCAGGGAAAGAAATCGAGAAGATCTTGATAAAGAAGGATATAAAAAGCGAACTTTCAAGAGAACTTTTCGCTGCCGTGAAAGATACGCTTATTCCTGTACAACGTGTACCCGTAGAACGGATAAACAGAATAACAAAGAAAAACCACCAGGGCGTAATCGCTTTTATCTCACCCATTACATACGAACGGACAGAGAATCTGGTTCCATTCTTGTTTGAACAAGGAAAAAACCCGATGATGATCATGCTCGACGGAGTGACGGACGTAAGAAATTTCGGTGCCATTGCCCGTACCTGTGAGTGCGCGGGCGTGGATGCCATCATCATCCCTTCCAAAAACAGCGTGAGTGTCAACGCCGATGCGATAAAGACCTCTGCCGGAGCACTCCACACCCTTCCCGTCTGCCGTGAGAACAATCTGACAGAAACCATCAGATTCCTGAAGGACAGTGGATTCAAAATCATCGCTGCGACAGAAAAGGGGGACTATGACTACACAAAAGCAAACTACAAAGGCCCTGTCTGCATCATCATGGGAGCAGAAGACACCGGTGTTCCATACGAACACCTGGCACTCTGTGACGAATGGGTAAAAATACCACTGTTCGGAAACATCGAATCACTCAACGTTTCCGTTGCGGCCGGAATTCTTATTTATGAATCAGTGAAACAACGCGTTATAGACAAAGAATAAAATTGGATACTAAATATGGAAAGAAAGACAATCCTCTTATTAGCCTGTGGACTGATGTTTCAGACTGGAGTCGCACAAGAACTTCCCAAATGGGCCGACAAGGCGAGAAAAGCTGTATTCTCAGTCATCACATACGGAAAAGACAACAAAATACTGAACACAGGAAACGGATTCTACATTGACGGAAACGGTACAGCCGTCTCAGACTACAGCCTTTTTGAAGGGGCTGACCATGCGGTAATCGTCACAGCCGACGGAAAAGAACTGCCGGTCACTTACATTCTCGGAGCAAACGACATGTACGATGTGGTAAAGTTCCAGACAACATTCGACAAGAAATGCACGGCGCTAACTCCGGCCACTCAAGCCGGATCCGTAGGACAAACCGTCTATCTGTTGCCTTATTCCACCCAAAATGACATGACCGCCCAAAAAGGAACCATCACAAAAACAGACAGCATAGAAAACGACTCTTTTTATTATACCTTAGACATGAAAACGACTGACAAGACTGTCAGCTGTCCGATCATGAACGAAGCGGGAGAAGTGATCGGACTCATCCAGAAAAATGTAGACGACAAAAGCCAGTCAGGTTATGCCATCGGAATAAACTATGCAATGAATCTGTCCATCAGTGCACTGTCATTCAATGATTTCGCACTTCATTCAATCGGAATACGCAAGGGACTTCCAGAAGATGAGTCACAAGCATTGGTATTCCTCTACATGGCCTCCTCTCAACTAGACCAGAACGAATATCTGAATCTGCTGAATGAATTCATCAGGAAATATCCGGGAAACAGCGAAGGATACTCACGCCGTGCCACTCTATATATGAGCATGAACGACGAGACACATTACAAACAGGCTGACGAAGACCTGAAACAGATGCTTGAAGTTTCTGAGAATAAGGCGGAAGGACATTATGGAATCGCCAAACAGATATATAATTATGTATTGTCACTCAACGGAAAGCGACCATACGGAAACTGGACACTCGAACACGCCCTGTCGGAGATCAATGAAGCCATCAAGATTGACAATCAGGGGCTATATTACCAGCTTCAGGGTGACATCAACTTTGCGCTACAGAAATACCCCGAAGCATTTGCAAGCTATGACTTCGTGAACCGCTCTCCCATTGCTTCCGCCGCTTCCTTTTATTCGGCCGCCAAGACAAAAGAGCTGATGGATGGTGCCAGCAAGAAAGAAGCCATCGCACTGATGGACAGTGCAGTGGCACGCTTCATCACTCCTTATGGAAACGATGCGGCACCCTATCTGTACGAACGTGCCCGCATGAAATCAGAAGACGGACAATATCGGGAAGCCGTGATGGACTATAACGCGTTCTACGATGCCATGATGGGACAGGTCACAGCAGAATTCTACCTCATCCGCGAACAGGCAGAAATGCAATGCCGTATGTACCAGCAGGCTGTCAACGACATCAACAAAGCCGTCGAGATGGATGCGGAAAACGGAGCATACTGGGTGGAAAAAGGCAGTGTACATCTACGTGTGAACCAACTTGACGAAGCGATAAACGCTCTTCAGAAAGCGATAAGACTCAACCAGAATGACGGATCGGTCTACCGCATGCTGGGATACGCGCAAATCAACAAAGGAAACAGACAAGAAGGCCTGGCCAATCTGGAGAAAGCACAGCAGCTGGGTGATACAGTGGCTTCCGACCTGATCAAGAAATATAAAAAATAAATCCTATGAATCGAGTTTGTCGTCTTTTCGGAATCAAATATCCCATCATCCAGGGAGGAATGGTGTGGTGCAGCGGATGGCGTCTGGCATCGGCGGTAAGCAATGCCGGAGGTCTTGGACTGTTAGGTGCCGGTTCTATGCACCCTGAGACCTTGCAGGAGCACATACGCAAATGCAAGGCCGCTACGGACAAGCCTTTCGGAGTGAATGTACCGCTCATGTATCCAGAACTGGACAGAATCATGGATATCATCATTGAAGAAGGTATAAAGATTGTTTTCACTTCGGCAGGAAGTCCGGCGAAATGGACAGAAAAATTGCATCAGGAAGGCATAAAAGTCGCCCATGTAGTTTCATCCACATACTTCGCGAAAAAATGTGAGGAAGCGGGAGTGGATGCCATCGTTGCCGAAGGCTTCGAGGCTGGTGGGCATAATGGACGGGAAGAAACCACCACTTTCTGTCTGGTTCCCGCTGTCCGTAGAATCTGTACCGTGCCATTGATTGCCGCAGGGGGAATCGTCTCCGGAGACGGAATCCTGGCCGCCCAGGCACTCGGTGCTGAAGCCGTACAGATGGGAACCCGTTTTGCCCTGACACGTGAAAGTTCCGCACATTTCTCATTCAAGGACAGATGCCTGCAATTAAACGAAGGAGACACGATACTCACATTAAAGCAACTAGCTCCCACCCGATTGATAAAGAACGAATTCTATAAGAAAATTGAGGAGGCGGAAAGACGTGGCGCATCGGCTGACGAGATTCGTGAACTGTTGGGAAAAGGAAGAGCCAAAAAAGGTATCTTTGAAGGGGACATCTTCGACGGTGAGCTGGAAATCGGACAAGCCGCCTCTATGCTCAGAAACCTACAGACGGTTGATGAAGTAATGAAAGAACTGATAGCCGACTACCGGAGCGCAGCAGAAAACATCCAGACAACGCTCTGACCAGCCCATCCGGAATACAAGTTGCCCGTCATTGATAAATCCACATATCAATGGCGGGCTTTTTCTTACCGGTTACACTCATCTCTGTTCCGAGCTCAGTCAGGCCAACATCGCGGCAATCTCCAGATCCCGGTTACAGAAAAATGGCATATGAGATGACCCTCAGGCAATCATCTTCATATGCCATTTTATTTTTTTAAGGAACTCTTCTGAATATCCTTTTATCAGACCTTCTT
This sequence comes from Candidatus Phocaeicola excrementigallinarum, assembly GCA_019120125.1. Lineage (GTDB taxonomy): Bacteria > Bacteroidota > Bacteroidia > Bacteroidales > Bacteroidaceae > Phocaeicola > Phocaeicola excrementigallinarum. The sequence goes on along the minus strand of DWVR01000076.1, from coordinate 18,847 downwards.
ATTTCTTAAAAAAATCCTGAACTTTTTCGTTAGGAACCATCTGCTCATCAAAAACGTAAGCGCCTGTTTTCGGAGACTTGACCATCTTGATGACTTTTGTATATGAACGGCCTTCTTTACCTGTCTGAAGGGTTGCGACTGTTTTCTTTGCCATAGTCTTCTATTATTTAATTTCTTTGTGAACTGTTACTCTTTTCAAAATAGGATTGTACTTCTTCAATTCCAATCTTTCAGTGGTATTTTTTCTGTTCTTTGTTGTAATATAACGAGAAGTGCCCGGCATACCACTATCCTTCATTTCAGTGCATTCAAGGATTACCTGTACTCTATTACCTTTAGCTTTCTTTGCCATAGTCTTTCTCTCCTTTTAATTAACCAATTACTTTGATGTCTTTCCAATCACAATAACCTTTGGCAACAGCTTCGGTCAGTGCTGCATCAAGGCCTTTCTTGTTGATAATACGCAGTCCGTTAGCACTGACTTTCAGGCTAATCCAACAGTCCTGCTCTACATAGTAGAATTTTTTTGTAAACAAGTTCACATTAAACACTCTTTTAGTTCTTCTTTTTGAGTGTGAAACATTGTTGCCAATCATGGCTCTCTTTCCGGTAATTTGACAAATTTTCGACATTTCTATCTAGTTTTTATAGTTTATTTCATGGTTCTTCCAAACGGAGTGCAAAATAAGCGATTTAATTCGATATACACAACTTTTTCAGCCATAAAATTGATTTTCATTCCTCATTTTCTTGCTTTTGGCACAAATCGAGCAACAACTGCAGGGTTCTTGTGGTTGCGGCCTGGATGTTCATGTCCCTTCCTTCATCCCCGGAGAGCTGGGCTGTCAATACATTCCCCTTGTTGCCCGCAGCGACCCAAATGGTTCCGACCGGTTTATCATGTGTACCTCCTCCAGGACCTGCAATTCCGGTCGTAGCTACGGCAAAATCCGTATCCAACGCCTCCATCGCACCTTTCACCATTTCGATGACAGTCTCCTCGCTTACCGCGCCGAGAGACTCAAGCGTCTCTTTCTTCACATGCAGAAGTGTCTCCTTCGACTCGTTTGAATAAGCTACCACTCCCCCTTTATAGAAACGGGAACTTCCCGGAACAGCCGTGATAATGGCAGCCACATGACCCGCCGTACAGCTTTCCGCTGTTGCCAAAGTAAATCCCTCTCTCCAGAAAAACTCACTGATCAACTTACTTAATGTTTTGGTTTCTACTGACATAATTATAAGTTCTTTATTGTTACTTTATTGTCACTCTTGAATATGCAGGCAGGTCTATCGGACAGAAATCCTTGTCCTGATATTTGAAATAGCCCGTAATGGCAATCATCGCCGCATTGTCGGTGGTATATCCGAACTTAGGGATGAAAATGTCCCAGCCATATTTCCGCGCGTGCTCACGGAAGGCATTCCGCAGGCCGTTGTTGGCCGATACGCCTCCGGCCACCGCCACTTCCTTGATGCCCGTATCCTTCACCGCTTTGCGCAACTTGTCCATCAGTATATCCACGATGGTCTTTTCAAGCGAAGCCGCCAGATCAGTCTTATGATGCTCGATGAACTCAGGATCCTCCTTCACCCATTCACGCAGCGAATAAAGAAATGAGGTCTTCAGTCCGCTGAAGCTGTAGTCATACCCACCGATATGCGGTTTGCTGAACGTAAAAGCCTCCGGATTGCCTTGACGGGCCAGCCTGTCGATAATGGGGCCGCCAGGATACCCCAGTCCCATCACCTTTGAGCACTTGTCAATAGCCTCTCCGGCCGCGTCATCGATTGTCTGGCCCAGAACCTCCATTTTATTATAGGCGTCTACCCGGATAATCTGGGAATTCCCGCCCGAAACCAGCAGGCAAATGAACGGGAACGAAGGCTGATGGGGCTCTTCCCCCTCTTCGCTGATGAAATGAGCCAACACATGTCCCTGCAGATGGTTCACCTCTATCATGGGAATGCCCAGCGCGCGAGAGAAGCCTTTCGCAAACGACACGCCCACCAGCAACGAGCCCATCAAACCCGGACCACGGGTAAAAGCCACGGCACTCAGTTCCTCCTTGGCCACGCCCGCCCGCTTCAGAGCCTCGTGGACCACCGGCACAATGTTCTGCTGATGCGCTCTTGACGCCAGTTCCGGCACCACACCCCCGTACGCCTCATGCACGGCCTGACTGGCAATCACACTCGACAGCAACACACCGTCCTTAATCACCGCGGCCGAAGTGTCATCGCACGATGACTCTATACCTAATATAATAATACTCATAATCCGTCTCCTTGAATTAATACGTCAATATCTCCACACCGTGGTCTGTCATCACGAACGTATGTTCCCACTGCGCGGAAGGAAGCTCATCCTCTGTGACTACTGTCCAACCGTCCTCCTCATCAATGAACACCTCCCATGTGCCCATATTGATCATCGGTTCGATGGTGAACACCATTCCCGGCACAAGCAACATGCCTGTCCCCTTCTTCCCGTAGTGCAACACATCAGGTTCCTCATGAAACTCCAGCCCCACACCGTGACCACAAAGGTCGCGCACCACGGAAAAACCGTTCTTTTTGGCATGCTTCTCGATGGCGTGACCCAAATCACCCACAAACGAGAAAGGCTTGGCCGCCTCCATGCCTATTTCCAGACATTCCTTGGCCACCTTCACCAACTTCTCCTTTTCGGGAGAAGTCTTTCCGATGATGAACATGCGTGACGCGTCGGCATAATAACCGTCGAGTATCGTAGTGCAATCCACATTGACGATATCCCCTTCCTCAAGTATCTCCACATCATTCGGAATTCCGTGACACACCACCTCGTTGATTGATGTGCAACAACTTTTCGGAAAACCCTCGTAACCCAGACAGGCAGGAACAGCCCCATGGCTAACCGTATAGTCATAAACCAGCTTATCTATGTCAGCTGTGCTCATACCCGCATGAATTTCTTTTTCCACCAGGTCGAGCACTCCTGTATTGATGACCCCACTACGACGGATCCCTTCTATCTGCTCAGGAGTCTTGATCAGATCCCGGCTAGGCACCAGATGCCCTTTTTCCTGATAATAAAGCACTTTCTTGTCCAGTTCTGTCAGTTCGGCACCTTTGGGTATCCTCCAGTTTATTTTATGTCTCCTCATAATCTCACACTGATTTTGTCACGCAAAGGTATAAGAAAAAAATGGAAATCGTACGCTCCACAACCTAAAAAATACATCCGGACCAATCCGGTAAGCCTCGGAAAACGCCCGCAATCCATATTTCAAATCCATTACCTCACTTCCGCCTTTACACGTCCGTTTATCTCAAAATATGGTCAAAACATACGAAAAGATAATGAAAAGAACAAATATTTGACAAATGGTTTGCAAATCCGACAGATTGTACTTATATTTGCTATATCAATAATGATTTAAAACCAACTCAAACAACTAATTTATGATGAACAAGAATCAAATCGGAACAAACGCCGGTATTGTCTGGAAGATTCTTTCTGACAACACCCACTGGGAGTATGACAAGCTGAAAGAGGCTTGTGGTTTATCCGACAGAGACTTGAATGCCGCCATCGGCTGGCTCGCACGCGAAGACAAAATAGACTTTGACATCGACAACGGTCACGACAGACTATTCCTTCACGTAAATGTCTACATCGGTTAAATAAAAGGGTATGCATGGAGAACTTTCACCGGAACGCCTCCCCAGCATACCCTGTTTTTTTGCCATTCCTGTCAAATGATCTTGTTCACCGTGATGCCGGGAAAATCATGAAGGAGCAGAAGCAAAAGCCCTTCCTCATTCAACCTGTTTGACTTCACGACAAGGGTGACATGATATTTCCATCTCCCCTCTTCCATTGTCTTGTTCATTTCATACGAAGAGATGCGGTAGTCTTTCTTGCCCAAATCAGAGGAGACCGCTTTCAATATCCCCTCGTCATCAGCGGTAAACTCCACCACCATGCTCCGCATCCCGATGCTCTTGAAACAACGGCCCAGCAGTTCCAGCCCCAGCAAGGCCAAGACGGTCGCGGAAATGCCGACCGCATACATGCCCGCCCCTATGGCAAGCCCGATGCCAGCGGTGGCCCATACCCCGGCAGCTGTGGTCAGTCCCCTCACAATCTGTTTCTGAAGCAGGATGATGGTACCAGCTCCGATAAAGCCGATGCCGCTCACCACCTGCGACGCGATGCGGCTGGGGTCAAGCCGCACAAGGTCTTTTTCAAGCACATCCGAGAAGCCATATTGCGACACGATCATTATCAGCGCGCTTCCTAACGCCACCAGAAAATGCGTACGGTAGCCCGCCTCCTTGGCACGGTATTCACGCTCCAGTCCGATAAGCACGCCCATCAGTCCGGCCACAAACAGTCTCAGTACAAAATCCATATATACATTCATAGTCTGACCGTTTTTTGATTTTCCAACGGTCTACAAAAATACGGAAAAAATGAGATATTGAGGAATGACCGATCGAAGAAATAGTTCAAAAATCACGGTCCTTCATCAGAAACAGACAAACGGACCATGAAAGCGAATGAAAGAAAAACGCCACATTCTTCTTTTCGTCCGCTTTTTATCGTAACTTTGCACTCCGGAAACGGCTGTTTTCCCACTCCCACAAAACGCCTAGGCGTTTCAACAAAAACAACAGGACGTTTTGACCAAAACGTCAAGGCGTTTTATCCGAAACGTAAAGACGTTTTCCCCGACAATATAGAAAGCCTTTTATTCACAAAACAAACAACTGATATACAATGGAATACAAACTTCTCGCACTCGACCTCGACGGCACACTTACCAACAGTAAGAAACAAATCACTCCCCATACCCTCGAAACCCTTATACGCGCACAACAGGAAAAAGGACTGAAAATCATCCTTGCCTCAGGACGCCCCACCTATGGCGTGGCTCCACTGGCCAATGCTCTGCAGCTCGACAAGTTCGGAGGATTCATTCTCGCCTACAATGGAGGGGAAATCATCAACTGGCGCACGCACGAAATCATGTACAAGAACCTGCTCGACCATGATGTGTTGCCATACCTCTACGAATGTGCGAAAAAAAATGATTTCGCCATCGTGACCTATGAGAACGAATATGTGCTTACTGAAAAGCCGGACGATGAATATGTGCTTAAGGAAGCGTTGCTCAATGTAATGAAAATCAAGAAAGTGGACAATTTCCTTGAAGCTGTGAGACACCCCATTGCCAAATGCCTGATCGTGGGCGAGCCTACCCATCTGGCCATACTGGAAAAAGAAATGCAAGAGCAGCTGAAGGACCGGATGGGTGTGTTCCGTTCTGAACCTTACTTCCTGGAGCTGGTGCCGAAAGGCATTGACAAGGCACGGTCGCTTTCCGTACTGCTGGAAGAGCTGGAGCTAAAGCGTGAGGAACTGATGGCCGCCGGCGACGGATTCAACGACCTCTCGATGGTGAGATTTGCCGGAATGGGCGTGGCGATGGCCAACGCACAGGATGTGGTAAAAGAAAACGCCGACTTCATCACCCTGTCGAACGATGAGGACGGCGTAGCCTATGCGGTAGAGAAATTCATTCTGTCTTAGGCTTCCTGTCGAAGAAAGGATTCTTGGACGACGCGCTCACAGGAATGGCATACACCTGTGAGCAACCGTCCAGCCAGTCAAGACGCTGGGCCGCAAGCCCGGCCGAGAACATCACCCGCGTATCCACCCGATGGTCGGCCGCCACTGAGCAGGCGGAACCGATGGCTATTCCCACATCCACCGAATTGATGGCGCAAGGCACCCCCTCATACCTTTCGGCACAAGTCTCGAAACCGCAATGCCCGCAATTCATCCCATGCGGATGCTCATGCGTGCCAACCAACAGAATACATTCCGCCTGAAGGATATTCTCGGCGTCACGCAGAAAAAACTTGAAACCGTTTTCCTCGTACATCTGTCTCATCGTGTCGGAAAGGATACGGATATTGCTCTCCGTCACCATGGCCACCTCGATGATGTCCACTCCTTTCGCTTTCGGTGCCGTACGCGCGGCTGTCATCATCTGCTGGGCCACCAGCAGCACCTGTTCATGACGGTTGTCTCTTTCATTCAGAATCATAGTACCAAAATCTTTAAGTGCAGGTTATAGAAAACGCAGATTTCCGCAGACAACCGTCTGCAAAAACCTGCGCGGGAAAATATCCGTATGAAAAAATACGGTCACTTCAACAGGCCAAGCTGTCTGAAGCATTTAACCAGTTTCTCTATAGCGAAGTCAATCTGTTCCTTCGTATGGGTTGCCATCAGTGCAAAACGCACCAGCGTATCTTGCGGAGCGCAGGCAGGCGGAATCACCGGATTGATGAACACACCCTCGTCGAAAGCCAGCTTGGTCACCTCGAATGTCTTGTCCGTATCACGCACATAAAGCGGGATGATAGGACTCTCGGTATCGCCGATCTCAAATCCGGCCTCACGGAAGCATCTCAAGGCATAGTTCGTGATTTTCCACAGATTCTCCTGACGTTGCGGTTCCGTACGTATGATGTGAAGAGCCTCACGTGCGGCTGCCGTAGCGGCCGGGGTGTTGCTCGCCTGGAATATATAGGAACGCGCGTTGTGACGCAACCAGTTGATGGTGTCCTTATCGCCCGCCACAAAGCCTCCGATAGAAGCCAGTGACTTGCTGAAGGTGCCCATGATGACATCTATATCTTCAGTCAGTCCGAAATGATCGCACACACCGCGACCGTTGCGCCCGAACACTCCGAGGCCGTGAGCCTCATCCACATAAATCGAAGCGTTGTATTTCTTTTTCAGACGGACAATTTCCGGTAAGTTGGCCAGATCGCCTTCCATGGAGAACACGCTGTCCACCACGATCAGCTTGACGGCATCCGGCTCACATTTCTGCAACTCTTTCTCAAGAGCCTCCATGTCATTATGCTTGTATTTCAACTGAGTGGCAAACGAAAGACGGCGCCCGTCCACAATCGACGCATGGTCACGGTCATCACAAATGATATAGTCCCCACGCCCCACAAGCTGCGGAATGACACCCTCGTTGACAGTGAAACCCGTGGAGAAGCACAACGCATCGTCCTTGCCCACAAATTCCGCCAGTTCCTTTTCCAGCTCCACATGGATGTCGAGCGTACCGTTCAGCAGACGCGAGCCGGCGCATCCCGTACCGTATTTACGCGTTGCGGCAATCGCGGCGTCTATGATCCTCTGGTCATAAGTCAATCCCATATATGAATTGGAACCGAACATCAACACCTTCTTGCCGTCCATCATCACTTCCGTGTCCTGAGCGCTGTCAATCTCACGGAAATAAGGATAAACGCCTCTTTCCATATACATCTGAGGCAGTCTGAATTTACTGAATTTTTCCTGTAATAATCCCATATTCCAACAATAAATAAGCCGGTAGCCCACCGCTTATATTAAATTATATTTAATTATTCTCTTGACACTCTTCATCCAAAAGATTGCGCAAAGATAATAAATAATCGAATCAGTAGCATCAATGGTCAAAAAAAATTGCACTTCCACGCAAGAAATGGCCGGGCAAGAAACAAACGTAACAAGATATATGTTATTTTTGTAGGCTTAAAAAAACAAGGATTCAGAAAGAATGGACGAAAAGAAACGCATCATATTCATAGTCAATCCGATTTCCGGAACCCATAGCAAGGATGTCATCATCAGACTGGTCGGTGAACTGATCGACCGCGACAAATACGACCACACCATCAAAAAGACCGAATACGCCGGACACGCCTCGGAAATCGCGGCACAGGCCGTACGTGAAGGGACGGATGCGGTAGTGGCCATCGGAGGAGACGGGACCATCAATGAAATCGGCCGCTCGCTCATCCATACGTCCACCAGCCTTGGCATCATCCCATGCGGATCGGGAAACGGTCTGGCACGGCACCTGCATATCCCTATGGATCCGAAAGGGGCCATCCATGTCATCAACAACGGGTTGCGGAAGACCATCGACTATGGGATCATCGACGGACATCCCTTTTTCTGCACCTGTGGCGTGGGATTCGACGCGTTCATCTCCCTGAAATTCGCCGATTCCGGAAGGCGGGGACTGCTCACCTATCTTGAGAACACACTCCACGAAAGCCTGAACTATCAGCCGGAGACATACGAGATAGAAAACTCGGAAGGAACCGTCCACTACAAGGCCTTCCTGATCGCCTGCGCCAACGCGTCGCAATACGGCAACAACGCCTACATCGCGCCACAGGCATCCCTTACCGACGGCATGATGGACATCACCATACTCGAGCCGTTCACTATGCTTGATGTCCCCTCCCTCTCGTTCCAGCTGTTCAACAGGACTCTCGACCAGAACAGCCGCATCAAGACCATGAAGGACAAGGACATCGTAATCCGCCGCTCCCGCGAAGGAGTGTTCCACTTCGACGGAGATCCGACAATGGGAGGAAAGGACCTGAAAGTAAAGATCATCCATCAGGGACTGAATGTCATCGCACCGATACGGCCTCACCGCTCTTCGGCACCTCCACTGAATATCCTGCAACATTTCACTGACTTCATCGGGCGCCGTCCGTTGACGGCTACCATCGCCGACAAGCACAAACAACTGCTCACCCTCAACCAGCAGATATTAAGAAGACTGGCAAAGAAATGACGGTGTCTGGCTAAAGAGCAAGATAATAAGGCCGCAGCAGCTCCGTGAACTCAGGACTGTATTCACGCGGCCTGCTCTCTATGACCAGACTGTCCACCTCTGTCCGCAAGACCGGACGGACGGAAAGCTCCAACAACACCCGTTTGGGAGAGCCCTCCGGTTTCGTGCGTACCCACGTCTGACGTTTCAGGCAAAGCCCGCGTCTCATGGCCAGAGCCGTAAAATCTGGAGCCGTCTCCGCAGGGAGCACCACCGAGAAAGCACCCTCATCCGACAACACCTTACGCACCCCGTCGAGCAAGGACCCAAAATCCAGCCCGTCAGCATGTCTTGCCCTGTTCCTGCTCCCCGAAGGCGATTTCACATCTTCCACAAAATACGGAGGATTCGACACCACCGTGTCAAAACATCCGTTCCATTCCTCAGGCATCCGCCTCGCGTCAAGCAGTTCCACGGATATACGCCCTTTCCAGGGCGACCGTTCCACATTCTCACGGGCCTGCTCCACCGCATCAGCGTCCACGTCAATCGCCACGATATCCGCTTCGCTCCGCTGGGCCAGCATCAACGCGATGAGACCGCTCCCCGTCCCCACATCGAGCACCCTGCCCGACCGGGAGACATCAGTCCATGCACCCAGCAAGGCACCATCGGTCCCTACCTTCATGGCACACTTGTCATGAAACACCGTAAACTGCTTGAATTTGAAATATGGATTGGACATAACACCGTTTTTGGGGTCAAAAATAGCGAAAAACGACAGTATCGTCCAAGAATCCGCCGCCTTATTTGTTTTTATTATATGTATTTGCCGCAATTGTTTTTTCAAATTCAAAGCGGAATGATTAACTTTGTGCCGTTTTTGAATATAAAAAGTTTCTCATTTAAGCATACGGAAACAAAAACTATGATTAGAAGAACAAGAAAAGATGATTATCTGAGCAGTCAAGAAGACGATGATATGCCGGTGTTGGCTGAGATAGAGACCCTTCCGCTTGACAACAGCACGGAAGGACTGGATGAAGAGCTTCCCATAATGACCCTGAGAAACATGATCATATTCCCTTCGGTGGTCATGCCGGTTACCGTGGGCAGACGCGCGACCTTACGGCTGGTCAACATGGCTCTGAAAAACAAGCTGTCCATCGTCATAGCCACACAAAAACAGAGTGAAGTGGAAAATCCAGAACTTAAGGACCTTTACCCGATTGCCGTAGTGGGCAAAGTGTTGCGTATCTTCGAGATGCCTACAGGAAACACGACAGTCATCATGCAGGCTACAGGACCAAAGGTAAGGATTGACGAGGTGACCTCCATGCGTCCGTTCATGAAAGGAAAAGTCACTCCCATCGAAGAGAACATGGAAGAAGAGAAGTCCGATGAATTCAAGGCCCTTATCGACACCTGCAAGGAACTGAGCAACAAATACATCGAGTTGTCCGACCACATGGCGCCCGACACGGCGTTCGCCATCAAGAACCTGGACAACTTCGAGATGCTGATCAATTTCATCAGCGCCAATTTCCCGTTTTCCATCGCGGACAAGTTCGACCTGCTGCAGATCAATACCCTGAAAGACCGCCTGTACCGTCTGATACAGCTCCTCAACAAGGAAGTACAACTGGCCACCCTCAAGCAGACTATCCAAATGCGTACGCGTGAGGACCTTGACCGCCAGCAACGCGAATATTTCCTGCAACAACAAATAAAGAACATTCAGGACGAGCTGGGCAACGGACAGGACGATGATATTGACGAACTGCGCAACAAGGCAGCCGCAAAAAAATGGAAAAAGGAAGTAGCGGACATCTTTGAGCGCGAAGTGACGAAACTGGAACGGGTCAATCCTCAGTCGCCCGACTATAACGTGCAGTTCACTTACTTGCAGACCCTGCTGTCGCTGCCATGGGACGTGTACTCCACCGACTATATAGACATTCCCAATGCCAAAAAAGTGCTCGACAAAGACCACTACGGACTGGAGAAGGTGAAGGAGCGTATTCTGGAACACCTGGCAGTGCTGAAGCTGAAAGGCGACCTGAAGTCGCCCATCATCTGTCTTTATGGCCCTCCGGGTGTGGGAAAGACCTCTTTGGGACGCTCCATAGCGGCTTCACTGAAAAGAAAATATGTGCGCATGTCATTGGGAGGTGTGCATGACGAGGCCGAAATCCGCGGCCACCGCAAGACCTACATCGGCGCCATGCCGGGACGTATCATCAAGAGCCTTATCAAGGCGGAGACATCGAATCCGGTCATCATACTCGACGAAATCGACAAACTGAGCAGTGACAGCCACGGCGACCCGTCATCGGCCATGCTTGAGGTGCTCGATCCCGAGCAGAACAACACTTTCCACGACAACTACATCGACATCGACTACGACCTGTCGAAAGTGATGTTCATCGCCACGGCCAACAACCTGGCCACGATACCCACCCCGCTGCTCGACCGCATGGAACTGATTGAAGTGAGCGGATACATTACGGAAGAGAAAATCGAAATTGCTCGCCGTCATCTGATTCCGAAAGAAATGGAAGCGAACGGACTCAAGAAAGAGCACGTGAAATTCTCGAAAGGGGCCATCGAATACATCATCGAAAACTATACACGCGAGAGTGGCGTACGCGAGCTCGAGAAGAAAATCAGCAAGGTGATGCGGAAAATCGCCCTTGAGATAGCCAGCGGCGAATTCACGGAACAGCACGAACTGAAGGCGAAAGACATCCCACACTATCTCGGAGCCGCCGAATACTCGCGCGACAAGTATCAGGGCAACGAATATGCCGGAGTGGTGACCGGTCTGGCATGGACTGCCGTGGGCGGAGAGATTCTTTTCGTGGAGACCAGCCTGAGCCGGGGTAAGGGACAACTCACGCTTACCGGAAATCTGGGGGAGGTAATGAAGGAATCAGCCATGCTGGCACTTGAATACCTCAAGGCGCACAGCCACTTCCTCGACTTACCGGAAGGTATCTTCGAAAACTGGAACATCCATATCCATGTGCCCGAAGGAGCCATTCCGAAAGACGGACCCTCAGCAGGTATCACTATGGTCACTTCATTGGCATCCGCCCTCACACAGCGCAAGGTAAAGCCCAATCTGGCCATGACCGGTGAAATTACCCTGCGCGGCAAGGTGCTCCCGGTAGGCGGCATCAAGGAGAAGATTCTGGCAGCCAAAAGAGCCGGCATCAAGGATATCATTCTCTGCGAGGACAACCGGAAGGATATCGGAGAAATACAGCCGATGTATCTGGAAGGGGTGACTTTCCATTATGTGAAAGACATCAAGGAGGTGCTGAAACTGGCTCTGACCGATGAGAAGGTGGCCGACGCCATCGACTTCACCCTCAAGGAAGACAAAAAGCAAGGACAGAAACAAGCAAACAGAAAAGAATGAGATTTGAACTGCAATATACGGACCCGAAATCGAATGCACGTGCCGGACTGATCACAACCGACCACGGACAGATCGAAACCCCCATATTCATGCCGGTCGGAACGGCAGGGACAGTGAAAGGCGTGCATCTGCATGAGCTGAAGAACGACATCAAGGCCCAGATAATCCTGGGAAACACCTACCACCTGTACCTCCGCCCGGGACTGGACATCATTGAAGGTGCCGGGGGACTGCACAAGTTCAACGGCTTCGACCGCCCGATGCTTACGGACAGCGGCGGATTCCAGGTGTTCTCGCTGGCAGGAATCCGCAAAATGAGGGAAGAAGGCGTGGAGTTCCGCTCGCATATTGACGGTTCGAAACATCTTTTCACCCCTGAACGGGTGATGGACATCGAACGTACCATCGGGGCCGACATCATGATGGCTTTCGACGAATGCGCACCGGGCACGTCAGACTATGAATATGCCCGGAAATCCATGGAGCTGACACACCGCTGGCTTGACCGCTGCATTACGCGTTTCAACGAGACGGAACCGAAATACGGCTACAGCCAGTCACTCTTCCCTATCGTACAGGGATGTGTCTATCCCGACCTGCGCAAACGCTCGGCCGAATACATCGCCTCGAAGAACGCCGACGGAAACGCCATCGGAGGTCTGGCCGTGGGCGAACCGACCGAGAAGATGTATGAGATGATTGAGGTGGTCAATGAGATTCTCCCCACCGACCGTCCGCGCTACCTGATGGGCGTAGGCACGCCTGTCAACATTCTGGAGGGGATCGAACGAGGGGTCGACATGTTCGACTGCGTGATGCCCACAAGGAACGGGCGCAACGGAATGCTCTTCACGAAAGACGGCATCATGAACATGCGCAACAAGAAATGGGAGAACGACTATTCGCCCATCGAGGCCGATGGCGCATCGTACGTGGACACGATGTACAGCAAAGCCTACCTGCGCCACCTGTTCCACGCACAGGAGCTTCTGGCCCTGCAGATTGCATCGATACACAACCTGGCATTCTATCTCTGGCTGGCGGGAGAAGCCCGCAAACACATCATCGCCGGCGACTTCTCAACCTGGAAGCCGGAAATGGTGAGACGAGTATCCACGAGACTATAACCCCGCTGACTGATGAACATCATACAGAAAATAAAGACAACGGCCCGTACACTCCTGCAGAAGGCGGACGGAATGTTGAAAGGAAATCCCTTCAGGAAAAAATGGCTGAAAAGGCTTGACAGATACATCATCGTGAAGTTCTTGGGAACCTATTTCTTCGCCATCGCCTTGATCATATCGATTGCCGTGGTGTTCGACATCAACGAGAACATCGACGACTTCATCAACAACAAGGCACCACTAAAGGCCATCATGTTCGACTACTACCTGAACTTCATCCCCTATTACACCAACCTGTTCAGCCCGTTGTTCGTGTTCATCGCCGTGATATTCTTCACGTCCAAACTGGCGGAGAATTCGGAAATCATCGCCATGTTCTCCACAGGAATGAGCTTCAAGCGGCTGATGGTGCCTTACATGATTTCGGCCGCCATCATCGCCGCGGTCACCTACGTACTGAGCACGGAAGTGATTCCCACAGGAAGCGTGACCCGACTGAAGTTCGAGCAGGTGTATAAAAACAAGAAGCAGGTGGACTATGCCCGCAACATCCAGCTGGAAGTCGATACAGGTGTCATCGCCTACATGGAGCGGTATGAGAACTACAACAAGACAGGTTACCGTTTCTCGCTCGACAAGTTCGAGGACCATAAGCTGGTGTCGCACCTCACCGCACGGCGGATTACCTACGACACCACAACCACCCACCGCTGGATCATCAAGGACTACATGATCCGCGAAATGAAAGGAATGCGCGAGACCATCACACGGGGACAACACATGGACTCCATCATCAACATGGAGCCGCAGGATTTTCTCATCACACGGGGACAGCAGGAAACCATGACCAGTCCCCAGCTCCGTGAGTACATCGACAAGCAGAAGCAACGTGGATTCGCCAACATCAAGGTGTTTGAGGTGGAGTATTACCGACGTATCGCCACCTCGTTCGCGGCCTTCATCCTGACGGTCATCGGACTCTCGCTTTCCTCACAGAAGCGCAAGGGTGGCATGGGACTTCATCTGGGCATAGGTATCGGACTGAGTTTCTCATACATTCTTTTCCAGACCATTTCGTCCACTTTCGCCATCAACGGGGGAACTCCCCCACAGATTGCCGTATGGATTCCTAACATCCTGTATCTGTTTATCGCCATTTATCTGTACAGAAAAGCGCCCAAATAGGAACGATTATGGTGCAAAGTCTTATTTCCAAAAGCCGAGAGAACCATCTCCAGATCAAAGGTGATGGCTCTTCCGGACATCATGTCACCATCGTGAGTTTTTCCCCTTCCAGACCAAGTCTGGCCTCACCGCCATCCTTGAGAGACCCGAACAGAATGCTCTGTGTGAGTAAAGGCTTGACATATTGAGTGATGATACGGTCAATCTCCCGGGCCCCACTCTCGGGTCGGAATCCTTTCCGCAACAGCCATTCATACGCGTCCGAAGTAAATGAAAGTCTCACACTGCGGGCCGCCAGCAATTCATTCAGTTCACCCAGTTTCTTGTCCAGAATACTTTCAGCCATCTTCCGCGACATGTCATTAAACACCACTGTCGCCGTCAGACGGTTAATGAACTCTGGTTTAAAAAGTTTCTTCACTTGCGAAAGCATTGCCTCACCGGCTGTGACACGACCGTTGAAACCCACAGAAGCCTGACGTGCGTATTGCGCGCCCGCGTTGGATGTCATGACAAGTATAATATGCCGGCAATCTGATTTCCTTCCTCTGTTGTCAGTCAGCATTCCGTAATCCATTACCTGCAAAAGAATGTTGAATACCTCAGGATGGGCCTTCTCCACCTCATCAAGCAGAAGCACACAGTTGGGAGTCTTGCGTATGGCATCAGTCAGCAATCCTCCGTCCTCATATCCCACATATCCAGCCGGTGAGCCTATCAGCTTGGCCACTGTGTGCCTTTCCGCATATTCACTCATGTCGAAACGCTGCAAGGCGACACCCAGTTCGGCGGCAAGCACTTTCGCCACCTCGGTTTTTCCCACACCGGTAGGTCCCACAAACAGCAGACTGGCCAACGGCTTGTTCTCATCCGTCAATCCGGCCTTAGCCATCTGTACAGCCTCCACCACTCTTCTCACGGCTTCCTCCTGACCGAAAATCCGACTACCGATACGATCATACAGTCCGGCAAGCGCCTTCGAATCATCCTCTTTCAGCACATCATAATTTATCTTACAGTCTCTGGCAAGAATTCCAACGATCAAGTCCTTGTCAACGACCTGTAAATCCCCCTCCTGCCTATTCATCTCACGCAATGCTCCGGCTTCATCAATCAGGTCGATGGCCTTGTCCGGCAGAAAACGGTCAGCGATATATTTGGCGCTTGCCCTTACAGCAAAATCTATGGCTTCAGATGTATACGTGACGTGATGGAAATCCTCAAAGTTTGTCTTCAATCCCTCAAGAATGCGTATGGTCTCCTCGATGCTTGGTTCTTGGATATCAATCTGCTGGAACCGGCGCACGATACCCTTGCTTCTCAGAATATACCGGTTGTACTCGTCATACGTGGTAGAACCCATAAAGCGGATGTCATCCCGGTCCAGATACGACTTTATGATGTTTGAGGCATCCATCGAGCTGTCGCTGACCCTTCCGGCTCCAATCAGGTTGTGTATCTCGTCAATGTAGACAATGGCGTTCCCTTTCCGCGTAATGTCCTGCATAATCGTTTTCAGGCGTTTCTCAAGCTCTCCTCTGAACTGCGTACCTGCCAACAGGCTGCTCAAGTCAAGCAAGTAGACTTTACAGCCTTTCAAGCGTTCCGGCACATTTCCGGACTCAATCCTGGCCGCCAGTCCGTATGCCAGCGAGGTCTTTCCCACTCCCGGCTCTCCCACATGAAGCGGATTGTTTTTTTCCTTGCGGCACAAGACCTGTATGGTCCGTTCCAGTTCATTTTCGCGTCCGACAAGCGGATGATGATCCTTTAAATGGTCGTTAAGGCAAATCAGCACATCATTTACGCCATGAGCATCCAACTTGTCAAACCCCAATAATTCTCCCTGAAGGTCATCCAGAGAATCCAACATTCCATACTCAGAGCCAAGTTCCTCAAAAAAGTCCTTCATGAAATCTCCGACCGCCTGCCGCAGGAAAAACGCCGCCCACGAATCCTTCAGCTCCAGCATGGATTTGACAAGATGGGACACATCTACCTGGGATTCCCCACCCGCCTCAGCCAGCTGTTCCGCCTGTTCTGTCATCTCCTCAAGCTGAGAAGAGTATTCCACCTTATACTCAATATGTTCCGGAACTTTCTCAAATCCATTCTGGAAAAACTCTTTCAACAAATTAACCATGTCGTCTACATTGCACAGACAGATGTCAAGAGCACGCATAAACGATGTCTGACGCAAAAAGGCAAAAAGAATATGCTCCGGTGTAATGAACTCGTGTCTGTATGTCTCAGCAGTCGAACGCGCAAACTGATAGGCACGTTCCGCATTGTGTGTCAATTGTGGCTTTATCATGCGACTAAAATTTTTGAATGTCCCGAATCTGTCTTGAAACAAAGTCCGGCCGTCAATAAACGATGTCATTCTGTCAAACGAGAACGGCGTTCCACAAGCCCGATCCCGGGTGTGCCGACCATTGCTTCCGGAATTCTTTCCACATTCAGAATGACAAAATGAAAGCCGGCCTTTATAACAGATTCTCTTAAAAAATTAAACAAACACCCGTCAGCACAAGGAAAGGCCTTGTGTGTCCGTCAAGTCTGGCTCCATGGTCAGACATAACGGAAAACCTTCCTCGCGGGCCGCCTGCATGGCTTTTTTCGTCTTCGACAAAGCGATGTCATACGGATATGACCCTATGACCGCCTGCCCCTCAGTATGGATTTTCATCATGACCTCTTCCGCTTCTTTCTTCGGTTTGAAGAATATTTGCATCAGTATCCTCACCACAAAATCCATGGTAGTAACATCATCATTATGCATAATCACTTGATAATAAGCGGGAAATTTCAAGCGAACATTTCTCGCTTTATCGCCAAACATTTGTTGCTGTTCCATAAATCTAGTGTGTTTTGTTATCGTTGTGTTTCCAGAGTAAATTCTTTGACGGCATACTCATGTCCGTAGCAGTCGGCCACAGACAGGCGGAATGTCACGTTTCCGCTGCGCAGACGTTTTCCCGCACTGATGGAAGCCGTATATTTTATTCCGTCTCGCGGACGGATCTCCTCCACCATCACAGAAGGAGAAATCTGTATATGTTTCGCTCCCGAAACTTCAGCAACGCACGGAACCACATTATAGACCGGTTCGTCGCCTTCATTGATGACCTCAAAAATCACCTTGCAGTTTTCATTGGCATCAATGATATGGTTGCGGTTATCGTCAACGAAGCGTATCCGCCGGATCTGAAGATTGCCAAAGGCAGAGAAAGATTCCGGCGCGGCATTTGTCCGTGCCAATCGCTCAGGATACATGCTGTCCGTCTGTTTTTCACGCCGTGGTGTGGTAAGCGCGTTGCCAATCGCCGCCCCCGCAAGTGTTCCCACAATGCTACCGATAGCAGACCCACGATAGCTTCCGTGCCACCCGTGACGACTGTCGCCTACAAGCCCTCCTATTGCTCCTCCTACGCTGTTGCCTAATGCGGCTCCACCCAGAACGGCTCCAGTATTGGTCGTTCCACAACTCCCCAACCCCAATAACAGGATCAGGGATAAGATAAGATATGCAGCTCGCTTCCACATGACTTTAACAGATTATATTTGTTCTTTCCCGGACCTCCCTGTGAAAGTAAAGTACGGTACCAATAATGCAAATATACGAAAAATTATGATAACCACAACTTTAAAAACGTAAATACTCGTCTCCGTATCCCAACAGGCAGAGTCAACCAGCAAGTGCAACATTACGAAATATTTTTGAAAAAGCATTCGGCCGGAGTCATGAAATTGAGTTTCTCCCTTGGCCTTGCATTTATTTTCTTTCTAATCTTGGCGATTTTCCCATCCGTGATGGTGCTGATGTCCGTCCCTTTAGGGATATATTGCCTTATTAGCTTGTTCCCGTTTTCTATGGCCCCTTTCTGCCATGCGCAGTATGAGTCGGCGAAGAACACCGGGACATGAAGCTTTTCGGTTATCCACTCATGCTCGGCGAACTCGCTGCCGTTGTCCGTGGTGATGGACTTCAGCGCCTCTCCCTTGTAAGGCAGCAGCAGTCTCCATACGGCCTTTGCCAAAGGCTTGGCCTTCTTCCCATGCCTGAGCTTTTCCATGAGCAGAAAGTTCGTGCTCCTCTCCGTCAGTGTCAGGATGGCATTGCTGTCCCTGTCCACGATGAGATCCATCTCCCAGTCACCGAAGCGTTTCCCGTCGGCTTCTGCCGGACGTTCGTGTATGCTTACCCTGTTACGGATGTTCGTGGCCCTGGTCTCGTGCCTGCGTGATGCCTTGCGCCTGTATTTCATCCTGTGACGGCAATGGGAGGCAAGTTCGCCGCTTTCGTCCTTGCGGATCATCGCATAAATGGCTTCATGGGAGACGCTTATACCCTCCT
This sequence comes from Candidatus Phocaeicola excrementigallinarum, assembly GCA_019120125.1. GTDB lineage: Bacteria > Bacteroidota > Bacteroidia > Bacteroidales > Bacteroidaceae > Phocaeicola > Phocaeicola excrementigallinarum. Next base: position 121 of record DWVR01000076.1, on the reverse strand, counting down.
TCTTCAGACGGCCGGATATCTGCCTTGGCGACCACTGATCGTTCCTTATCAGTTCAACGATGCGCCATCTCAGCACATCGTCCAACCCTCTGTTGCCCGGCGTATGACACAGGCGGAACCC
>DWVR01000075.1 GCA_019120125.1 Candidatus Phocaeicola excrementigallinarum | reverse complement strand
GTTTGGGTATGGTGAAGTCCTCAAAAGGTGAGTTGGGTATCAAAATCAGATTTTTGTCTTTCTTGTTGTACTTCTTCTTGGCTTCATTGAATAGCTTTTTAATGCTTACCAAATAGAGGGACAAAGAACGGTTAGAGGGGACACGTTTACCTTGTGCTACTAATTTCTTAGCTCTTTCTTCACGTTCTTTGTTTAGAAATGCTTTGAAGTTCTCTAAAAAGTCAAGAGTTATCAAGTTTACATCCAATTCTTCTTTACCAATAAAGCGTATTAAGGCATTAAGGGCAGAAGTGTAATTGGGTGCACCTTTGATAGTGGTTGAGGCTATCCATTCTCTACTGAACTTGATAAAGTCAATGGTTTGTTGCCTCTGATGTTCACCGTCCAAGTAGTCCATCACTTCATCAAGTGTGTAATGGTTTAATTCAATTTGTAGCTTGGCACATTTCTCCTGATAACTACGGATAAGAAAATCTACCTCTTGCTTAATAGGTGATGTCTGTTTGATTTTCAGGTCTTTAGTTAAGTCTTTGTTGGTGACAAATAAACTCGTTGACAAACGCTTTACTTTCCGGTCAAGGGTAAACCGTAGCTTGACATTGTATGTCCCATCCAACTTCTGTTCTTGCTTCTTAATCTCTGCTCTGATAGTCAGCATCTTGCACATCTTTTAATTAGTCAACAATTAGTCAACAAACGATGTGAAAGGTACAGATAGCTGTCTGTTTAAGATTGCCACAGAAGCAAGAATAGGACAAAAAGAAAAGCGTTAACTGCTTGATTTCGTGCAATTAACGCTTCTTTTCTTCGTGGACCAGCCAGGGCTTGAACCTGGGACCTCCAGATTATGAGTCTGTTGCTCTAACCAACTGAGCTACAAGTCCGACAGTCTCTCATGTTTCAAAACTGCTGCAAAAGTAAACTTTTTGAACGAGACATACAACTTTTCAGGCAAAAAAATGATAAAAAACATGTTTGTATCACTCCCCTTTCAAGATATATTGTAAATTTGCGCCCGTAATATTTAATTTTCAGATATATGTCATCAAAAGCAAATGAACCGCACCTGACGGGACTTTCCGACCAAGAAGTCCTTAAAAGTCGCGAACAACACGGAGTGAACCTGCTGACTCCTCCCAAGCGCCCTTCCATCTGGAAACTGTATCTTGAGAAATTCCAGGATCCTGTTATCCGAGTATTGCTGGTGGCCGCTGTCTTTTCTTTGATCATTTCTATTATTGAAAACGAATATGCCGAAACGATAGGTATCTTCTTCGCCATCTTTCTGGCAACCGGTATCGGTTTCTATTTTGAATATGACGCGAACAAGAAATTCGACCTGCTGAATGCCGTAGGCGAGGAGACTCCTGTTACGGTGATACGAAACGGGAAGGTCCGCGAGATTCCACGCAAGGAGGTGGTGGTCGGGGATATTGTCATCCTGAACACGGGTGAGGAGATTCCGGCTGACGGCATATTGGTGGAAGCGGTATCGCTTCAGGTGAACGAATCAAGCCTTACGGGCGAGCTGATGGTCAACAAGACTATTGACGAGGCACACTTCGACGAGGAAGCGACTTACCCGTCAAACACGGTCATGCGAGGAACAACCATTACTGACGGACACGGAGTGATGCGTGTGGAACGTGTGGGCGATGCAACCGAAATCGGGAAAGTGGCACGCCAGGCCACCGAACAAAGCCAGGAACAGACTCCGCTGAATATCCAGCTTGAAAAGCTGGCCAGCCTGATCGGCAAAGTAGGATTCACTATCGCCACCCTTACCTTCCTTATCTTTACGGCCAAAGACCTGTACGCATATCTGAACGTGCATACAGTGAACGACTGGCACCAATGGATTGATATCGCACGCATCGTGCTGAAATATTTCATGATGGCAGTCACACTGATTGTGGTGGCCGTACCTGAAGGTCTGCCGATGAGTGTTACCCTGAGTCTGGCCCTGAATATGCGCCGTATGCTGAAGACCAACAACCTGGTGCGCAAGATGCACGCATGCGAGACAATGGGTGCCATCACGGTAATCTGCACTGACAAGACCGGTACACTGACCCAGAATCTGATGCAGGTGTATGAAGCGAAACTTGACGAAAGCAATCCGGACCTGATTGCGGAAGGCATATCCGCCAACTCTACAGCTTTCCTTGAGGAAAAGAGAGAAGGTGAGAAACCATCCGGAGTAGGAAACCCGACCGAAGTGGCGCTGCTGCTCTGGCTGGACGGAAAAGGAAAAGACTATGCCGGACTGCGCGAGAACGCGAAAGTGGTCAACCAGCTTACGTTCTCCACCGAACGGAAATACATGGCGACTTTGGTCGATTCTCCGCTCCTGAAAAAACGGGTACTATATATAAAAGGTGCGCCTGAGATTGTAATGGGCAAATGCGGCCTCAGCAAAGAGCAGGTGGCAAAGAACAACGAGCTGTTGTTGGCCTACCAGAACAAAGCCATGCGCACGTTGGGACTGGCCTATAAATATATAGGAGAAAACGAACCGGCCGATTGCGCGGAACTGGTGAATCAGGGCGGCATGACATTCCTGGGAATCTTCGCCATCAGCGATCCGATTCGTCCGGATGTGCCGGATGCGGTGAAACGCTGCCAGTCAGCTGGCATCGGCATCAAGATTGTCACGGGCGACACTCCGGGAACCGCTACGGAAATCGCACGCCAGATCGGATTGTGGAAACCGGAAGATACGGAACGGAACCGCATTACAGGTGTTGAGTTCGAAGCATTGAGCGACGAGGAAGCTCTCGACCGTGTACTCGACCTGAAAGTGATGAGCCGCGCACGTCCGATGGACAAACAACGCTTGGTACAGCTTCTCCAGAAAAAAGGTGCCGTGGTAGCCGTGACCGGTGACGGAACAAACGACGCGCCGGCGTTGAACCATGCACAAGTAGGCTTGTCGATGGGTACTGGTACCTCAGTGGCGAAAGAAGCCAGTGACATCACCCTGCTCGATGATTCGTTCAACAGCATCGCTACAGCTGTCATGTGGGGACGTTCACTTTACAAGAACATCCAGCGTTTCATCGTATTCCAGCTCACCATCAACGTAGTGGCACTTTTGAGCGTATTGCTGGGCGCGTTTTTCGGGACCTCTCTCCCACTCACCGTCACCCAGATGCTTTGGGTGAACCTGATCATGGATACATTTGCGGCCATGGCTCTGGCTTCCATCTCCCCGAGCATGGATGTGATGAACGAGAAGCCGCGCAAGCGTACTGATTTCATCATCACTCCTGCCATGAGAAACAACATTTTCGGCGTGGGTCTGGGATTCCTTGCCATCCTGATGGGATTGCTCTACTATTTCAAGACATTGCCGGGAAGCTTGTTGCCGGACGGTGAGATGAATGTGCATTACCTGACCATCTTCTTTACGGTATTTGTCATGCTTCAATTCTGGAACCTGTTCAATGCCAGCGTATTTGGAACAAACCATTCAATCTTCAAGGATGCCGGACACGCCCTCGGCATGTTGAGTGTGGCACTGATCATACTCATCGGACAGTTCATCATCGTCACTTTCGGAGGAAAGGTGTTCCGCACCGAACCACTTTCTCCGTCTGAATGGGGATATATCATCGGATGCACCTCATTCGTACTGTGGATAGGTGAAGTATGGAGAGGTATCAAACGACTGAGAAAAGACTGACTATACCGTGGACATACAGATACGTAATATCATTTTCGACTGGGGAGGTGTACTGATAGACCTCAACACGGAAGGATGTATGCGGGCTTTCGAACAATTGGGAGCCGATGTAAAGCATCTGCTCACGGGAACCAATGAGCTGGGCGTGTTCAGTGCCTATGAATCGGGCACGCTGGACACCCCCGGTTTTCATGAAGCCATCCGGCAGATGATTGGCCCCCCCGTGTCAGACGAAGAAATCGACAAAGCATGGAACACCCAGCTGAAATCCATTCCGGAAGAAAAACTGGAACTGCTTCTCAGACTGAAAGCACGTTACAACCTGTATCTGCTCAGCAACACCAACGAGCTTCACTGGCGTTGCGGCATCCGGTCTTTTCAATACAAAGGTCATGAAGTACGGGATTACTTCAAACAGATTTTCCTTTCATACAAGATGCACGTGGCCAAGCCAAATCCGCAAATCTTTCTGACTGCACTCAAAGAGGCCAGACTGAAAGCGGAAGAGACATTATTTGTCGATGATGCTCCGGCCAATTGCGAGGCGGCCGCTTCGGTGGGCATCCGCACATTCCACTATGTGCCGGGCGATGAACTGAGTGAGGCGACCATCTTCAAACATTAACTTATACACGTGATTCTGGCAGACAGTACATATCAAAAACTTCCTCCTTGTGCAGCCACCATCGGATGCTTCGACGGGGTACACCGTGGACACAGGTTCCTCATCCGACAAGTGTGCGAGACTGCAAAAAAAGAAGGGCTCCGGTCACTGCTGATCACCTTTCCCGTACATCCCCGTCAGGTCATGCAAGCCGACTATCAACCCCAACTGCTGTCATGTCTGAAACAGAAGGAAGACCTGCTTGAACAATCAGAAGCCGATTATTGCATACTGCTCCCATTCACCAGGGAGCTTTCGCGACTGACGGCCCGCGACTTCATGTGTATGCTCCATGAACGATATACGGTACAGACACTCGTTATCGGATATGACCATCGTTTCGGACACAACCGGAGTGAAGGATTTGAGGACTATTGCCGGTACGGGAAGGAACTTGGAATGAAAATCATCCGGGCCAGAGCATTGACCGAAAGAGGAACAACCATCAGTTCGACAGTGATACGCGACCTACTCAAAAAAGGAAAGACAGAACAGGCAAACCACTTTCTGGGTTATCCATACTACATCAGTGGTACTGTTGTCGACGGCTACAAAGTAGGGCGCAGGCTGGGGTTCCCTACCGCCAACCTGAAGCCCTCGTGTCCGGAGAAACTGATTCCGGAGATCGGTGTGTATGCCGTACATGTATATCTGGGAGAGAACCGACATAAAGGTATGCTGAACATCGGCCGCCGCCCGACTCTGGACAACGGTCCGGAAATAAGCATAGAAGTACATATCCTCGATTTTCACGAGGATATATACTATAAGGAAATCAAGATAGAGTTCGTGAGCCGGATCCGGTCCGAAATGAAATTCAACGGGCTGAACGAACTGACCGCCCAGCTCGAATCAGACCGCACTACCGTGAGAGAGGTCTTATCGAAACAGCCACTCCCCCACTCGGAGCCAGACGCTGCTTCAGAACCGTCTTGGAAGTAACCTTCCGTGTGGAAATCACATAATCTTTCGGATTGGTACGCCAGTCGGCCTTCTTTCCATCCGCATAAATAACAGCCTCATAACTCTTTCCCTCAGGAAGGAAACTGAGGTCAATCTCCGCTTCCCGGCTGTTTTCATCGGTGATGCCTCCCACAAACCATTCGTCCTTGCCCTTCGTCTTACGGGCAATGGTTATATAGTCTCCCGGCTCAGCCTCCAGAATATAGGTATTGTCCCAGTCCACAGCTACATCCTTGATAAACCGGAAAGCATCGGGGTATTTCTCATAATTCGTATACAGGTCGGCTGCCATCTGAAGAGGACTGTACATAGTAACATACAAGGCAAGCTGTTTCACCAATGTCGTGCTCAGCTGTGCCTTGTTCGGACCATAGACCGACAAGTCACCTTCGAAGATACCCGGCGTATAATCCATCGGGCCACCCATCAGACGAGTAAAAGGAAGGATAGTCGTATGGTCAGGCCGGTTGCCTTCAAACGACTCGAACTCCGTACCACGTGCTGATTCCTGTGCAATCCAGTTCGGATAAGTGCGGCACAGACCCGTAGGACGGACTGCCTCGTGCGAATTGACCATTGCCTTATACTTGGCGGCCATCTTCGCCACTCTCAGATAATGGTTCACCATCCATTGTCCATCATGATACTCGCTTCTCGGAATGATAGGTCCCACATATCCGGTCTTCACAGCATCATAACCGTTGTCGGCCATAAAGCGGAACGCATCCTCCATCTGACGCTCATAATCGGCCACCGAAGAAGTCGTTTCATGATGCATGATGATTTTCACACCCTTCTCAGCCGCATAGCGGTGAAGTTCTTCCACATCGAAATCCGGATAGGGCTTGGTAAAGCTGTAGATATGTTCCTTTACATAAGCGAAGTTGGCCTCCCATCCTTCGTTCCATCCCTCCACCAGCACCGCGTCGAAACCATGTTTGGCGGCAAAGTCAATATATTCTTTTACATGAGCCGTATTCGCCGCATGCGTGCCGTTGGGAATTTCCTTTGTATAATCAGTCTTGCCGATCACAATGTCCTGATTCTTCGTATAAGCCCAGGTAGACCCTTGCCCGGTGAAATATTCCCACCAGACTCCCACATATTTCACGGGATGAATCCAGGATGTATCTTCCAGCTTGCAAGGCTCGTTCAGGTTCAGGATAAGATTGGAGGCAAGGATATCACGGGCATCATCGCTCACGATAACCGTACGCCACGGCGTGACGCTACCTGTCTGGATAAATCCCTTTATCCCGTTCTTGTCGGGGACAAGATGAGAACTCAGACAAAAGTTCTTGTCGTCCAAATTCAGCTGCATGGCCGGATAATCCACCAGAGCCGCCTCATGGATATTGATATACAACCCGTCGTCCGACTTCATCATGAGAGGAGTCTGCACGGCCAGATTGGGCGTGAAGCTTTTGGCCGCGAGTGGTTCCAGCCGCACACTGTCAACCAGCGAAACCACCTCCGACAGACGGGAAGTCGTGGTAGGATATTCCTGAGTGTCATAATCCCCAGGCAACCAGAATGCTTTATGGTCGCCCGTAAGACGGAATTCAGTCATCTCCTCCTTTAAAGAAAAATTGCGCAGGCTCTCCTGCACGGGGAACTCATAGCGGAATCCGAGTCCGTCATTAAAAAGCCGGAAACGGATGTTCAGCTTCCACCCTGTGGACGGTTGTTCCAACATCACGAACATCTCTTTATGATGGTCACGGATGTCACGATACTGTCCCAAGACCGGATGCCACACAGTGTCGGTCTCCGCATACCGCACAAACATTTTCCTGAACCCTTTATCGAACGCATAGTCAGGCCTTATCAGGAAACCCATTTCACTGTATTTGATGACAGACCTTCCCTTATATTGAAGAGAATACACCGGAGTCCCGTCCTCCAGCAGGCGGAAGTCAAGCGACAGGTTCCCGTCAGGCGATGTCAGATTCTCGGCTTTCAACACTCCGAAAATCCCACAGCAAAAAATCACGCATGTCAAAATCAGTTGTTTCATAGAATATAATAATTTTACGGTTCACATCCGGCAGATTGCAGAGTCCGTGTCAGACCGCAGACTCTTCCACATGCAAATATATCATATTTTTGAAAATCCACAATCCCTCCACCACCAGAATCAACACCCTTCACGAGACACCGGACCGGGAATTCGCTGACGACATACGGAGTTTTCTGAACCATACCGATGTATCCTTCCGCCTCTATCGGATTCATGGCACGAATTAAAGATAAAAATCAGAGTAAAACGCCGTCTGTTTCAAGAATTATCAGTAATTTTGCGCCAAATTTGATATTTGAAAACTGAATGAAGACATTTGAAGAACTTGGCGTTTCCCCCGAAATACGCAAAGCCATTGAAGAGATGGGATATGTGAGTCCCATGCCTGTACAAGAAGAAGTGATCCCTTACCTGTTGGGAAACGGTAATGATGTAGTAGCTCTGGCACAAACCGGAACTGGAAAGACAGCCGCATTTGGTCTGCCGCTGATCCAAAAAATTGATGTCACCCGCCGTGAACCGCAAGCGTTGATTCTCTGCCCGACACGAGAACTGTGTCTGCAGATTGCCGGCGACCTGACTGATTATTCAAAATATATTACTGACTTGAAAATCCTTCCTGTATATGGAGGATCGTCCATTGAAAGCCAGATCCGCAGCCTGAAGAAAGGCGTGCAGATTATCGTAGCCACTCCCGGACGTCTGATTGACCTGATGGAACGCAATGTGGCAAAACTGGAGACCATCAAGGATGTGGTGATGGACGAAGCTGACGAGATGCTGAACATGGGTTTCACGGACAGCATCAATGCCATTCTGGAACATGTGCCGCAAGACCGCAACACCCTGATGTTCTCGGCTACCATGAGTCCCGAAATCTCAAAAATCGCAAAGACATATCTACACGACGCAAAAGAAATCACCATAGGCGTAAAGAACGAAAGTACCAAGAACGTACACCATGTGGCCTATATCGTTCATGCCAAAGACAAATACCTGGCACTGAAACGTGTAGTGGATTTCTATCCGCAGATTTACGGAATCATTTTCTGCCGCACCCGCAAGGAGACCCAGGAAATTGCCGACAAACTGATTCAGGACGGCTATGACGCTGACTCGTTGCACGGCGAGCTGAGCCAGGCACAACGCGATCTGGTGATGCAGAAATTCCGCCAGCGTCATCTGCAACTGCTGGTGGCTACCGATGTGGCCGCACGCGGACTGGACGTGAACGACCTGACTCATGTCATCAACTACGGACTTCCGGAAGATACCGAAAGTTATACACACCGAAGCGGACGTACGGGACGTGCCGGAAAAACCGGAGTCTCCATCGCCATCATGAACCTGCGCGAAAAAGGCAAAATGCGTGAGATTGAACGCATCATCAACAAGAAATTTGAAGTCAAGCCACTGCCTACCGGACAGGAGATCTGTGAACAACAGCTGGTAAAAGTAATCGATGAAATTGAAAAGGTAAAAGTAAACGAAGAGGAAATCGAGGCTTTCCTTCCAAGCATCTACCGCAAGTTCGAATGGCTGAGCAAGGAGGACCTCATCAAGCGTGTGGTTTCCATGGAATTCAACCGCTTCCTTGACTATTACAAGAACGCACCGGAAATCGAGCAGCCAAGCACTTCCGAGAAAGGAAAAAAAGAAAAGAAAGACCGTAAGGAACGTAAAGACCGTGAAAGAAGCCGCAAGGCAGAAAAAGGATATACACGTATGTTCCTGAATCTCGGAAAGACAGACGGATTCTATGCCAACCAGATTATCGATCTTATCAACCATACCTTGAAGAACGAACGTATCCAAATCGGACGTATTGACCTGATGCAGAACTTCTCGTTCATTGAAGTCATCGAGCCGCAGGCTCCGATTCTACTGAAGGCACTGAACAAAGTGACATTGAAAAACGGACGTAAGGTAGTGTTGGAAGTAGCGGAAGAAAACAGTGGGAACAGTGACAAGAGCGGAAAGAAACGCGAACGTTCTGGAAAAAGCGGAAAAAGAGCTTCCTCCGCAAGGTCAAGCCACAAGGACAGCGAACCGGCCGCTTCCCACAAGATGAAAAAAGATGACTGGAAACAGTTCTTCCAGCATAACGATGTGGACTTTGAAGATGAATGGGAGAAGCCCAGTAAAAGAAGAAGAAAAAAATAAAGAGTCATAAATCCGGCCTTCATCATCCGAAGGCAAAGCAAAGGGTGTCAATGCGAATCTGATTACCGCATAGACACCCTTTCTTAATATTCCGACAGGCATTACTCTACAATCAGATGCACTTTTGACGTACCCGTACGTGCTTTCAGCCAATTGAACATTTTATCCTTTTCCTGTTTGGACGGCTCATGTGTACATCCGATTATAGCAAACGTGACCGTATCCATCCGGACACTGTCCACCTCCAGCTGAAGACTCTTGGATATTGAGATTGTCTTCACCATCGGAAACAACACTTTCATCTCCTGCCCCATCCGCATGTTCACCTGGGAACCGCTGAAGTCATTCAATGCCTGACGCAAAGAATCAAGCTCGGCTTTCTGAACGGTCAGCTGACGCTCACTGTTGTGGTAGAAGTCTTCCATCACCATAGACTTGATGTTACTGATATCGACCGCACTGCTGTTGCCTACACCCTGAAAAACAACCAGCTTGGTCTCGTCCAGATTATATTCTCCCATTCTGCTCCTGGCCTCAGCTATCTGAGACTCAGGAATTTCCTTACCCACCAACACCACGCGTATCTCATGCTTGTCGTACGAAATGTCACGGTTCAATATCTGCGAATCCGGAAACTGAAGTTCCTGAGTGATAAAACGATTGGCAGAAGTCTGGTAAAGAGTCTCCCGGACAATATTGTAGGTAAGATAGACTGCTGGACACATGGTGGCGATGGTAATCCACACAATATATCTCTTGACCATCCGCTCTCTCTCCTTGTCGACAAACTGCTTCCGTTCAAAATGCATCACACGCACACCGATATAAGTGGCCAGACTGATGAACACGGAATTGATGAAATACAAATAGAACGCGCCGAGGAAATACAGCAGATTGCCCGTGGCCAGTCCGAAACCGGCCGTACAGAGCGGAGGCATCAGGGCCGTAGCGATTGCCGCACCCGGAATGACATTTCCCTTCTCTTTCGTGGCCAATGCCACAATACCGGCAAGACCGCCAATCAATGCGATGAGCACGTCGTAGATGGTAGGCGAGGTACGTGCCAGCAGTTCCGACTGTACCTCATCAAGAGGAGTGAACAGGAAATAAAGGGTGGCCGCCACCACACTGAACAAAGTAGTCACCGCATAGCTCTTCAACGAACGTTTCATCAGCTCGAAATCGTTGAGACCGATGGAAAGTCCGATACCCATCGTAGGACCCATCAACGGAGAAATCAGCATAGCCCCGATAATCACCGCCGTGGAATTGACATTCAGGCCCAAAGAAGCGATAAGCGTGGCGAAAATCAAGATCCATAGATTCGTACCCTTAAACTCCACTCCATTCCGGATGTACTCCACAGTCACCTGCTCGTCTTCTTTGCTCCGGCGCAGATCCAGATATTCTTTCAAGAACCTCCGGATCAGGAAATTCCGTTTGTTTTCCGTTTTCATATCTCTTGAGTTTGAAAATTTCCCTACTTATCTGAAGAAACGGCCGATAAACGGTATCGACCTCAACGGCAGGTCTCTCCATACGATATAAGCCACAAATATCAGAATCAGCACTGTATGGAACAGCAACCTCCACACAACACTCTCAATATCTACCACCAGCAGAAGCATGAACAAGACTGCCGCCAACAACAGATAGACAGTCATTTCTTTCAACGGATAGCTGACCGGATATTTCTTCTGACCGATGATGAACGACAAAATGGTTATCACGCCATAACCCGCCACGGAAGCCCAAGCGGAAGCCACATAACCATACATCGGCACCAGCCAAATATTCAACGCCAGTATCACCGCACAGCCAATCAGTGAGAAATAAGCCCCCCATTGGGTCTCATCGGTCAACTTATACCAGAAAGAAAGGTTGAAATAGATTCCTTTGAAAATCTCCGCTCCCATCACAATGGCCACCACACTCAGTCCTTCCCAATAATCACGGGCCACCATATATTTCAACAAATCCATATAGCCCATCACAGCCAGGAAAGCAAGAAGCGAGAAAATAAAGAAATACTTCATCGCGGCGGCATACATCGCCCGGTTATCCCCTTCCTTATTCTTGCCGAACACAAAAGGCTCATAGGCATAACGGAAAGCCTGGGTGAACACCGCCATAATCAACGCCACCTTACTTGTCGCACTGTAAATACCCAACTGAACCAACCCTTCCTGACGGTCATCGAACAAGAAAGGGTAAATCATCTTGTCTACTGTCTGGTTGAGGATGCCCACCACTCCGAATATCAGAATCGGAAACGAATAGCTGACCATACGCTTCATCAATGTCCAGTCCACACGGTAGGAAAATCCCCGAAGCTCAGGAATGAAGAAAAACATCTGGACAGCCGACATGATAAGGTTTGACACGAAGATATATCCCACAAGATAGTCAGGGCGATAGAACCACGATACCGTACCCGGGGCATGCGTGTCGAGCCACGGACAAAGCAACAGGAAAAAAAGGTTCAGCAGGATATTCCCGATGATATTGAAAAGCTTGATGCCTGCGAACTTTATCGGACGTTTCTTGTAGCGCAAGTACGCGAACGGGATGCACTGGAACGCATCGAGTGCCACCACCACCACCATCATCCCCACATAGTCAGGATGGTCGGGGTATTCAAGCAAAGAGGAAACCGGATGCAGGAATATCATGCACACCACCACGAACAACAGCGACAATCCGCCGACAAACAGCAACGAGTTGGCATACACCGTCTCAGGCTGCTCGTCCTTCTTGTTGGCAAAACGGAAAAATCCCGTTTCCATCCCGAAAGTCAGCAACACCAATATCAGAGCCGTATAGGCATACACATTCGACACCACTCCATATCCGCCGGAGGCTGCCGGAAGCACACCCGTATAAAGAGGCACCAGAAGATAGTTCAGGAACCGCCCCAAAATACTGCTCACTCCATAGATGGCGGTATCCTTCACCAATGATTTCATTCCAGCCATAAGCTTATTCAATCAAATAAAGTCTGTTCAATTGTATACTTGTTCTTTCCAAGATGTCTGTACGCCAGATCGGTCACTTCCCGTCCACGGGGAGTACGCTTGATAAAACCTTCTTTGATAAGGAAAGGTTCATACACTTCCTCCAATGTACCGGGATCTTCTCCCAAAGCCGTAGCAATGGTGGTCAGTCCCACAGGCCCTCCCTTGAACTTGTCGATAATCGTACAGAGTATCTTGTTGTCTATCTCATCCAGTCCGTAACGGTCGATGTTCAACGCTTCCAGCGCATAACGTGCGATTTCCACATCAATGCGTCCGGTTCCTTTCACCTGGGCGAAATCACGCACACGCCTCAGCAAAGCATTGGCGATACGGGGCGTACCACGGCTCCGGGAAGCGATTTCTTCTGCCGCATCTACATCGCAAGGCACTCCCAAAATGCCGGCAGAGCGCAAGATAATGCGTGCCAGCACCGAATCGTCGTAATATTCCAGATGAAGATTGATGCCGAAACGGGCGCGGAGAGGAGCCGTCAGCAAACCGCTGCGGGTGGTAGCCCCGACTAAAGTGAACGGGTTCAGATCTATCTGGATACTCCGCGCCGAAGGCCCTTTGTCAATCATGATATCGATGCGGTAGTCCTCCATGGCAGAATAAAGATACTCCTCCACCACCGGACTCAAGCGATGTATCTCGTCGATAAAGAGCACATCATTCGGCTCAAGACTGGTCAGCACTCCGGCCAAGTCTCCGGGCTTGTCGAGTACAGGACCGGAAGTGACCTTGAACCCCACGCCCAATTCATTGGCGATGATGTTGCTCAATGTAGTCTTTCCTAATCCGGGAGGGCCATGAAGCAATACATGGTCCAACGCTTCCGCACGCAGGCGCGCCGCCTTCACGAAAATACGCAGATTGTCGACCACCTTATCCTGCCCGCTGAAGTCCTCGAACTGGAGCGGACGCAAGGCATTCTCGAAATCACGTTCCTTTCCGGATGGCTTATAGTCACGTATATCAAACTGTTCTTCCATTCATTTCTCGATATAAACTCATGCAAAATTAAGAATATCTACGAAGAAAAAAGAAGGATTGTTGTATATTTGTTCGCAGAAGCAAAAGACAACTGACTTTATGAATACATTGACTACCACCCGAATCGTTTATTTCTCACCGACACACACATCGGAAAAAATAGCCCGCGCCATCGGTGAAGGCATCGGCATGCCACGGAGAATAGAGACTGACCTGACTCTGGATGAGGAAACCTCTCCTATCGACATTCATGACGAACTGACCGTATTGGCCGCTCCCGTCTATGGAGGAAGAGTAGCGCCCGCCGCTCTGCAACGCATGAGACGGCTGAAAGGCAACGGCTCTCCCGCCATCCTTGCGGTAGTCTACGGAAACCGGGACTATGAGGACGCGTTGATCGAACTGCGTGACGTGGCCGCCTCCTTGGGATTCATCCCTTTGGCCGGAGGCGCATTCGTCGGAGAACACAGCTTCAGTACGCCGGAACTGCCCATCGCGGAAGGACGGCCGGACGAGGCAGACCTGCAGAAAGCCCGCCTGTTCGGAAGCGAAAGCCTGAGAAAATGGCAAGAAGTCGGACTGGCAGAAGAGCTGCACGTGAAAGGCAACATCCCTTACAAGACCTTGCCTCCTTCCCAACCGGCCTGCCCCACCTGCAACGAGAACTGTTTTGTCTGTGGTGAATGCATTGAGGTATGCCCCACCCATGCCATCCACATCAGCGACGACAGGGAACGCATTGAAACAGAGGTGAACCGCTGCATCAAATGCTGTGCCTGCGTGAAAGCCTGCCCCAACCGCGCAAGGGTGTTCTACAGCCCGTTTGCCGCCATCCTCCATGAAAAATTCAGCACACGCCGGGAACCGGAACTGTTCTTCTAACGTTTTATCCATTGAACACAGAGCCGCAAAGACACAGAGAACCAATCTGAGCATAAATACCACTCAAAAAACTCTGTGCCTCTGCGCCTCCGTGTTCAATCCAGACATATAAATTCCATCATAAACTATGACCGAAAAAGAAAGACGAGTATTGGTAGGCATGAGCGGGGGAATCGACAGCTCCTCAGTGTGCATCATGCTTCAGGAACAAGGATATGAAGTCGTGGGAGTGACCATGCGCACATGGGACGTTCCCTCCCATTTCTCCACACCCGGCCAAGAGCAGCCCGATGAGGTACTGGAAGCACAGGCACTTGCCGCACGGCTGGGCATCGAACATCATGTGGCGGATGTACGCGAGGAATTCAAGGACGTGATTGTCCGTCACTTCATTGACGAATACATGCGCGGACGGACACCGAACCCGTGTGTGATGTGCAACCCGCTTTTCAAGGAACGCATCCTCTGCGAATGGGCGAACCGGACAAACTGTGCCTGGATTGCCACAGGACACTATTGCCGGCTGGAGGACATCAACGGACACCGATATATTGTGACGGGCGATGACCCGACCAAGGACCAGTCGTATTTCTTATGGAAACTTCCGCAGGACATCCTGAAACGGATGATGTTTCCCCTCGGCGGAATGACCAAGGCGGATGTGCGCCAATATCTGGCTTCCAAAGGTTTTGAAGCGAAAGCAAAAGGCGGGGAAAGTATGGAAATCTGTTTCATCGACAAAGACTACAGGGAGTTTCTGAAGGAGCACTGCCCGGATATTGACGAACGGATCGGGCCGGGATGGTTTGTAGACAGCAAAGGACTCAAACTGGGGCAACACAAAGGCTTCGCCTACTACACCATCGGCCAGCGCAGGGGGCTGGAAATTGCGCTCGGCAAACCGATGTACGTGTTGAAAATCAACCCTGCAAAAAACACTGTGATGCTGGGCGATGCCGACCAGCTGCAAACGGAATACATGCTGGTGGAGGATGTGAATGCTGTGGATATGGAGGAACTGCTCTCCTGCCGGAACCTGTCGGTACGCATCCGTTACCGCAGCCGTCCCATCCCATGCCGGATTGCGCGGATTGACGATTCACACCTGCTGGTAAAGTTTCTGGAAGAGGCATCGGCCATCACCCCCGGGCAATCCGCCGTGTTCTACGATGGCAACCGTGTGCTGGGAGGGGCTTTCATCGCCTTCCAACAGGGAGTGAGGAAACTGGCGGAAAGCATGCAGATGCCTGATGACAAAATGTAACCGTTTTACGATATTTTTTGTCTTGACAACCGAATAAACGGATTTCGGATAACATACCCGTCCACTTTTTTCCTTCATCCGGAAGCGGATTCTTAATAAATGCTAACGGGAGCCCCATCCAGAATGCCTTGCAGAGGGGGTGAAGAATCTGCCATGACGAAAAAAACGACTGGACATTTCAAGAAAAATGCCCTGATATTTCAGGGAAAACGCTTCGGCATCCACAAAAAAACGCCGAAGCGTTTCAGGAAAGACATGCAAGAAACATCTATTCCAAAGAAAAAGGCTCCTCTTCTCCACCAGAAGGGTCAGCAAGAAAGCAAAATACACGACAACAAAAAGAAAGCATACAACCTATATTGAAAATATTTTTCACATTCAAGCCTCGATTCACCCGCCAAACAGACATATAAAGGTCAGATTCAAAAAACCCAAGTCTGCAGAACAACGTCCGAGAATCCTGAATTATCCGACACGGCTTTCCTGCAGCCGAAACAAACGATTCTCAGCCTTCCGGACTGTCATTTTGACAATATGACACAAAAGCCACTCCGAACATAAAGATTTTCAGCGAAACCCAAGAAATCTTTTCAATGCTCCGATTCCCGTAAATTATTCTCCGCACCTTTGCACCTCCACGTTCAATTTTCAAAATATAATCCGTATCTTTGCAAAGCAATAACCGCATCAAAAAGGAAACAATATAAGATATGGAAAAGACATTCAAACGGACAACCGTCACCTCGGCATTGCCCTACGCCAACGGACCGGTACACATCGGCCATCTGGCAGGCGTCTACGTGCCGGCTGACATCTACGTGCGCTATCTCCGCCTGAAAAAGGAGGACGTGCTATTCATCGGAGGATCTGACGAACACGGAGTGCCTATCACCATCCGGGCAAAAAAGGAAGGCTGCACACCGCAGGACATCGTCGACCGCTACCACACACTTATCCGCGACTCATTCAAGGAGTTCGGCATTTCGTTCGACGTGTACGGACGCACATCTTCAAAGATACACCACGACACGGCTTCCGACTTCTTCCGCAAGCTGTACGACAAAGGGGAGTTCATAGAAAAGACCTCCATGCAGTATTATGACGAAGAGGCAAAGACATTCCTTGCCGACCGCTACATCACGGGCGAATGTCCGCGATGCCACGCCCAGGGTGCCTACGGCGACCAGTGCGAGAAATGCGGATCCACACTCTCGCCCACTGAACTGATCAACCCGAAAAGCGCCATCAGCGGAAGCGAGCCGGTAATGAAGGAGACTACCCACTGGTATCTGCCGCTCGACAAGCATGAAGCATGGCTGCGCCAGTGGATTCTGGAGGACCACAAGGAATGGCGGCCCAACGTGTACGGCCAGTGCAAGTCATGGCTTGACATGGGTCTGCAGCCGCGTGCCGTGAGCCGCGACCTCGACTGGGGTATTCCTGTTCCGGTGGAAGGAGCCGAAGGCAAAGTGCTCTACGTATGGTTCGATGCGCCCATCGGCTATATTTCGAACACCAAGGAACTGCTTCCCGACTCATGGGAGAAATGGTGGAAAGACCCCGAGACACGCCTCGTCCACTTCATCGGAAAAGACAACATCGTGTTCCACTGCATCGTGTTCCCCGCCATGCTGAAGGCGGAAGGCAGCTACATCCTGCCCGACAACGTGCCGGCCAACGAGTTCCTGAATCTGGAGGGCGACAAGATCTCCACCTCACGCAACTGGGCGGTATGGCTGCACGAATACCTTCAGGATTTCCCCGGCAAGCAGGATGTGCTTCGCTATGTACTCACCGCCAACGCGCCGGAGACCAAGGACAACGACTTTACATGGAAAGATTTCCAGGCACGCAACAACAACGAGCTGGTAGCCGTATACGGCAACTTCGTGAACCGTGCGCTGGTGTTGACCCACAAATATTTCGAAGGCAAGGTGCCTGCCTGCGGAGAGCTGAACGACTACGACAAAGCCACCTTGCAGGAGTTCGCCGACGTGAAGGCACAAGTGGAGAAGCTGCTTGACGTGTTCAAGTTCCGCGACGCGCAGAAGGAAGCGATGAATCTGGCACGTATCGGAAACAAGTATCTTGCCGACACCGAACCGTGGAAACTGGCCAAGACAGATATGGACCGTGTGGCGACCATCCTGCACATCGCGTTGCAGCTCGTGGCCAACCTCTCCATCGCTTTCGAACCGTTCCTGCCGTTCAGTTCCGAGAAGCTCCGCAAGATGCTCAACATGGAAAGCTTCAGCTGGGAACAACTGGGACGCACCGACTTGCTGGAAGCCGGACACGTGCTGAACAAGGCCGAACTGTTGTTCGAGAAGATTGACGACGAAACCATCCAGGCACAGGTGGACAAGCTGCTCGCCACAAAAAAAGAGAACGAGGCCGCCAACTACAAGGCCAACCCGGTGAAACCGACCGTATCCATCGAGGACTTCGACAAACTGGATATCCGTGTCGGCACGGTATTGGAATGCGAAAACGTGCCCAAGATGAAGAAACTGCTGAAGTTCAAGATTGCTGACGGGCTGGAGAACCGCACCATCGTAAGCGGCATCGCCCAGCACTACAAACCGGAAGAGCTGGTAGGCAAGCAGGTACTGTTCATCGCCAACCTTGCCCCACGCCAGTTCAAGAACGGTCTGGTGAGTGAAGGCATGATTCTCAGTGCCGAGAACTTCGACGGCTCGCTGGCAGTCACTTCCGTACTGCGCGAAGTGAAACCGGGAAGCGAAGTGAAGTAATATTTTAGTTTGAAACGCAGATTAGCGCGGATTTCGCAGATTATAAAAATCCGCGTAAATCTGCGCTAATCTGCGTTTTATCCCTAATTTAAATTATATGCCCGAACCGTCACTGAAAGAAAAGACCGCGAAAGGTCTGTTGTGGGGGGCCATCAACAATGGTGCCCAACAAGTGCTTGTGCTCGTGTTCGGAATTATTTTGGGACGCATCCTTTCGCCCGACGAATATGGAATGGTGGGGATGCTGACTATCTTTACCCTCATCGGAAACTCACTGCAGGAAAGTGGATTCCGGGCGGCATTGGTGAACGTGAGAAACATCCGGCACGAAGACTACAACGCCGTATTCTGGTGCAGCCTGCTCATCGGCACATGCGCCTATCTCATCCTTTTCTTTTGTGCCCCGCTCATCGCCCGATTCTATCAGGAACCTGAACTTGTTCCATTGGCACGCTATTGCTTCCTTGCCATTCCCATCGCCAGTCTGGGCACGGCACAAGGAGCTTATCTTTTCCGCAACCTGAAGGTGCGCCAGCAAGCCCTTTCGGGCATCATTGCCCACATGGTTTCGGGCAGTCTGGGCATCACGCTCGCTTTCAACGGATTCTCTTATTGGGGGATCGCCACACAAAGCCTCACCTACCTGATTACAGTGACACTCTGCACATGGTATTTTTCCCCATGGAGACCGACATTCCACATTGATTTCCATCCTTTAAGGCCGCTTTTCGCTTTCAGCAGCAAGCTTTTGATAACAAACATCGCCAACCAGCTGAACAACAACCTGCTTTCAGTGATATTGGGAAAATATTTCACTCCACAGGCCGTGGGCAACTACAACCAGGCAAACAAATGGAACGCTACAGGACATCAGTTCATTACGGGAATGATGGGAAGTGTGGCACAACCCGTACTGGCAAGCATCAACGATGACCGTGAACGCTCCTTACGCGTGTTCCGCAAGATTCTCCGTTTCTGTGCCTTCCTGGCTTTTCCAGCCATGTTCGGACTTAGTATCATAACACGCGAACTGATACTGATCACCGTAGGCGAAAAATGGACCGGCAGCATCCCGCTGATGCAACTGCTCTGCATCGGAGGCGCGTTCATCCCCCTCAACACCTTGTTCTCGAACCTAATTGTCAGCCAAGGGAAATCGAATGTCTATATGTGGAACATCATCACGCAGGTCGTACTCCAGTTGGCAGTGGTATTATTGATCGTCCGCTTCGGAGGCGACATACATACCATGGTAATTGCGGGTGTGTGTATCAATATCGGATGGATCTTCGTGTGGCAACGTTTCGCCTTCCGGTTCATCCGCCTCACCTTGCGGATGCTCCTGCTCGACCTTATTCCCTTCCTTGTCATCGCCCTTACGGCTTGCGGCATCGGTTGGGGAATCGCAGAATATACAGGAGGTCCGCTTCCCATCACATTCCTCATAAAAGTCATCACAGCCGCCATATGTTATTTTCTCGTGATGAGACTGGCACATGCCGAGATCATGCAGGAATGCATCGGTTACTTGTTTAAAAAGAAACGCCCGTGAACGCATCTGTCCATCACAAAGAAACGCACACCGGGTTTTATCTACTCTATGGCATCAAATCCATGAAACTTTATTATATTTGTGGAAACAATCCGCGGAAATCCGCTTTAATCTGCATTTTTAAGAATTATGAGCACCCTCTACGTAGTCAGTCCCCCACGTGACATTTTCAAAAGGCTGAGACCTGAACTCCGCACACACATCGTGATGTTGCCGGACTTCCTCCGCTATCCCTCACAACGCTTTAAGGGACTGCTCCGGAGTCTGCTGGTGGGACGTGTTCCCTTACCCCGGCGGCTTTTGTACTGGTGGTTTCCGAAGCCATACTTCGACCGACTTATCCATGCACAAGCGGGAGATGCCATCCTGATTTACGAAGCGTGCAACGTGCGTGTGCTCCGTGCCATTCGTCCCTATATGCCCAAAGACGTACCTTGCCACATCTACTATTGCAACCCCGTGCATACCACTTTCCGCAATCCTGAAGAATACTTGATGAAAATCCGTGAGCTAGGATACCGCCTGACAAGCTTCGACCCATACGAAGCCACACAATACGGAATGACATACACGGGACAATATTTCTGCTATCCTGACAATCGGACCGATGAGATCATTTCCGATTGCTTTTTCTGCGGACTGCCCAAAGACAGGGAAACCATTCTGACGGACCTCCGGACATTCATGGAATCGGAAGGCTACAAATGTGATTTCATAATACCCAAAAGTCCGGCAGACAAGATCACTTATCCGGAGTACCTGAGACATCTTGACCAGACCCGATGCGTCATCGACATCTGCCAACAAGGACAGGCGGGACTGACCCGTCGCCCACTGGAGGCACTGTTCTACAACAAGAAACTGATTACGAACAATCAGGAAATAACACAGTATGATTTTTACAATCCCCAAAATATCTTTATTTTTGGGAAAGATTCCATTGACCGGTTGACACAGTTCATGTCCACTCCCATACAGGAAACCTCCAGAACCATCAAGGACCGATATGACATCAATCAATGGATCCGCCAATATTTTAATGACTAATACACAAATGAAGCAACCTGTCAACTACATAGCCACCTGGTTCTACAAAGAATCGGCAGAAGAGGCCAGCTTTTATCCGCAAATGGGACAAAAAGGAGATTCCGCATTGGTACATTCCATCTATATGCAGATACAAGTGCCGTTTTTCCGGACATTCCAGCATTATAACCCTTCGGCCAGACTCTTGTTTTTCAGCAACCTGAAGAAACAGGAACTGCCGGCATTCCTGCAACGGCTGTTCGACACACTAAACGTGGAAACCGTGACACTTTCCTACACGTGCAAGCCGCCCAAGAACTGGTATAGTGCCTGGCAAAACCAGTTTTACCTGTACGACATCCTGAGATACATGGAAGGCCGTATGCAACCGGATGACGCCTTGCTCGTCACAGATGCCGACTGCCTGTGCCGTACTTCACTGAAGTCCCTTTTCGACAAGACCAGAGAAAAAGGAAGCGCACTCTATGAGTTCATCACGGACAGGAAAGCAAACATCAACGGTGTCACTCTCCCGGAAATGGATGAGTTTTATGAGGCCTGCTACCACAAGAAGCCCCAACAACCCATCACTTATTACGGAGGCGAGTTTATCTGTCTGCGTGGAGATCTCATAGCCCGCATCAACAAGACTTATCCGGAACTATGGCATTTCAATCTTCAGCGGACGGACAGCCGTCAATCCAGATTGAACGAAGAAGCCCATGTGCTCAGCATAATGGCAGAACATCTGCAATTCCGCAACCGCATAGCCAACGACTATGTGAAACGGATGTGGACCTCGCCACAATTCAATAACATCATGCCGGAAGACATGAACATTCCTGTATGGCATCTGCCTTATGAAAAGAAACGAGGACTGTACCGCTTGTTCCGCTACATAGAAAAGCGGCAAGGACTAGGAGAAGAAAAGTCATTCTGGGAGAATGCCCGAAAAATGACCGGAATTCCAACTGTCAGCCTACAGAAAAAGATATACGACCGGATTACCACCATACTGATAAAACTAAAGCGATAAGGCAATGAAAGTATTGACTATCATCATTTCCTACAATTTCGAGAAATGGATAAGACCTTGTTTAGAGAGCCTGTTGCTATCCACATATCCTACAGAAATACTTGTCATCGACAACGGCTCAAAAGACCGGACCGTCTCTACCATCCGGCAAGCTTATCCGTCTGTCCGTATTATCGATAACGGACAAAATCTCGGATTCGGAAAAGCGAACAATATAGGTATGCAAATCGCTATGCAGGAAGGCTTTGACGCCGTTTTCCTGCTGAATCAGGATGCGTGGGTCAGCACAGATACCATCGGCACACTGGCCGGTCTGTCCCGAGAAAATCCTACATTCGGGATTCTCTCTCCTGTCCATCTGAACGGGCAAGGCAACCAATTGGACAAAGGTTTTGCACACTATGTACAAATCAAAGATAAAACGGAACTTCCCAAAAGCAAGTCACTGGTTGAAGCCACCTTCATCAATGCGGCCTTTTGGTTTATCCCGATTACTACACTAAAGACTGTAGGAGGTTTCTCTCCGCTATTCTACCATTATGGTGAAGATAAAGATTATATCAACCGATTGCATTACCATCATTTAAAGATAGGATATTCCCCGAAAGTATTCGGATGCCACGACCGTGAATTCCGGGAGGTGACGCGCAAGGCTTATTTCCGCTCGGAATATGTCTACCTGCTTTCAGAATACGCCAATATTAACCGTCCCATCGGAAACGCGTTCGTATACAGTGTACTTGCCTGTATCAAAAAAAGTCTGACCGCCTTTTTCCATATCAAGCCACAGGACGAATGTACCTATCTATATCTTGCTATAAAATTGACAACACGGACGGGTAAAGTTATCCAAGTCCGACGGAAGACCCGGAAAGAAGCGCCGCACTTCCTGTAATCCTTCACTCTTAATCATTAATTCTTCATTAAAATGTATGCCCCTATCCTACTTTTCGTTTACAACCGTCCCGAACATACCCGACGTGTCATCGAATCACTGAAAGCAAACGCCGAAGCGGCCGACAGCGAACTGTTCATCTACGCAGACCAGGCACGTTCCGAAACAGACATACAGCAGGTCAGTGAAGTCCGACGACTCATACGCTCTACCGATGGGTTCAAACAAGTGACCGTCATTGAACGCGAGAAAAACTGGGGACTTGCCCGTAATGTAATCGACGGAGTGACCACACAAGTCAATGCCCATGGGAGAGTCATCGTGCTGGAAGACGATCTGGTGGTGGCCCCCCATTTCCTCCGTTTCATGAACGATGCACTGGAAATGTATAAGAACGAAGAGAAGGTAGGACATATCCAAGCCTGTGACTTCACAAAAGATCCGTCCCTGCCAGACACTTTCCTCATCAGATGGACCGGAAGCTGGGGATGGGCTACATGGGAACGGGCATGGAAGCACTTCAACCCCGACGGGAAAGAGCTGCTCTCCCGGCTAGAGGAACGCCACCTGACCCGTTACTTCGACTTCAACGGAAACTATCCGTTCACACGGATGCTGCGCAGACAGATAGCCGGGAAAAACAATTCATGGGCCATCCGATGGAACGCCAGCCTTTTCCTTGACGGCATACTCTCGCTCAATGTCGGAAAATCGCTTGTGCAGAACACGGGATTTGACGGCAGCGGGACCAACTGTGGAGGAGGCGGACTTTACGCTTCTGACTTGTGGATGAATCCGCTTCCGGTAAGCCCCATCTCACCTGTAGAAGAAAACAAGGAGGCGAGAAAGGTGTTCGAACGTTACTACCGGCGGACAAACTGTTTCTGGGCAAAGGCCATCCGGCGAATCAGACGCACTTTAAAAGGAGATTTCGGAGCGTAACGAAAATTTTATTTCCAAAAAATATTATTTTTGCACAAATCTTGAGCACGACACATGAGGGTACTGATTATAAACACATCCGAACGGACAGGAGGAGCAGCCATTGCGGCCAGCCGACTGATGGACGCACTGAAAGACAGTGGCATCAAGGCAAAGATGCTTGTGCGCGACAAGCAGAGCGACCGGATAACAGTGGTTGCCTTGAAAAAATCATGGCGGCACATCTGGAACTTTGTATGGGAACGATTCATCATCTGGAAAGCAAACCATTTCAAGAAAACAAACTTGTTCGCTGTGGATATCGCCAATACAGGAACAGACATCACCTCATTGCCGGAATTCAGGCAAGCCGACGTGATCCATCTGCACTGGGTCAACCAAGGTATGCTCTCACTCAAGAATATCCGGAAAATCCTGGAATCAGGAAAACCGGTGGTATGGACCATGCATGACATGTGGCCCATTACCGGTATCTGCCACCATGCGGAAACCTGTACCAACTACACCTCGAACTGCCATGACTGCCCTCTGCTACATAAAGGCAACAAGACAGACCTGTCATACCGCATATTCAGGAAAAAACAGAAACTCTACCAAAACGCAAACATTACCTTTATTGCCTGCAGCCGATGGCTGGAATCACAGGCCAAGAAAAGCGCCCTGACACAAGGACACAAGGTCACCAGTCTGCCGAATCCGATCAACACAAGCCTGTTCCGTCCGACCGACAAAAAAGAAGCCCGTCAGAAGCTTCACCTGCCTACCGGCAAAAAACTGCTGATGTTCAGTTCCATGAAGATTACCGACAAGCGGAAAGGCATTGACTATCTGGTGGAAGCCTGCCGGCTGATTCTGGAAAAGCACCCGGAGGCCGGCAAGGAACTGGCCGTAGTGGTGGTAGGAAAACAATCGCAGCAATATGAGTCCCTGTTTCCCTTTCCTATCCATTGCATTGACTATGTGAGCGGCGAAAGGGAAATCGCTGACATATACAACGCCATCGACCTGTTTGTCACCCCTTCACTGATGGAAAACCTTCCCAACACCATCATGGAAGCCATGTCGTGCGGCATACCATGCGTAGGATTCAATATAGGCGGCATACCGGAAATGATTGACCATCTGCACAACGGCTACGTGGCACAGTACAAATCAGCGGAGGACCTGGCCAACGGAATCTGCTGGTCGCTGAACGAAAGCGACTACAAGAGCCTTTCGGAGGCAGCCAGACGGAAAGTGCTCAGTTCTTATTCCGAACACACGGTCGCCATGAAATACATCCATATCTATAACCAGATTACAGGAAACAATGCATAACTTCCATCACCTCCATCCCAAGTTCTCCATCATCACCGTCACCTACAATGCCGGAGCTACACTGGAAGATACCATCCAGAGTGTCATCACCCAGTCATATAAGAATCTGGAGTACATCATTGTGGACGGAGGCTCAAAGGACCGGACACTGGAAATCATCGGACAATACCGCACGCACATCACCAAAGTGGTCAGTGAACCGGATAAGGGACTGTATGACGCGATGAATAAAGGGATCGGAATGGCGACAGGCGACTATATATGTTTTCTGAACGCCGGAGACGAGCTGCACGAGGACGACACCCTGTCGCTCATGGTGCATTCCATCACGGAAAACACGCTGCCCGACGTGCTTTACGGGGAGACGGCCATCGTGGACGAGGAAGGCCACTTCCTGCGCATGCGCCGCCTTTCGGCACCCGAGCACCTCACATGGAGAAGCTTCAAGAACGGCATGATGGTCTGCCATCAGGCTTTCTTCGCACGCAGGGATCTTGTGGAGCCGTTTGATCTGAGATACCGTTTCTCAGCCGATTTCGACTGGTGCATCCGTATCATGAAAAAGAGCCAGATGCTTCATAACACACACCTGACTCTTATCGATTATCTGAATGAAGGAATGACCACCCGGAACCACAAGGCCTCATTGAAAGAGCGCTTTCGCATCATGTGCAAGTACTACGGTTACCTGCCTACCGTAATGCGCCATCTGGGATTCGTGGTCCGCGCCATAGTGAAGAAATAACCGTCATTCTTTCCCCTTTTTCCTCTTCCGTATTTCCAGAAAGACAACCGCAACCGCGCCTGTGGCCAGCAGCCCCAACGCAATGAAGGCGATGGTCTCTGTCACATGCAAGGACACCGGATCGAAAATGAATGTCACGGTATGCTTTCCGGCAGGAACATTCATCGCACGAAGAATGTAATCCGCCCTTCCATGCTCCACCTGCCTGCCGTCAATATAGGAACGCCATCCCGGATAGTAGATCTCAGCGAATACCACGGTCCCGCCTTTTTCCGAATCCACCTCATATTCCAACGCATTCGGCTCATAGTTAACCAGTCTCACGCTCCGCAGACTGTCATCCGCATTCGTCTCTTCCTTTATCTGTGCCGAGAACTTCTTGTCCACCACAGCCACCTTGCCGGGATTCACATGATGCAGCGCGTCAATCTCCTCGTTGGCATTGTCCACATAGCTTACCTCATCCACAAACCAGGCATTGCCCAAAGCATGCGGATTAAAGACGGGAGCGGTGGCTCCTCCCTGAAGAGGCACGATAATGTAACGGGTATTGAGCATGTTCAGCACCGGAGTCACCGAATCGCCGACCAGACCCAAATCACCGTTTGTTTCCGGCAACACCTTATACAAGGCAGTCATCTCACCCTGGATATGCTCGTCAATCATCTCCTGATAACGGCGCAGCTTGGCGGCATGGTAACCGCCGATACTCTTGTGCCAATACGACGTGTTGTTCTCGTTGAATGTGTTCGACGCCATGTTCAGCACACGGTAATCAAGCGACTTGTCCTGCAGAATCAGCTTGTCCGTCTCCGACGGCTGAAGGAAAGGCTGCATTTCCGTGCCTTTCGCCACGAACTGCGCGTCGTAAAGATAACGTTTGTTCACGCTCCACATGTCGATCAGGCAGAGCAAAGCCAGCATCCCTATCAAAGGCCTTGCCTTCAGTTTCCCGGCGCAATACGACCATAAGAAAGCCGCCCCGACCACGATAATGAAAAAACTTCTCCATGCGTCGGAAGTGAAAAGCGACTTGCGCACCTCTTCCAGATTTGCCAGCAAGGGAGCCAACTGGTCGCCCGGTATGGCACTCTGCAAAGCACTCATCTCGGCAGAAGACACATAGGAAGAAAAGAAGAAAGTGGGAGCCAGCGCGAACAGCAGGGAAATTCCACCTGTCAGCATAAAACTGCCATAGAAGGCGTTCGGACGCTCTTTCAGAAGCTGAGGACGCTCCACCACCTGCCTCAATGCCATCATGGCAAGCAAAGGAATAGTGAACTCCGCGATTACCAGAATAGACGACACAGCACGGAACTTGTTGTACATCGGCACATAATCGATAAAGAAATTGGTCAGCCCCATGAAGTTATGCCCCCACGACAACAGAATGGAAAAGACCGTACCCGCCAGAAGAGCCCATTTCATCGGACCCTTCACGATAAACAGTCCCAACACAAACAGGAACATGACGAACGCACCCACATAGACAGGACCCGACGTGCCCGGCTGCTCTCCCCAATACTGGCCCAGCTGGGAATACAGTCCCAGATAGGCCGGATCGGCTTTCTTCATCGCCTTCTCGTTCTGTGCCAGCGGAACGGAGGCCCCTCCTTTCACATTGGGCACAAGCAGAGAGAAAGTCTCACCGATACCATAGCTCCATTGCGTGATATAATCGCGGTCCAGACCGCTTCCGGTCTGGTTTGCCGGGTTTTCTTTCACGAGCTCACTTTTTCCGCGCATCGTCTCCTTACTGTACTGATAGGTATGAAACAGATTGGAGATGTTGATGCAGATTCCCAAGACACCGGCCACGACAAGCACACCTGTCGCCTTCAGGAATTTCGGGAACTGTTTCCCCTTCCAGGCGGACACACCGAAAGCAACGGCCATGAACAGCATCACGAACAGGAAATAATAGCTCATCTGCACATGATTCGAGACAATCTGAAGGGCGACGAAAAGAGCGGTGACCAACCCTCCTGTCAGATACTTTCCCCGATACACCAGCACCATACCCGCAATGGTAGGCGGAATATAGGCCAAAGTGACAAACTTCCAGATATGGCCCGCCGCGATGATGATGAAGAAATAAGAGGAGAAAGCCCACACAATGGCGCCCAAAGCCGACATCCACACCTTGAAGTTGAAGGCGCGCAGCAGGATGTAGAATCCGAGCAGCATAATGAACACATACCACACATACGTGGGCAAAAACAACTCATACACCTTCTGGATATACGTCAACGTCTTGTTCGACTCATAACTGGGAGCAAGCTGATAGGTAGGCATCCCACCGAACAGCGCGTTCGTCCAACGGGTCGACTCACCCGTCCGGTTATAATACTCTTTCGCCTCACGGCCCGCACCGATTCCGGCCACAGCGTCATGCTGGGCAAGAATCCGTCCTTCAAACACTGCCGGACAGAAATAGGCGAACGAGATGAGGGCGAAAAGCACGATTGCCAGAATATCAGGCAGAAACTTTTTCAATCCTTTCATAAAAGCTTTTTGTTGATTCATATTTTCAAATGACAAAGATAACACAATAGTCCATGAAAAATAGTAACTTTGCCGTGAAAATCTTTTTTATCGAATGAAAACAGGAATCATTACGGCCATGACTTCGGAACAGAAACAACTGGCCAACCAACTTGAGAACAAGACAGAACGCAAGGCAGGCCCTTTTTCGTATATCGAAGGCAACATCCGGCAGAATGAAGTGATACTGACACAATGCGGCATCGGGAAGGTGAACGCGGCGGCAGGCACCGTGGAGCTGATACGCAACTTCCAGCCGGACTGCATCATCAGCACCGGTGTGGCGGGAGGCATCGACCCGTGCCTGAAGGTAATGGACGTGGTGGTCAGCCGGCAGACCGTATACCACGATGTATGGTGCGGCGACGGCAACGCCTACGGACAGGTTCAGGGACTGCCCACATTTTTCCAGGGAAACGACAAGTTATACGAATGCGCCCTCTCACTCGACACGGAAACACCGGTCCACGGGGGACTGATCTGCACGGGCGACCAGTTCATTACCGACCGCAGCGAGCTGAACAAGATCAAGAAGGACTTTCCCGAGGGACTTGCCGTCGACATGGAATCGGCAGCCATCGCACAAGTCTGCCATCTTTATAAGGTGCCGTTCATCAGCTTCCGCATCATCAGTGACACACCGGGAGCCGACAAGCATTTCGAACAGTACCTCAACTTCTGGGCGGAAATGGCCGACCGGTCGTTCCACGTCACCGAGACATTCCTGAAAGCATTACCGAACAAAATATAAACGACAATGAAAAAAATACCGAGCTTTACCGTTGACCACATCCGCCTGCAGCGCGGAATCTATGTGTCACGCAAGGACCAGGTGGGCGACGAGACTGTCACCACCTTCGACATCCGCATGAAAGAACCGAACCGTGAGCCGGCACTGAGCCCGTCGGCCATCCACACGATAGAGCATCTGGCGGCCACATTCCTGCGCAACCACCCTGCATGGGCCGACAAGATCATCTATTGGGGACCCATGGGCTGTCTCACAGGCAACTATCTGGTGGTGAAAGGCGACCTGCAGTCAGCGGACATCGTACCACTGATGACGGAGACCTTCCGGTTTATCGCCGGCTTTGAAGGAGAGGTGCCCGGAGCCAGTCCGAAAGACTGCGGGAACTACCTGATGATGAACCTGCCGATGGCCAGATGGGAAGCCGCGAAGTTCCTGCACGAGGTGCTGGAGCGGATCACCGAAGCCAATCTGACATACCCGGAATGACATCAGAAAATGACCGTCGTCTGATATCCGTCAGACAACCGTCCGACCGGCGTGCGACGACCGTCCGCCACCAATGAGACAATTGTCTGACGGCCATAAGACGATGAAAGCCACTCCACGCTCCGCCCGCTCACTTCCAGACCTCCCCAAGACAAAGAAAACCCACTCCAACAGTTGATTGGCTGGACGAAAATTCATAATTTTGCAGCATCAATTCAAATTACGTAATTTTATCACAATGAATCAAGAATTTGAGCTTATTGCCAAGACATTCGAGGGACTTGAAGAAGTATTGGCACAGGAACTCACCGAACTGGGTGCGGGAAACATCGAGATCGGCCGACGTATGGTATCGTTCACAGGCGACAAAGCCATGATGTATAAGGCAAACTTCTGCCTGCGCACGGCGATACGCATTCTGAAGCCCATCAAACATTTTACAGCAACCACGCCTGACGAGGTATATGACACCGTAAAAAGCATCCACTGGGAAGAATACATGGATCCGGACGGCAGCTTCGCCGTCGATTCTGTCGTGTTCTCCGAAGTGTTCCGTCACTCCAAATTCGTGGCATACCGGGTGAAGGACGCCATTGCCGACTATTTCCGCGAGAAGACCGGCGAGCGTCCGTCTGTCCGCATCAGCAATCCTGACATACAACTCAATATCCATATCGCGGAAAACGAATGTACATTGTCATTGGATAGCTCCGGAGAGTCACTGCACCGCCGCGGTTACCGTCAGGAACAGGTGGAGGCTCCACTCAACGAGGTACTGGCCGCAGGCATAATCCTGCTGACCGGCTGGAAAGGCGACTGCGACCTGATCGACCCGATGTGCGGTTCGGGAACAATCCCCATCGAGGCCGCGCTGATCGCGCGCAACATCGCTCCCGGAATCTTCCGCAAGGAATTCGGCTTCGAGAAATGGAAAGACTTCGACAAAGACCTGTTCGACGCCATCTACAACGACGACTCGGAAGAAAGGGAATTCACACACAAGATCTACGGCTATGACAACAATCTGAAGGCAAACGCCATCGCACAGGCAAACGTGAAGGCTGCCGGAGTGAGCAAAGACGTGGTACTGAAAATCCAGCCGTTCCAGCAGTTCGAACAGCCGGCCGAAAAAAGCATCATCATCATGAACCCGCCCTATGGGGAACGCATCTCGTCGGACAACCTGATGGAACTGTACGAGATGATCGGCGAACGCCTGAAACATGCGTTTGTCGGCAACGAGGCATGGGTGCTCAGCTACCGCGAGGAATGCTTCGACCAGATCGGTCTGAAAGCTTCCGTCAAGATCCCTCTCTACAACGGTTCTCTGGAGTGCCAGTTACGCCAATACCAGATCTTCAGCGGGAAATACAAGGAATTCCGCACCGATAACCCGGACAAGGAGTTCAAGCCCCGTAAGGAAGAGTATCCTGCCCGTAACCGTCACCACGGAGAAAAGGTGGAATACAGAAGAAGAGACCGTGACGACCGTCCGCGTGACGACCGCCGGCAGAGCGATGACTACCGCAGGCCCCGGCGCGACAGGGAAGGGTCAAGATGGGACGACGAACGCCCGGCCTTCCGTACACGCAGGGCAGGCGACGGCAAGGATTTTACCCGTGAACGCAAAAGCGGATTCAAATACAAGGATGAGCCGAAACCGGAACCGCGTCCTTCTACCGATGACGGACGCCCGAAACAGCAGCTGGCGCAACGCTTCATGTACATGCACAAGCGTCGTACGCCCAGTGACCTGGAAAGAGAAATGGACAATCCTAAAGACAAAGAATAAGATGAGACGCTTCATTCAATCCGTATTTTTATTTCTGATACCGATATTTACCGTGCAGGCGCAGCAGAGACAAAGCTATTCACTGGAGGATGTGATTCCCGGGGGGAACAACTACGCCAACCTCCGCCCGGAAAACATACCCGGACTCCAATGGTGGGGCGACGTATACGTCCGTACCGATGTGGAGGCCGTCTACAAGGTGGACATCAGGAACGGCAAGGAAACCGTACTGGCCACGCTTGAAGAGGTGGACAATGCCTTGCAGAACGGCGAAAAGCCATACAAGTCTGAATCCAGGCTAAAACCGCTCCGCACCCTGGCCTCGGCTTCCATGCCGTGGGGCGACCGGAATGTGATCGTATTCCTGAACAAGGCGGAAACCGGAGATGGCAACGAGGACTATATGTGCTGGTACGACTTCAGCCAGAAGAAGATCGTGAACATGTTCCGCATCCAAGGTGGAGGGAAACAGCCCGCCAACCTCGACTTCTGCAAAGAAAACGGATACGTGGCCTACACTGTCGGACGCAATCTGTTCGTCGCAAACGAAGGGGACTTCTCCAGACAGATAAATGAGGCCTGTACAGGATGTGCGGAGGACCCGGAAAAGGATGTGGTTTACGGACAGGCTGTCCACCGCAACGAGTTCGGCATCTACAAAGGTACGTTCTGGAGTCCGGAAGGAACCTACTTGGCATTCTACCGGATGGACCAGAGCATGGTGACCGACTATCCGCAGGTGAACACCTCCACACGCATCGCCACGCTCGAACCGGACAAATACCCGATGGCCGGAATGACAAGCCACAAGGTGACGGTAGGCATATATAATGTAAAGACGGGAAAGACGGTCTATCTTCAGGCAGACGACCCGACCGACCGGTATTTCACCAACGTAAGCTGGTCGCCCGACGAGAAGCATGTCTACGTCATCGAACTGAACCGCGACCAGAACCATGCGCGGCTGGTGAGCTATAACGCCGTGACAGGCGAGAAGAAAAATGTCCTCTATGAAGAGAAACATGCCCGTTACGTGGAGCCCCAGCATCCGCTGACATTCCTGCCATGGGACGGAACAAAGTTCATCTACCAGAGCCAGCGCGACGGATTCAACCATCTGTATGTCATGGACATGAAAGCCCCGCAAGAAGGCAAATGGACGACAGGAAAGGACAGTGAGGCACAATATCGCGAATATCTGAAGACAACTCCCCTGACGAAAGGCGACTGGCTCGTGCAGTCGGTGGCGGGATTCAACAAGACCAAAAAGGAAGTCATCATCACTTCCACGGAAATCTCCCCCATCCAGTCCAACGTGTTCACAGTGAACACCCGAAACGGGAAACGCACTCTGATCGGCAGCGACAGGGGAATGCACTCCATACAAGTGTCCGCCTCGGGCAAGTATCTCATCGACAGTTATACTTCCGCCCAAGTGGGACGAAGCGTCAACCTCCTGCCCACTGACGGAAAGAAGGGCCATAACCTGCTTACGGCCGACGACCCGATGGCAGAGCGGTACGACCTGCCGGAAATCACCGTCGGTACCATCAAGGCTGCCGACGGGACTACAGACTTATACTACCGTCTCATCAAACCGGTGAACTTCGACCCCAACAAGAAATATCCTGCCATCATCTATGTCTACGGAGGACCTCACGCACAGATGATACACGACACACGTTTCTACGACGCGCGCGGATGGGATCTGTATATGGCCCAGAAAGGCTATGTGATGCTTACCGTCGACAACAGGGGAAGCGACAACCGGGGCATCCGGTTCGAGAATGTGACTTTCCGCCATCTCGGCGTGGAAGAGATGAAAGACCAGGTGAAGGGCGTGGAACTGCTGAAGTCGCTGCCATACGTCGACGCCAACCGGATCGGTGTGCATGGATGGAGCTTCGGAGGCTTCATGACCACCAACCTGATGCTGACCTATCCCGACTTGTTCAAGGCAGGTGTGGCCGGAGGACCGGTCATTGACTGGAAATACTATGAGGTGATGTACGGTGAACGCTATATGGACACTCCGGAAACCAATCCGGAAGGTTACAAGAATTCTGACCTGAAACAAAAAGCAGGCAACCTGAAAGGACGTCTGGAAATCATCATAGGCGGAACAGACCCCACCTGCGTGCCGCAACACACCTATACATTCCTGCGTGCCTGCATCGATGCCGGTACACATCCCGACCTGTTCATCTATCCTGAGGACGGACACAACATGATGGGGCGTGACCGCGTACACCTGCACGAGCACATCACCCGCTATTTTGAGGACCATTTAAAATAATTGTTCAAAACACAAACGATATGAAACTCTTACTTTTAGGCTCGGGCGGACGTGAACACGCGTTGGCATGGAAAATCGCCCAAAGCCCGAAAATCGAAAAACTGTATATCGCTCCGGGAAACGCCGGGACAAGCGAGGTAGGCGAGAACGTGGCGATCAAAGCCGACGACTTCGAGGCGATCCGCGCCTTTGTGCTCGACAAAGGCATCGGCATGGTAGTGGTCGGTCCTGAGGACCCGTTGGTAAAAGGAGTCTATGACTTCTTCAAGAATGACGGAGCACTGAAGGATATTCCGGTCATCGGACCGTCAAAAGCAGGTGCCGTCCTCGAAGGCAGCAAGGAATTCGCGAAAGGGTTCATGCAGCGCCATCACATCCCGACAGCCGGCTACAAGAGCATCACCGCCAAAAATCTGGACGAGGGTCTGGCTTTTCTTGAGACCCTGCAGGCACCTTATGTCCTGAAAGCGGACGGCCTGTGCGCCGGAAAGGGAGTGCTGATTCTGCCGACACTCGAAGAAGCCCGGAAAGAGCTGAAGGAGATGCTGGGCGGAATGTTCGGCGACGCTTCCGCGACAGTGGTCATCGAAGAGTTCCTGAGCGGCATCGAATGCTCGGTATTCGTGCTGACAGACGGAAAAAGCTACAAGATCCTGCCCGAAGCGAAAGACTACAAGCGTATCGGTGAGGGCGACAAAGGACTGAACACCGGAGGCATGGGTTCAGTCTCTCCGGTTCCGTTCGCGGATAAGGAATGGATGCGGAAAGTGGAGGACCGCATCATACGGCCTACGGTAGAAGGGCTCGCCGAGGAAGGCATCGACTACAAGGGCTTCATCTTCTTCGGCCTCATCAATGTGAAGGGGGACCCGATGGTCATCGAATACAACGTGCGTATGGGCGATCCCGAAACGGAAAGCGTGATGCTGCGCATCAAGAGCGACCTGGTGGACCTTTTCGAAGGAGTGGCCGCAGGCAATCTGGCCGAAAAGACACTTGAGATCGACCCGCGCTCCGCAGTCTGCGTCATGCTCGTGTCAGGCGGCTATCCGGAAGCCTACGAAAAAGGATTCCCCATCAGCGGAATCCAGGACGCCAAGGACGGAGGAAGCATCGTGTTCCATGCGGGAACCGCGCTGAAGGACGGACAGACCGTCACCTCAGGAGGACGCGTCATCGCCGTCAGCTCTTACGGCGGCAACAAGGAAGAAGCCTTGAGGAGATCGTTCGGAAATGCAAGCAAGATACATTTCGAGAAGAAGTATTTCCGCTCCGACATCGGATTCGACCTATAACCCTTGACACATGCCCGAAAGGAAAAGATTCCAATATTATCTGGTAACGGGGAAAGCCACTTTCCCCGTTGCCGTCATTTTCTGTCTGGCAATGACAGCAATAAGCTTCGGCAGTCCGGCAGACCTGCTCCCGTTGTTTTCCGGGGGACTTACCGCATACCTGCTGATTGAGCTGAACACATCTTTCTCGCTGATCCGCACCCGGACCACTTTCCATGCGGCCTTGTTCCTGCTGTTCTACGCAAGCTGTGTCCTGCCGCACGGCCATTCCACAGAAGCATGGATTCCTTTTCTTTTCGTCGCCGGCATCTATTTCCTTTTCCAAAGCTATGAGTCACCGTACGCCTCCACGCCGGTATACCATTCATTCCTGTTCCTGGGCCTGACCAGTCTGATCTTCCCTTACATATTATATATCATTCCACTGGTATACATATTCATGCTGCCGCTCCGCTCGCTCAACCTGCGCAGTTTCTTCGCCGGCATCATCGGACTCGCCACCCCCTACTGGTTCCTGCTCTGCTATCATCTGTATACAGGCAACCCGGCGGACGCGTTCCTGCCTTTTGTCAGACTGGCACATCCTCCGGCCATTGACTACAGCCATATCAGTCTTTCGGAAGCGGTCTCAGGAGGTGTCCTTCTTATATTTACGGGAATAAGCAGTACGTTTGTCATCAGCAAAGGATTTCAGGACAAGGTGCAGACACGCATCATGCTGCGGATTGTATTCACGCTCAGCATAACGGCCACGGCAATGGCCGTACTGATACCGGTTCATTTCATGGACGCATTCTCCATACTGCTTGTCGCCTTCGCCATCATGAACGGGCATCTGCTCGTACTTACTTACAACAAACTCACACATATCCTGTCGTGGGTCATTTCCGTGGCATGGATATCGCTTACCTTATTCAACATATGGACGGATTCATTCAGTTTCTGATTGACTGGGGATATGGAGGCATGTTCCTGTCGGCCTTTCTGGCGGGCACAGTACTGCCCTTCAGCTCGGAAGTGGTCCTGCTAGCCTGTGTCGCACTGGGACTCGATCCGGTATGGTCGACCCTGGCCACCACCTCGGGCAACGTGCTGGGCGGACTTACCTGCTATTGGATCGGCCGGTTGGGAAAGATGGAATGGATCGAGAAATATTTCCGGGTGGACAAAAAACAACTTGACAAGGCCGCACGCTTCATCCACGGAAAAGGCTCCTGGATGGCGCTGTTCTCCTTCCTTCCTGTCATAGGAGACGCCTTGCTCATCGCCCTCGGACTGATGAAGGCCAACGTGTGGATCGTCACCCTGGCCATGGGCATCGGGAAACTGGCACGCTACGCTATCATTGTCATGACCGCCCTGGGCACCATACAACTTATAAACTGACACTGGCTTATGATACAGATTGAACCAACCGCTGACGGAAGCCGCACCCTCTTCGTGCCGGAACTCAACGAACATTATCACTCCGTCAAAGGAGCACTGACGGAATCGGAACACATTTTCATCCGGACGGGACTGCGGCATTGCACACGACGGGACGCACGCGTACTGGAAATCGGTTTCGGCACGGGACTCAACGCTTTCCTTACTCTGCTGGAGGCCGGAAAGACCGGACGGCACATACATTACACCACCATCGAACGCTATCCATTGGATGACAACATCATAAAGGAACTGCGTTATCCGGAACTCATCGCACCGGAACAGGCCGGCCTGTTCCAAGAACTCCATCAGACGGAATGGAACGTTCCACAGGAAATCACCCCCTACTTCACACTGCTGAAAATCGAAGGTGACTTCACGCGGTCCGTGTTCGAAGGAGGCTATGATGTGGTCTATTTCGACGCCTTCGCCCCCGAAAAACAGCCGGAGATGTGGAGTCAGCCACTTTTTGACTATCTTTACACCGCGATGAACGAGGATGGCATCCTGACCACCTACTGCGCCAAAGGCTCAGTGCGCCGGATGCTGCAGGCCGCCGGATTCACCGTGGAAAGACTGCCCGGACCTCCGGAAGGAAAACGTGAGATTCTCAGGGCGACCAAGAAACCGGACACAAAAAAAGAACTAACAAAATAACAAACTATCATGTCAGAACTAGCACCTTTAATTTCCGATCTGGGCACGATACTGATCGTGGCAGGCTGCGTCACGATCCTGTTCAAGTGGCTCAAACAGCCTGTCATCCTGGGCTACATCGTGGCAGGCTTCATCACGGGACCCGCAGTCAGTTTCTTCCCCACCGTCACCGATACCGCGAACATCAAGATATGGGCCGACATAGGCGTCATTTTTCTCCTCTTCGCCATGGGACTGGAGTTCTCGTTCCGCAAGCTGCTGAACGTGGGACTGAGCGCCTTCATCGCCACACTGACCATCGTGGCGGGCATGATGTTTCTGGGCTATACCGCCGGAAACGCCATGGGATTCACCCACATCACGAGCCTTTTTCTGGGCGGAATGCTCTCCATGTCGTCGACGGCCATCGTGTTCAAGGCCTTCAACGACATGAACCTCATGCAGCAGAAATTCACCGGTATCGTGCTCGGCATCCTGGTAGTGGAGGACCTGGTGGGAGTGGTCATGCTGGTGGTGCTTTCCACTCTGGCGGCCAGCCAGCATTTCGAAGGCTCCGCCCTGTTGGGCAGCCTGTTCAAGCTGGTGGGATTCCTCATCTTCTGGTCGGCTCTGGGCATCTACCTCCTGCCCACCCTCATGAAGAGGATACGCCGCTACATCAGCAACGAGATCCTACTCATCGTCTCGCTCGGCCTCTGCCTGCTGATGGTGAGAATCGCGGTGGGAGCCGGATTCTCGTCCGCGTTAGGAGCCTTCGTCATGGGATCATTGCTTGCCGAGACCATCGAGAGCGAGAAGATCAGCCGCGTGGTGCAACCGGTCAAGGACCTGTTCGCCGCCATCTTCTTCGTGTCAGTTGGCATGATGATCGATCCGCACGTCATCGCGGAATACATCCTCCCCATCCTCATCCTGACCCTGCTGGTACTGGTGGGACAGACCTTTTTCGGCACGGTGGGCATCCTGCTCTCGGGACAGTCACTGAAAGTGGCGGTACAGTCCGGCTTCTCGCTGACACAGGTCGGGGAGTTCTCGTTCATCATCGCCTCGCTCGGTGTCAGCCTGAAGGTGACCGACAGCAACCTGTACCCGATTATCGTGGCCGTCTCGGTCATCACCACTTTCCTCACCCCCTACATGATCCGGCTTTCAGGCCCCGCGTGCGGCCTGATTGAAAGACACATCCCGGCATGGCTCGACCAGCTGCTGACGAAATACGCCGCCGGAACCATGTCCGACCGTCACCAGAACGACTGGAACAGGCTGCTGAAAAGCATGTTCATGGGAGTGGCCATCTACCTGACCATCTGCATCGTGTTCATCGCCCTGTTCTTCTCGCAGATCCACCCGCTCATCCAGAAAGAACTGCCCGACATCTACGGCACCATCCTGAGCGCGGCAATCGTGTTCTCCGTAGTGTCTCCCCTGCTGTGGGGAATCATCACGAGAAAGAACCACTCCGCCGAGTTCCGGAAACTGTGGAACGACAACCGCTTCAACCGTGGAGCACTTGTCTCACTGGTGCTCATCAAGATACTGGTATGCGTCGTCATCCTGATGAGCCTTGTGGTCCGCCTGTTCAACGTGGCCTCAGGCGCCGCGCTGCTCGTGGCGGCCGCCATCATCATCAGCTTCTACTATTCAAAGCGCCTGCGCAAGCATTCGGCACTGATCGAGGAACGCTTCAGCCAGAATTTCCAGGGGCAGGAGGAAACCCGGGAACAGACCGATACGATGAAATCCCTGCTTGAGGGAGCCGAACAGCTTGCCAACCTGCATACGGCCGATTTCACGGTCGCGGCCGAGTCGTGCGACGCGGGCAGCCAGCTGAAGGAAATCGCTCCCCGCTCCCGCTATCGGGTGAACATCGTTTCCATCGCCCGAGGAGACCGGCGGATAGACCTTCCGGAAGGCAGCGAGCGCATCTATCCGTTCGACAAGATCACGGCGGTCGGCACGGACGAGGACCTGAGACTGTTCGGACAGGAACTGGATACAAGGCTGCAACCGGACCGCAACACCGGAAAAGGCCCTCGGATGAGCATCCGCAACATACCGCTGGAAAGCTCTTCCCCGGTCATCAACAAGAGACTGCGTGAGATAAAAGTCAGAAGCTTCATTGTCCTTGCCCTTGAAAGAGACAGACAGATCACCATGAACCCGGGTCCGGACACCATGTTCCAACCGGGCGACATCGTATGGATTGTGGGCAAAAAGGGAGCGGAACAGGAGCTTGTGTAACGTTTCCTCACCACAAATTCCACCCGAAAAAAAACGTCAGGGCGTTTCAAGTAAAACGTCCTGACGTTTTCATTAAAACGCCTTGACGTTTTGACCGAAACGTCAAGGCGTTTTTTCATGCCCTCCCTACAACGTGAATTTTCTTTTCATGAGCGGCCATTTTCCTTAAAAATTCTAAGGGACAAGCCCCATTCTCCCAAAAATTATTATTGTCAATCCGTACGCGATTTGTCTAATCGTCCGCCAGGAGTTGTCTATTCATATAAATATTGCGGTTTTACCGCTTTCTGGGCTAAAATTTATTATTCGACAAGCAGAAATTCCTTTTGATTGCATACTTTCGCCCTTGCAACAGCAACCGGAAAAGCGAAGCCATCTCCGGAATTTGCGGAATTAAGGATACTTTGAATTTTGGGATATATCTGCAAATATAATGATTTTGACTTATTAAAAAAAGAACTGAATATTAACTTTTAAAAACTTGGATTTACTTATGAAAAAGAAATTCATTGCAGTGTACGCACTTATCGGAGTGCTTGCACTTGGTTCTACCGCGTTAACCTCTTGTGTAGACGACAACGAATCGGCTTCCGTCACTGCTATACGCACTGCGAAGGCTGAACAATTGGCAGCTCTGGCTGCTGCAGCAAATGCGGAAGCAGAACTGTATCAGGCGAAAGCATTGGTGGAAAAAGCGAATGCAGCCAATACTGAACAAATCACCGCAGAAAACCAACAGCGTTTTGAAGTCGAACTGGAGGCCTTGAAAGCACAGTATGAACAGAAACTGTTGGATTGGAAAAAGCAGATAGCTCAGGCCAATGCAAATTTAAGAGGTGAGGTTTACAACAATTATGTAACTGCTGTAGGGACGTTGAAGGATCTTGAATCCGAATACATTACAGCCGCTTCTAATCTGGCTGCCGCAAAAGTGGGTCTGGTGAGTGCAGAAAAGTATGCGCAGACCAAAATTCTTGGATATGAAGAAGAAATCGCCAAGAACCAGGCTCAGATTGACGCATACAAGGCATTGGGAGCCAATGACCGTGACAACTTGCTGAAACAGGTGGAGGAACTCACAGTCAAGATTTCCGCACAGGAAAATACTGTGAGCATCAATACGAGTGCATCTGGAGCAAAAGAAAAAGCATTCAACGAGTCCATGTATGCTTATGACGGAGTTGCAGCAGTCCCCGGTTCTACTCCGGCAATCGAGCCTACTCTGGAAACCGGTAAGGCAATCAAGTTCTTGAATGGTAATACTTCTTATAAAAGTGTCTTAAATAAGGAAGAAGTGGATCCGGAGGATCAGAACGTTTATAAAGTTGAAAAATACTCGTTGCTGCAAAGTAAGGTGGAAGCACAGCTTGTAACTCTGGAAGATGCTGTTGAAAAGAAAACCACTGCATTAGGAAAAGAAACGGATGAAGCTGCTGCAAGTGCAGATGAGTTAGGCAAATCTGCATGGGCCCAATATAATTTCCTGAAGAAAGATTATGAAGCTAAGAAGAAAGAATACGATGATGCGGCAGCTGTTGACAAACCTACTAAGGAAGCTGCTATGAATCAGGCTTATCAGGATATGCTGGCAGCAACTGAACCTGGAGGTGTACTTTATGATGCACAGGTAGCATTGGAAGGCGCAGAGGAAACTCTGAAGAAATTCAATGATGCGGTAGCTGCATTCAGCGGTGATGCGTACACAGCGTATGAAGCTGCAATTGAAGCTACTTTGAAGGCCGGTGAAGAATGGGCGGCCGCAAAGGAAACCGAAGATGAAAGCCGTCGGGAACTGGCTGCACTGGAAG
Source organism: Candidatus Phocaeicola excrementigallinarum (assembly GCA_019120125.1). Lineage (GTDB taxonomy): Bacteria > Bacteroidota > Bacteroidia > Bacteroidales > Bacteroidaceae > Phocaeicola > Phocaeicola excrementigallinarum. The sequence continues at coordinate 1,358 of DWVR01000075.1, read as the reverse complement.
GCGAGAAAACAGCCGCAGAAGATTTGCTCAAAGCCAATAAGGACATTGATCTTCTGATAGCTGAATGCGAAAAGAATATTGCAGAAGCCAATGCCAAGATAACCGACGCACAGGAATTTACTCATCAATTAAAGATAGATTATTATCCGAGACAATGGTGGACTGGATATTCTTACGTGGATGATAATAATGTTACCATTTACGTAGGTACGCCTATTGATTCTGACGGCAATTATGATTCCACCGGTACTCCTTGGGATGGTAATTCTTATGTGGATGCTAATGGCAATACTGTAACAAATGGTGATTATTTGGATGCTGCTGGTAATAAAGTAGATGACCCTGCAGATGCAGAACAGATTCCAAATCCGTGGTATTCTACTGAAAGTGCTGAAGCCTATCTGTCAGAATGTGAAGCTGAGGTGGCAAATCTGGAAACTCAGATTGAAGCTCAGAAGTTAATCGTTGCTCAGTGCAAGGCAGAACTTGATGCAGTCATCAACAGCGGTTCCATGGATACTCCGGCTACGGACACTCCGGCCGAAGGTGAAGAAACCCCTGCTGCCTGAGCAGACCAATCAAAGAAACGCTGATCATTAAAAGTAGGAAGGGCGGCGCGCTGGACGCTCCGCCCTCCGATAAACCAAAGAGGAAACTTATATGAGAATAAACAAACTTTTAATATTAGCCGCACTCCCGATGGTCGGCCTTACGGCCAATGCCCAGGATAAAGGTCCGCAGAAGAACGACTTTACCGTGGCAGCCACCGTAAGCTACGACAACTCCGTCATGCAGAACGCGATGCCGGGAAGTTCGCCCAGCTACTCCATTACCGCCAAATCCACCAACTGGAACGACAAGGAACTGCGTGTGGGCATCGAAGGAGGCTGGTTCTTCCTCGACGAGTGGAAACTGGTACTGGGAGGCGGCATGAGCATCACCAAGCATCCGGGCTACTCGGCCGTGCCGGGCACGGTTGACGAGAACACGGACTGGAGTGACGCCAACGACGGTTCTATTCCTGACTACAACGCGGTGCCGGAACAGAACTTCGTGCAGTTCAACGTCTACACGGGCGTTGACCGCTACTTCAAGACAAAGGTCGACGGCCTCTACCTCTACGCGGGGGCACGCGTCGGCTACGCATACGGACGCAACATCTCCAACGCGCATGACGAGTACAGCATGGGCGAATCAGTGGGAGAAGCGTTCAACATTCGTGGGGCGCTGACCGGCGGTGTGGAATACTACATCACCGACGCGCTGTTCGTGGGAGCGCAGGTGGACCCGTTCGCCTACACCTACAACCGCAGCCTCATCAAGCCCCAGGAGGGCCTGAGCAATCTGGACGCGAACAG
>DWVR01000074.1 GCA_019120125.1 Candidatus Phocaeicola excrementigallinarum | reverse complement strand
GTAAATCAAAATATCTGTAATATGTTGTACGCACTCAATTAGGACTATAAATTAAGCGTTTACTTATTACTATTTACAATAAATATTGCTGCAACAATCCACCTTTCGTTTCTGAATTATACATTGCCAATAAATCCAACAAATCATTATCCGTAATATCAAGTTGCTGTAATGGTCCGTTTTTAGGATATATGTCCAGAAAGACAACTTTTTCCTCATTTTTATAAGTCATATAGATTAAACGGAAACCGTCTTTCTTTGACAATTTATGTTTATGATCCGGCAAACGAAGTTTTATGACAATCAATGGATCGTCCAACAAAATCATATCCCGATTGCTCCGTATCATTTCTATAGACACATCTTTAAAAGCCGCATATATTTCTTGAACAACTCCTGCGTAAACTCCTTTTTTAATATCCAAAAGAGCTTGGATACGTTCTCTAAAATTACTTATAGAATAAAATTCAACCATTACTTACCGGATGATAAACATTTCGTTTTCGACACGATTTCATTGTATCGCGGATTCTTCGGAAGTGCTATCTTAAAATAACGGATATCATGTTCTATTTCTTCTATTGCAATGATATTCATCCGCAAACGTTCCACATTCTCTACTACGGTCTTATAATTGTCAGTATGTTTATATGCAGTGTATAAATCTTTTAAGGTCGAAATCAGAATAGACAAATAAGGGGACAAGGTATGATATTCTGTTTCAGTCATTTCTGCATAACTATCATAGAGTAAATCATACAAATCATCCAATTCGTTATTCAAGCGCGTCAATGTGCCTTTATGTTCTATCACTTGGGATGAAAGCACATCCAGTCTCCGCGCAAACGTACGTTTGCTTAAACGCGTAATAGATTGTGATATAATTTCAGTCTGACACATATTGTTTTTCCTTTCTTTCTATTTCATCCATTGAGTATCAACAAATTCACTTTCATCGACATTTTCCATACTTTTCTTCCAAATACGCCAGTTTTGCATCCTTCCAATCAACATCCTGTGGCAATACACCTATCAGGTGAGTCAAACTTTCCGACAAACCGTATTTCTTTTGAATATATCTCCGCTTAGCTTCCATCAAATCCTTGTTTCCTGTTTCCTCTAATGCGACAGATTTCTCCGCATAACGATTGTCCATCATACTTTCAGCAAGTGTATGAATGAGCATCAGCTTCACACTTTCTTTTTGCTGCAAAAGCTCGTTCAGGATTTCATCGGAAAGCCCGGGAATAACCGTCTCTTGCGAAGCAGATGCAGAATACGCTGCAACAGGTTCATTCACCTGTCCGTCAGCATGAACGGTTTCTTTATATTCTTTCATTTCCATTTCCTCCCTTCTGCTACAAATATAACAACTTTATTCCATTTCCGCAAGAAAGATATTAAATCCGACTGATGTCTTCACGAATCTTATCTACTTGCCAATATCCGCTTGTCTGAAAACTATCCAACAAAACATCCTTCTCAAAGTCAACAGCAGAACCATAACAAAGAAATCTGCCTATCGACCTGATAAGTGTATAAAGAACATGTCCTTTTATATGCAAATAAACATTCTCTTTCTCCACACCTAAACGCTGATAAAACGACTCATCGCAAACATTAACGTAGACAGAATCATTTTTAAGGGTGTTTACAATACGCTGCCCATTATCCGACAGATCTTCCTTACAACATTGTTGTGGAATAAGCTTATCAAAGCGTTTTTGAGGAAAATCTTTCTTAAATCCCCGCCTTCTCATGGTCAGGAACTGTATGAAATGAGAATAAACAACTGACGAAAAAGACTTGATAAACTCTGCAAAACTAAAGGGCTGAACTTTATCAGGAGCTTTATTTCGCCAAGTCCGTTCTAACCGTTCGGCATAACAAAAATGATTTTCCCATGAATAAGCGTATGTCTGCAATATATATGGATTACCCGTTATTGTATGTTCTTGACTTACATACCTCAAGTCGCTATCTATACAGACAAAAAAACGATCGGAAAGGAAATCTTTATATTTTAAACATTGTGTGCAACCAAAAGCATCATTTCCTTCCTCACCCTTGCTATGATAAACATAAAAATACTTTCCTGGACGACATTCTTGAAGCATCGTATCCCAAAATTTTTCATCAGCCTCATTCTCCAAATGAACAGAAGCCCTATAAGTTTTATCCACAATAGGAATATTAGAAAAGTATTCTGCCTGTACCTCTATATTAGATAACTTTTTTACCATAAAACGCTATCTCATTATGTCATCCATATAGACTACCTTATCTCCCCAACCAGCACCAAAAATGCTAGGAGAGTGTGTGGCTATAACAAGCTGGCAAAAAGGATTGATGCGATGTATGCAATTAATGATTTCCCGTTGCCACCTGATATGCAGTGATAATTCCGGTTCATCCATGAATACAATAGCCGGCTGTTTATCTAACAGAAAGACTTTCAATAGAATCAACAGCAATTGTTTTTCACCAGAAGACAATTGTTCCAAGCCAAGCTGTTTTTCATTTTGCTGAAAAACGAGCGTACTATTATTCCCTTTAGAAATGCTGATTACTTTACCCGTGTCAGCAAACATCCCATTAATAATATCAAACAACTCATCTATATTATGCTGAATCCGATCTGCCTGTTCACGATAATCCAACATTTTCATCCGGTAATTGAAAAACGAAACACCTTCCTTATTCTGAAACACAACATTGTTCAATTCTTGCATCAACGGACTTTCCGATCGACGCTTGTCTGATACAGGATTATCAAACGTGCGAAGATAAGTTATCGGAAAAGTCTCTCCTTCTGACGGAAGTCCTTGAATAGATTGGTAAGAATATTTTTTCAACTCCTTTGTATCTCCTGTATAATAAGCATACATCAGATTCAACAATGTGGTCTTTCCACTCCCGTTAATCCCGACCAAAATATTCACATCCGAATTAATCGTTTCCCAGTTTATATTTTTATCCTTCCATAATCCCTGTAAACGAAAAGATCTCAAATATGTCTTATGTATTTTTTCCACCATTATTTTATACCGTTTTTGCAAATATAACGGCTTTATTCCGTTTCCGCAAGAGGAATATCAATCCAACTTTATCAAATCATCCAAACGGGCAACCAAATTCTTTACCGGCTTTATAAGAGGCAACACGTCTTCGCTTTCAAAATCGAAAAAATCATTGTAATCTCCCGTAATACGATTCTGCAACAAACGGGAATACAAACGTCCTTCTTCTTTGGTCAGAAGCCCTTTAGACACATAGTTCAAGCCTAACTGACCTATTACGCCATTATGTGTAGGGCTTTTATCCCGGCACTGACCAAGAGTGCGGAAGCCATATAGAAACACGCATAATACATACGTTGCATTGCCAGATTCCAATGTTCCGTAGCAATCATATCTTCGGCCTCCTTCAACGTAGTGTATGCCTTCTCTTTCCGGTATACCACCACAGCCTTCAAATCCTCTGCATTCATACTCATACCAACTGTATTCCTTCCTCTTTTACATTATGGAAATATGGAGTGAAATGATACTTCAGCCAATCCTTTACGGTATAAATGACCGGACTGATGCATTCGTTCAGAGACCAACCCAATTCAACCAACGGATAGGACACATTATCGTAATCTTCCGCCTCCACTTTGGGCTTGTCCAATAATATCAACACGTCCCAATCGGAATCCGCACGGGCATCGCCTCTCGCCTGGGAACCATACAAGAAAGCATGTCCGCCCGGGGGAAGGACTTTCTTCAAAGTCTCTTTCATCAAGGACAATATTTCAGTCTTATCGGTTGCCATAGGATTTATAATTAATGACAAGCAAATATAACGGTTTTACCCCATTTCCGCAAGAGGAATGCTCTCATTTACTTTTCATCCTCTGCATAATATTTCTCGATGAAAGGCTTGAGAGCCGGTATATCATTCTCTATCGTATTCCATAACTGGATCGGCCTGATTTTGTAGTAGCCATGTACCAACACATGCCGCATGCCCTCAATGACCTCCCATTCCACTTCGGGATGAGCGTTACGGAATTCTTTTGTCAGCATATACACCGCCTCGCCTATTATCTCCACATGCTTGACAAAGCCATAAAACAAAATCGGATTGTTCTCCACCTCCGGAAATGCATATTTGTTCTTGTATTCCAACAATACATTTATGGAATTCAATATATGCTCCAAACGCCCCTTGTCCTTAATTCTTTCTCTCATATATCAGCATTCTGTCTTCAAGGACACTTTCTGCGGCAAACGGAAGAAGTGAATCCTCTTCCACGAGATCCACTTTCCGGTTCAATATTTTGGACAAGGCACACATTATGCGCGAAATGGTAAACAGAGATATCGTATCCGCGTCCTTGTACCGGATAAGAATGTCCACATCACTGTCCGCTGTCTCCTCTCCCCGGGAAAAGGAACCGAACAGCCATGCGCAAAGTACAGGCTGGTCCGCCAGATATTGCTGTATCTGTGGCAACACTTTCACGATATTTTCATTTACAGTATCCATACCAATGTCTTATTGATTTGCCAAGGATTTATAATGACAAGCAAATATAACGATTCCAATCCGTTTCCGCAAGAGGAACAGGGAAATAAATTCCGGAAGGACCGCAGGCCTTCTCACAACAATTGGATGAATTCCGGATTCACCTCCACCGATACGGTGAGGAGGGCGGGAAGCTCCACGAACAGGCGCCTGGAACGAGAGCCGCGGATTTTCTGCAAGCGGCCTTCGTAACTGTCCAACGGACCGCCCACGATACGCACCTTGTGGCCTATCATGTCGGGAGTCACTTCACCGGGGGTGTAAAAGCAGGGGGATTCGGCAGACTTGACCGCAGTGATGAAACGTTCCATGTCCTCGCACCTTACCGTCATGGGCTCACAATACATGCCGCGCACAAAACGGTATTGGAGGGTGGGCACAAGCTCCACAATCGGGTCAAGCTCGCGACGCGTGTCGAACACAAAGAGCAGATCCTGCATATAAGGCACCTGGATACGAAGCCGTTTTCCCCGTCTGGAAACCACTTTCCATACCATCGGGGTGAACACTTCAAACCCTTTTTCCATAAGCATCTTGTAAGCAGGAAGTTTGGCATTGCTCCGCTTCAAGTCACGCATCACATACCATTCTTTCATATCGCCTCCCCCAATGTCGTATTTCAAGAGGAAATATACCTCCTAATCCTGCAAGTTTAGATAAATATCTAAAAAACAAGCAGTTATAGTTAAGCGTCTCAAAATTGGAAGCATATCCAACCGACTCAGACATTCCCCTTCAGCGTCATAAAGACAACCAGTTTAGCATAGTTTACGTATATCATCTCCTTATATGAGATGATATTTCAATGCAAAGATAGTGAATAAATTTGTTTCCAGCCCATTTCAGAGCATTTTTTTGTCCATGAAGTTGCCAATATTTTTTCATTGTTGACAAAGGGTGACAGATACCATGTATTAAACGACTATCGCTCAATGATGTATAAATAAACTCATCTCATATAAGGAGATAAGTACACTGAGGCACAAAAAAAACGGCTATAACCCTTCCAGTATCTTTTTATTCGCGCGGTCCACCTCATACGACTTGATGGAATCAAGATATATCTGTGTGGTGGTCTCGGAATCATGTCCAAGCCCTTCGCTTATCACCGACAAAGGTATGTCCTTGCGCCGGGCGATGCTGGCCCAACTGTGGCGGCTGTAATAGAGCGACAAAGGGACGGACAGACAGGCCAGCCGCGCCACTTCCTTCAGCCGCCGGTTGATCTTGGTCATCTCGTTCTGGTACTGATTGCGCTCCCTGCCATCCTCACGCAGGATGACCGGAAGGAGATAACGCGTCGGATTAGGGGGATACTTGTCCAGAATGTCCTGCATCTGGCGGGTCCATTCCACGGTGAGCAGCTGGCCGGTCTTTTTCCTGCGATACGTGATATATCCGTTGGCCAGGTCCGTTTTCCGCAAGTAGGCCATATCGACAAACGACATACCTCTTGTGCAGAAACTGAAAATGAACATGTCGCGCGCATAGTCAAGAAGCGGAAGGGCGGAAAGGTCAAGCCCCTTGATGCGCTTGATGTCCGCCAGCGACACACTCCGTTTCACCGTCTTGTCGATTCCGCAATACACATGCTTGAAGGGATGCACGTCGCGGACCAGTCCCAGATCGACGGCCGACCGATAGTTGGTGCGCAGGATGCGCATGTAAAAAGAAGAAGTGTTGCGCGAAAGGCCCTGATTGCGCAGATAGGCCTCATAAAGCTCTATCATGCCGGAATCCATCATACCGAAGGTCAGGTCCGCATATCTCCGGAACCTCATGAAACTGTTGAGCGTGGACTGGTAGGTCTCGCTGGAACGGATACGCCCCATCTGTCTCTTATGCAGGATTTGGGCACGGATAAAACTGAACACGCTTCCTGAAGCCGGTGAGCAGGCGACACACTTGTCCACAATGTCACGGACATTGAACGGACGGCCGGAATCCTCAAAGCCCAGAATTATCTTCTCCAGAACCTGAAGCTCCTCACGCACACTAAACAGAATGGACATCACCGTCCCATAACGCGGGGAATTGGGAAGAGGCAAATGGATCTTCCCCTGCCTTGCATCCCATTCCTCACTGAAAATCCGATACTTGCTCTTTATCCTACGGACTTCCCGTCCGTGGATCACCTGAAAGAACAGTGCACCTTCTTTGCCCTGACTCGTCGAGGGCCTGAATTTAAGCTTTACTGATGTCATAAAAAATTTAAATTATTTAATTAAACACGCAGACACAGAAGACACAGAGAAAAGACAGAAATTCCGCAACGCCGCATCTCTGTGTCCAACAAAAGACAACACCTTTCCGGAAAATACAAATAGACACAAATTTCTGCATTATTATCACATAATGAAAGAAAATCCACGGATTTCCTCCCCATACATTTTTAAAATTCAGCCCGTCCGGAGAGTGATTCTTAATAAATATTAAAACCCCGCCCCCTCTACAAGGGCTTCTGAAAGGGGTAACCTTCAAAAAACGACTGCAAAAACAGCCGATTCATGCCGGAAAACAACAGGACTTTTCATAAAGAACGCCGAAACATTTCACTCAAAACGCCAAGACATTCCAAACAAAACGCCTGCACGTTTGTTTTAAAGGGAAAAAATAACCCTGTTTTTCTCTGGAAGCGCCCGCGGGAGAGAGATCCCACAAGCAACATTTTTCCAACCATTCAAACAAATATCATACATAATAAAACATACAACCGATATTTGTTCATAAAAAGAAACAGAAAAGGATTTTTTAACGACAGACAGAAATCCACAAAACCACTGTCATTCCGTTTTTTCCGTCCAGCTTTCCGAAGGCACGGAAACAACAGATTCTCACGCCCCGGGATTATCATTCTGACACTTTTATATAGGATGCTTATGAGTGAATTTATAATGTCACAGAAGCAGATACAGTTTCCGGATCCAGAACTTATCGCGAAAGCAGCTGAACCGGTACGGTTCCAGATCTCGATGACAATCTATTTGTACGAACCAATGACATGTCGAAAGAAATAATATCTTAAATGAAAGCCGTGGGTCAGGAAGATTTTTATTCTGCCGGTGTAGAATCCCCGCAGATTATCCGTATATTTGTAACAGTTTTATTTTATAAATAGGAATCAACTCAATGATAGACAATATAACATTAACAGGTTTTACCAGCTTCATCGACAACAATTTCTCATTTGTCGATGGAGTCAATGTCCTTATCGGAAAGAACGGTACGGGAAAAACGCATGTTCTCAAATGCTTGGCTTCTGCATTGCAGGCACGCCATGAGTTCCTTGCCAGGAAAACCACTTCCAAAGAACAGTTTGAATACACCTTAGCGGAAAATATCACCCACTATTTCAAACCGGATTTTATCGGCAATCTGGTGAACAAAAGTATGGTGGCAGGCAAGGCATTTGTAAAGGTCACAGTGGACGACAAAGACTTGGCATTCAGTTTTTCAGCTACATCCAAAACAACGGTCAAGATAGAGAAGGACGACAAATGGGGCGAATGTCAGTTCATTTACGTCCCCCCACGTGAGATGTTCTCCCTGTTTGAGGGATTTATAGGTTTGAGCAGCAAGCGTGAACTGTCCTTCGACCAGACTTACATCAATCTGGCTCATTCATTGGCACTTCCTATCTTGCGCGATATGGAAAGCAATCCCTTAAAACCGGCTATCGAATTGTTAGAGCGTGAATTGGGCTTCAAAGTACTTCAGATGAACGGTCGTTTTTACATACAGACGGCTGAGGGAAACATGGAAGCCCACCTGGTGGCCGAGGGTTTGCGCAAACTGGCATCCATCCTTTACCTTATCCTAAACGGTGAAATCAATGCCAACACGGTTTTGTTTTGGGACGAACCGGAGTCCAACCTCAATCCGGCTCTCATCCGGGTGGTGGCTGAGTTTATTCGCGAACTACAAAAATGTGGTTTGCAGATTTTCATCGCTACACATGATTACTTGCTGACGCACATGCTTTCCTTGTATTCCGAGTACAAGGAATACACTAGTGCGTGCGTACGTTTCTTCGGCCTGCATAAGGAAGAAAGCAAAATAGGAATAGAAGAGGGCGATACGCTCGCAGCCATACAGAACAACCCGATTTTGGAGGAGTATGCGGCATTCTATGATTTAGAACAGAAATACATGAGCAACTATGAGTAATTTTCAGGAGAGTGGCATCAATTTCAATTTCCAGGACGCCGATTGGACAACGGTCAAATACGATGAGCATGTCGCACACCGAAAGGTGGAAAAGGTACTCAAACCTACAAAGGCGGTGGACTTTATGGGTATCCACCAAGGCAATCGGTTGTTCTTGATAGAAATCAAAAACTATCGGGGACATACGCAGGACGAAAGCACTCGCGAAGCGCTCAATGCCGGAGGTGAAGAGTTGATGCGGAAAATAGCCATCAAAGTCAGAGATTCAATTGCCACAGCCACAAGTGAGGCACGCTTTTCGACCCATGACGAAGAGTTCTTCACACAGGTAAATAGTCGGCTGCTTGATAATAAGGTTAAACTGACCATTATAGCTTGCATCGAATGGGATGTGGCCAGTGAAAAAGAGCGTAAAGTACAAATGGGCATTTGGCTGCAAAAACTTAAACAGAAGCTGGTATGGCTGCATCCGGTCAGGGTTTCCGTCAATTCGGTTGCCAACATCACCGGAATATTGCCGGACACGCAGGTTTCCTTTATATCAGAAAGCCTTAATAAATAATACCCCCTTTCCTTAGGCATCCCACGCACACCTGCCACAATCTCCAAACGCATACTGTCATCTTTTCATGAGAAAATCCTGCAATTGTGACATTTTGTCATATATATGATTTTTTCCCCCGCTGGCAGACTATTTGATGGAATACAAGTGTCGGACAACCCCTCAGAAAAAGGGAGCGGCCCGGCATCAAGTAATTCAAGGATAACAAAAAAAGGAGATTATTTATGAACTTCAACAACTTTACAATCAAATCGCAAGAGGCGGTGCAGGAAGCGGTGAATCTGGTACAGAGCCGCGGACAACAGGCCATCGAGCCCGAGCATTTGATGGCGGGAGTGCTGAAAGTGGGAGAAAACGTGACAGGCTTCATCTTCCAGAAACTCGGCGTCAACGGCCAGCAAATTGAAACGGTGCTCGACAAGCAGATCGCCTCCTTGCCGAAGGTCTCGGGAGGGGAACCCTACCTGAGCCGTGAGACGAACGAGGTGTTGCAGAAAGCAACGGACTACTCCAAGCAGATGGGCGACGAATATGTGTCGCTGGAAGCTTTGCTTCTCGCGCTGCTGAACGTGAAAAGCACGGTGGCCACCATACTGAAAGACGCAGGACTGACGGACAAGGAGCTGCGTGCGGCCATCAACGAGTTGAGACAGGGACAGAACGTGACTTCGCAATCGAGCGAGGACACCTACCAGTCGCTGAACAAATACGCCGTCAATCTGATTGAAGCGGCACGCAACGGAAAACTGGACCCGGTCATCGGCCGTGACGAGGAAATCCGCCGTGTGCTCCAGATACTGAGCCGCCGTACGAAAAACAACCCGATCCTGATCGGTGAACCGGGTACGGGAAAGACGGCCATCGTGGAGGGACTGGCGCAACGTATCCTTCGTGGCGACGTGCCGGAGAACCTGAAGAACAAGCAGCTATACTCGCTGGATATGGGCGCGCTGGTTGCCGGCGCAAAATACAAGGGCGAGTTTGAGGAACGTCTGAAATCGGTCATCAATGAGGTGAAGAAGTCGGAAGGAAACATCATCCTCTTCATCGACGAGATCCATACGCTGGTGGGCGCCGGAAAGGGCGAAGGCGCAATGGACGCGGCCAATATCCTGAAACCGGCCCTGGCGCGCGGCGAGCTGAGAAGCATCGGCGCCACCACTCTGGACGAATACCAGAAGTATTTCGAGAAGGACAAGGCGCTTGAACGCCGTTTCCAGACGGTCATGGTGGACGAGCCGGACACGGCAAGCTCCATCTCCATCCTGCGAGGACTGAAGGAACGCTACGAGAACCACCATCAGGTGCGTATCAAGGACGAGGCCATCATCGCCGCGGTGGAACTGAGCAACCGCTACATCACCGACCGTTTCCTGCCGGACAAGGCCATCGACCTGATGGACGAGGCGGCCGCCAAGCTCCGTATGGAACGTGACTCACTCCCGGAAGAGCTGGACGAGATCGAGCGACGGCTGAAACAGCTGGAGATTGAACGCGAGGCCATCAAACGGGAAAAGGACGAGGCCAAGCTGGCACAGCTGAACAAGGAAATCGCGGAACTGAAGGAACAGGAGACTTCGTACAAAGCCAAATGGCAGAGCGAGAAGGAACTGGTAAACAAGATACAGCAGAACAAGAAGGAGATTGAGCGGCTGAAGTTCGAGGCCGACCGCGCGGAACGAGAAGGCGACTACGGAAAAGTGGCCGAGATCCGTTACGGAAAGCTTCAGGCTCTCGAGAACGAGATCAAGAGCATTCAGGAGGACCTGAAGAAAAAGCAGGGCGACAACGCCATGATCAAGGAAGAAGTCACCGCCGAGGACATTGCCGACGTGGTATCGCGCTGGACGGGAATACCGGTGAGCAAGATGCTGCAGAGCGAGCGCGACAAGCTGCTCCATCTGGAGGACGAGCTGCACAAGCGGGTCATCGGTCAGGACGAGGCCATCGAGGCCGTGGCGGACGCCGTACGCCGGAGCCGTGCCGGACTTCAGGACCCGAAACGACCCATCGGATCGTTCATCTTCCTCGGCACGACCGGAGTCGGAAAGACTGAGCTGGCGAAGGCCCTTGCCGAATACCTGTTCGACGACGAGACACTGATGACGCGTATCGACATGAGCGAGTATCAGGAGAAACATACCGTATCGCGTCTGATCGGTGCGCCTCCGGGATACGTAGGCTACGATGAGGGCGGACAGCTGACGGAAGCCGTGCGCAGGAAACCGTATTCGGTAGTGCTCTTCGATGAGATCGAAAAAGCTCATCCGGACGTGTTCAACATCCTGCTGCAGGTATTGGACGACGGACGTCTGACCGACAACAAGGGCCGTACGGTGAACTTCAAGAACACCATCATCATCATGACCTCCAACTTGGGAAGCTCGTACATCCAGAGCCAGTTCGAGAAGATAAACGCCCAGAACCACGACCAAATCGTAGAGGAGACCAAGAAGGAAGTGATGGAGATGCTGAAAAAGACCATCCGTCCGGAGTTCCTGAACCGTATCGACGAGATCATCATGTTCCAGCCGCTGGACAAGGATCAGATCAAGCAGATTGTACGCCTGCAGATCAACGGCATACAGAAGATGCTGGCCGACAACGGTGTCACCTTACAGATGACCGAGGAGGCCGTTGAATTCCTGGCCACCGCCGGATTCGATCCGGAGTTCGGCGCACGTCCCGTGAAACGTGCCATCCAGCGTTACCTGCTGAACGACTTGTCGAAGAAACTGCTGGCTCAGGAAGTCGACCGCACGAAACCCATCGTGGTGGAACGCAGCGCCGACGGACTGAAGTTCAGAAACTGACTTAGTGAGTGAAGAATGAAGAGTGAAGAATGAGGAATGAAGAATGAGGAAAAGATTCTTCATTCTTTATTCTTCATTCTTCATTTAAAAAAGGTATCGTAAGCCGCCGGAGCTCTTCCAGAGAACCGTTGAACACATTCAGGTCCACATTCTCCCGGATGCCCGGAAGCTTGCCCACATCCGTGTGCTGCCAGAAACGCCACTGGCCTTTGTATTCCACCGAATCCACGTAATAATGGGCAATCCAGTAAGGATAGGTATTGAAAAGAGAATCGTTCAGATAGCGTGTCTTGAACTTATAGGAAGTGTAAAGGATCGGCTTCACTTTATAGTACTGCTCGACGCGGCGGAGCCAGACGGAAAGGTCACGGCGCAGCTTGTCCTCGTCCTCCCCTTTCACCTCAATGTCAAGCACGGGAGGCAGGTCGCCCGGCTGCAGGTCCACTGAACGGATAAAGAAATCGGCCTGACGCAAGGCATCCGTCTTAGGATTATAGAAATGATAGGCGCCGCGTATAAAGCCGTGCCTGCGCGCCTCCTCGAAATTGCGGACAAAAGCCGTGTCACTGAAGTCCCCTCCCTCAGAAGCCTTGAGAAAGACGAAACGGACAGGAAAAGGTGATTTCTGAAGTTTCTGAAGCTCATCCCAGTCTATCTCTCCCTGATGATGCGAGATGTCGAAGCCATGCACACTGTAGCCATAAGGCAGGCAGACCCCGTATGCCTTCATCCCATAACACGGTTTCCAGCGGTAGGAATAAGGCTTGATGAAGAAATAATAGAAACCCAGAAGAAAAGCCACGGACACTATCCCCATAAGCACATAATATCCCCATGACGGGACACTCCAACGGCTTGTGCGCCTCTTGCCTTTCCGCTTTCCCCGAGAGCGTCTTCCCGCGGACGAGTTCCGCCGTGAGGCGGCCGTCTTTCCGGCCGTGCGCTTGCGTGAAGAAGTCCTTTCTGATTTATTTACCACCATAACGGGCGGTTCCTTAGCCATAGTTTACGTCAGTTTAAGATAAAGAGGATCATATATGCGTCCGGTCCAAAAAAGAGCGTGTCAGAACCCCGCTTTTGACCCAAGTCCAAAAGGAAGTGTTTCTGACACGCCCATTCAAGTCATGAGATGGATGGACAATCCATTATTTTGCCTGTTCCAACTGCAAGGTCTTTGTAGTCTGGTCACAGACTTCGGTCGGACCGAAGTACTGGATCGGACCCGGATATACGTAGCAGGTCTCCTTGGCCCAAGTCTCGCGTGCTGCGGCGAATGCCTTGAACGGAGCGCTGTCAAGTTCCACCAGTGCTTTCTGGATAACCGGCTTCATCTCACCGTGACGGCGTTCCATGTTCATCATCATTGTGATGGGCACACCACCCGCGATCCACTCTTCAGCAGGAGCAGTCAGGTTGCGTACAGATGACATATAACCGGTCTTTCCGTTGGCGATCAGTTCAGAAGCGGTGTAACCCAGAGCATAGCAGTAGTCCGCGTCGAAGTTGGACGGAGCGGCGCAACGTCCTTCGTAACCGAAGAAGTGGTGCTGTGCGGAGAACTTGCCCACATACTTGCCTTCCGCCTTCCATGCGGCCAGCTTCTTGCCTACCATTTCAGACAGCAGCTTTTCTGTCTCGATCAGAGAAACCTGAACGTTTCCGTGCGGGTCACGGTCGAGAGTCAGCTGACGGGCCACACCTTCCGGCAGGGAAGCGTAGACAGCAGCGTTGTCAGCGGTCAGATGACTGATGATATATTCACGCTGCTTGTTGGCCTCAACAGCCGCATATTCATCGGCATGAGCGGCCAGGAAGTCGTTCAGCTCGGCAATCAGCTTCTTCATGGCCGGGATGAACTCGATCAGTCCTTCCGGAATCAGCACCGTACCGAAATTGTTTCCGTCGGCGGCACGGGCAGCCACGGCATTAGCGATATAAGTAACCACATCATCCAATGACATGTTCTTTTTCTCGATTTCTTCAGAAATCAGACAGATGTTCGGCTGAACCTGCAAAGCGCATTCCAGTGCGATATGGGAAGCGGAACGTCCCATCAGCTTGATGAAATGCCAGTACTTGCGTGCGGAGTTGCAGTCGCGCTCGATGTTTCCGATCACTTCGGCATAAGTCTTGCAGGCTGTATCGAATCCGAATGAAGTCTCGATCATCTCGTTCTTCAAGTCACCGTCGATGGTCTTCGGGCAACCGATCACCTGGATGCCGTAGTTCTTTGCGGCATAATATTCGGCCAGCACACAGGCGTTTGTGTTTGAATCGTCACCACCGATGATCACCAGTGCCTTGATGCCCAGTTCCTTCAGGATTTCATATCCTTTTTCAAACTGGTCAACCTTTTCCAGTTTGGTACGTCCGGAACCGATGATGTCAAATCCACCCGTATTGCGGTATTCATCGATGATCTCAGCGGTCAGCTCAATGTATTTGTGGTCCACAAGACCACCGGGACCCATCAGGAATCCGTACAGCTTGTTGGCCGGATTCAGTCTTTTCACGCCGTCGAACAAGCCGGAAATCACATTGTGACCGCCAGGAGCCTGGCCGCCGGACAGAATGACACCCACATTCATCGGAGCGTATTCCTTGCTTTCTCCTTCCACAAATCTGATCAATGGCATGCCGTATGTGTTCGGGAACAGTTTCTTGATCTCTTCCTCATCAGCGACTGAATGAGTAGCCTCTCCTTCCTGAACCTTAACAGCCCCCTTCAATGCCTTAGGCAATTTAGGCTGATAAGCGGCTCTTGCAATCTGTAATGCACTTTTTGTCATAATTATACTTATTTATAAGGTGTATTTGAAAATTCATCCCTGCAAATTTCGCATTTTTTTTTGATATACGAAAAAAACATGAGCTTTTTTGGCCTCCCTCCTCCAAAGTCAGCCGACGGGGGTCCCGAGCTTTTCCTTTATCCGCTCAAGCAGGCGCAACCCTCCCAGGAGCTTCGGATTCTCATAACAAAGATAGGCCTGCCGGAACAACCTGTCCACGGTCTGTCTTACGGAAGGGATGAACACGGCCTTGTCCAACTGCAGGCTCTCGGGCAACGGCATGTTGTCATACCACTCTTTCAGAGCGTCAACCTCTTCCCTGGTATAAAATTCTTTTACTTTGTTCATATTCTCATCTGGATTAAAACGGATAACCTACGGCAAAATGGAAAGCGAAATCACGCTTGAAATCGGGCGAGACGATGGGGTAACGGTCACGCCCGGTATACATCGGATTGACGGCCTTCATACCTCCGTCGAAACGGATGATCAGGAAATCAAGGTCGAAACGGATGCCAAGACCGTACGCCACGGCCAACTGCTTGTAGAACCTGTTGAACTTGAACAGTCCTTCGGGCTGCATTTCCCGGTTACGGATTGTCCACACATTGCCCGCGTCGATGAAGGCCGCACCGTTCAGCTTCCAGAACAGGTGGGTGCGGTATTCCAAGTTCAGGTCAAGCTTGATGTCGCCTGTATGGTTCACATAGTCAAGGCTGTTCTCGTCTCCCCGGTATCCTCCCGGACCCAACGAGCGGACACTCCATCCGCGCACACTGTTGGCTCCGCCGGAAAAGTACAGTTTCTCGAACGGAAGGCTCCTGGAGTTCCCGTACGGAACGGCCACCCCCACTCCTACATGGAATACCAGTGAGTTGCGGTCGTCGATCATGAAATTCCTGGCATAATCGAAATCCATCCTCACATACTGGGCGAAGTCAATGTTTCCCATCTGGAAAGCCTCCCCGTTCTTAGGATGACGGTTGACAATCTTAGAGAAGGCATAAAGCAGATTGCCCGACTCCTCAATATTGAAACGGATGGAATAGGAGTTGCGGCGGGCCGTCTTCTGGGAATACGCCCCCGAACTGTTGTAGGTGTATGTGTACCCCATCCGCACGATAAACAAGTCCTCATAACTGTAACGAAGCAACGGGTTACGGTTGTCCATCTCGTCAAGATACTCGTTGAATGTCTCCGAACGGTATGGCATGTAGATATAGTTCAGGTCGAACAGGTCGAAACGATGGGTGGCACGGCGTCTCGACCACCGGTAACTCCATGCCGCCGAAGCGACAGTACGCTCGAACTCGGGACGGATCTGCCAGTTGTACTTCACCGTCACCTCCGAAGTGGCCCGTATGCGCCGCTTGAAGTCCGATGAAAGGAACGGGAACATGAACTCGGGAAAGTTCAGTCCGGCCTCCACCGCGTATTCCATGTAATTGTTGTTGGCATACCCTTCCAGGCCTGTTATCGCCTCGTAAGCGCCGCGCAGCTTGATGGAAAAGGTCTCGGAACCCTTGAACAGGTTGCGGTGCATATACGACACGGAAGCGGCCGCTCCGAGGTCGCCCGCCGAGTTGGTGCCTTCAATCTCAAAGGCGATTGACTTGTTCTTGTTGCGGCTCAAGGTGACATAGGCGTCCAGACAGGCCGTATCCGGCTGAAGAATCTCATTGAAACGGATATTGGAATATTTCAGGATGTTCAGGCGGGCCAACGCGTTGTAGGTGGACTGCACGTTCCTCGCCCGGTAAAAACGGCCTGGACGCAACTGGTTGTAATCGCTGATGACATGCGGACGCAGATAAAGCTTGTCCCGATAGTAGAAATCCACGCCTCCCGAACGGATGGAATCCATTCCTTCCAGCCCCTCCGGACTAAGGTCCACCACATCATTGTCGAAAATGAAGTTCACGTTACGGATATAATATTTCCGGTGCGGACCCGGGGCGTCCTCTTTTCTCCGGCGATACGGAGCCAGCCTCATGGTCAGACCGACCTTGTGCGTATCCAGAAGCGTGTCAGCCTGATAGGTGATGAAATCCTTGTTGAAACGGTAATACCCGCGGTCCTGCAGATACTGGACGATACGCTGGCGTTCCTGGTCGAGCACATTCACATCGAACCTCATGCCCGGCTCCAGCAACGTGTGAGCAGAATCCGGACGGAGGCATTCGCTGATGCCCGCATCATCTATCTCGCGGCTGACGCTCTCCACCGTATACGGTTCTCCGGCATGAATCCGGTAGCGTACCTTCAGCTTGTTGCCTTTCCGTATCTCCACCGTGTCCACACTCGCACGCATGTACCCCATGTTACGCACCGCCTGCTCCATCTGGGCACGCGCCTCCTCCGTCAGCTCCGGATCGTAGATTCTGGGGGCGTCGCCTATCTTATACAACAGACGGTTGATCCATTTCGTGGAATCGGTCCCCGCGGCTCCATAGATATACATGGGCAGTTTCACAAGGCTGAACCATTTCGCATTGGGGGTCTGACGCAGGTAAGCGCGCATCTGGGAGGCCTTTACGTCCTTCGTGTCCGACTCGATTTTCACCGCATCCAGCAAGTAATGGTCCTCCGGGATGAACTTGCTTACAGAACATCCGCCGAGACCCGTCAGAAGCGACAGCAAAATGAGACAATGACGTAAAAAGACTTTCATAAGCCAGATGGGGGATTTTTACAAATTTACATGCAAAGATAGGGATTTATTAAAAATATCTTCTTAGCTTTGCCCATAAAAATAAGTCTATAATCCGTTCATCGCCATGCTCAGCAAGAACAAGATCAAATATATACGCTCTTTAGAACAGAAAAAGTACCGGAAAGAGGAAAAAGCGTTTCTGGCGGAAGGCCATAAACTGGTGGGCGACCTGTCGGGACACTTCGAATGTAGACTGGTGGCGGCCACCTCCACATGGCTGGAATCCCACCCGGACATAAAAGCGGACGAGATTGTGGAAGTCAGTGAGGAGGAACTGAAAAAAGCCAGCCTGCTCAAGACTCCGCAGGACGTGCTGGCCGTGTTCCGCATTCCGGAAACGGATCCCGGCACCAGAGACATCGCCGGATCGCTTTGCCTGGCATTGGACGACGTGCAGGACCCCGGAAACCTGGGCACCATCTTACGGACGGCCGACTGGTTCGGCATCCGGCATGTGTTCTGTTCCATAAGAACCGCCGATGCCTATAATCCCAAGACCGTACAGGCCACCATGGGCGCACTGGCAAGAGTCAGAATACATTATTGTGACTTGAAAGACCTTATCGGCACATTGCCCGACATGCCGGTCTACGGGACTTTCCTTGACGGGAAAAACATTTACGGACAGGAACTTACCCCTCACGGACTCATCGTGATGGGAAATGAAGGGAAAGGCATCAGTCAGGAAATGGAAAAGCTGGTCAACAGGAGACTGCTCATCCCCAACTATCCACAAGGAGAAGAGACCAGCGAGTCACTGAATGTGGCCACCGCCACCGCCATCGTCTGTGCCGAATTCCGTCGCCGGATGCTATAACCGGCGGAAACGGCTTTCCGGAGCAAACTCCATCTCCCGCACCCTGAAGGGGGACACGTGAAAGGCATAGATTGTCCCCATGGAAGTACACGACCCGATAGAGGTCCGCAAACGGTCACAGAATCGGAAGAACCCCTCATCCGCCTCTCTCTCGGGAAGGACAGGAGAAACAATGATGATCCCTCCCAGCCATTCCGTCTGGCGCGGCTCTCCCTCAAAAGGTTCCACCGACACCACATGATGGTCGGCATCCACTCCCACCCTACACATGGAAAGCATTTCCTCATGGCCGGTGAGCCAGATACGGTGAGCCGCATAATACCTCATGGATGTCCCTCTTTTCAATTATTGCGTCTCACCGGCTCTCTCGTGATTCTCGGACGCTTCAGGGAATCACTCCCCGCCTCTCCGACTTGCACCGCGGAGGACGGGCCGGATACATGGGTACGGATCAGACGGATATCGTTCACCAGCACATAACCGGAAGAATTCTCCTCATTGGAAGCATAATAGATAAAGCCGCTGATGTCCTTATATTCGAACGCCGAGTCAGGACGCAGCACAAGACGTTGCGCGCCAGGACCGTTCACCACACGGGTAATCCCTTGCGTACTGTCGTTCTTGAATGTCACGTTCAGCGCCATGACCGCCTCTCCACTCCGCTTCCCTTTCGGGAGAAACGACATCTCCGCCTCCAGCACAAGCATGTCCTTCGGCTTGAAGGAAGTGTCGGCCTTCAAATCGAAAGTCACCTTGTTCGTGTAAGGCGAGGCGGTGAGCCAATAAAGAGTGCGGTCCTGCCAGATATCCACCGTATCCCCGGAGAGCGATACGGAAATCTCCCCACTCTGACGCGAAGTGAGCCGCTTCATCTGCTCACTGTCCCTCTCAAACCGTTTCTGAAGATTGTCATAAATAACCGACAGCTCTTCCCCATGACGGGAATACCAGACCATCGAGGAATCAAACTCCGCCTCAGTGACATGGTGCTTACGGAACACATAGTCAAAATAAGCATCCTTCTTGTAGTTTTCAGAATAAGACAGTTCTGAAGCGAGTGTGGAGGCTATCTGATAATCATACAGCAGATTCTCCATGACAGCCGGCTGGATCACATCACCCGGAACCTTGTCACCGCATCCTGTCACGGCCAACATCAGAAAACAGACACAGCATATACCCGCAAACCGCCCCTTCGCCTTCATCTCATTCCTTTTCATTGGAGGTTCTCATACTGGTATTCAGATAACGGCTGTAGAACAGCAGCAGGGCGATGATTCCACAACTGATCGAAGCGTCTGCAAAATTGAAGATCGGACTGAAGAAAATGAAATGCTCCCCTCCCACAAACGGCATCCAGTCCGGCCAATAAGTGTCAATGATAGGGAAATAGAACATGTCGACCACCTTCCCGTGCAGCCAGTCGGAATAACCTTGGCCCACAGGGACCCACGAGGCAATCTGAGTATGCGTGCTCGCAGTGAACACCTCCCCGTAGAACACACAGTCGATAATGTTCCCCACCGCACCGGCAAGAATCAAGGACAGACAGACGACATATCCGTTCTTCACCTTATCAGGCTGCCTTACAATACGCACCAGATACCATGTGATCAGAATAACCGCTACAATGCGGAAAAGAGTCAGGAAAATTTTCGCGAAAATCTCAAGTCCGAACGCCATCCCGTTATTCTCTGTGAAATAAATATAGAACCAGTCGGTCACCCGGATATGCTCATGCAGATACATGCCGGTCTTCACCGCTATTTTAATCACCTGGTCAATCACCAATACCGCCGCCACGATAAGAGCGGCCAATCGTCCTTGAGTCAAGAATCTCATCTTTATTCTATTTCTATCAATCCTACAAAACAAAAGAGAATTGATAATGGGAACCGCTCAGATCCCTTCATCTCATCCGCAACGTTCCATTCGCCATAATCAATTCTCAGCTTCTCCGTTCTAAATCCAACCGTCACTTCTTGTTGTGCTGCTGCTTGGCCTCTATGCTCAACGTGGCGTGAGGGACAGCCCGCAAACGTTCGGCAGGAATCAGCTTGCCTGTTTCCCGGCATATACCGTACGTCTTGTTCTCAATACGCACAAGCGCCGCCTGCAGATTCTGGATAAACTTGAGCTGACGGGCAGCCAGACGGGTCGTCTCTTCCTTCGATAAGGTATTTGCCCCTTCTTCAAGCACCTTATAAGTGGGGGACGTATCATCAGTGTCGTTTCCGTCAGTGTTCATGATACTGCTTTTCAGTTTCTCATAGTCGCGTTCCGCGAGCTGAAGTTTCTCCATGATAATGGCACGGAACTCCTCGAGTTCAGCGTCAGAATACCTCGTCTTTTCAGCCATAGTGTCTAAGTTTTAAAATTAATAAAAGTATTCTTCCGGACATGCCGGAAGAATGGGTTCATAATCATATTACAGTCTGGTCACTTTTATACGCAACGTACAGTCGTCGATCTCAAGCTCCGAACCTTCCGGAACCTCGTCCGCCAGTACAAGAGAATCAGCCAGAACCTGATTGCAAATATAAGTATTATATTCATTTACCGCATCATCCGTCACGGAATTTTTAGACAGGACTATATGGATCTTGTCCGTGATCTCGAAGCCGCTGTTCTTGCGGATATTCTGGATGCGGTTCACCAGCTCGCGGGCGATACCTTCACGGCGCAAGGCCTCTGTGACGGTCACTTCCAAAGCCACCGTAAGCTTTCCTTCGTTGGCAACCAGCCAGCCCGGTATGTCCTCGCTATAGATCTCCACATCGGCGGTCTCCACCACGGCAGGCGTTCCGTCCAGATTGAACGTATAGCTTCCATTGCGCTCCAGTTCCGCGATCGCTTCTTGCGACATCTCTCCCACAGCCGCGGCCACCGCCTTCATTCGTTTGCCGAACTTCGGGCCGAGTTTCTTGAAGTCGCATTTCACTCTCTTCACCAGCACGCCGGCGGCTCCGTCCACGAACTTCAGTTCCTTCACGTTCACCTCGTTCAGAATCAGACCCTTCACAGCCTCGATGTGACGTTTCTGCTCCTCGTCGACCACCGGAACCATGATACACTCCAGCGGCTGGCGCACCTTGATGTTCACCTTGCGGCGCAAAGCCAGTACCATCGAAGTGACATCCTGGGCCATCCGCATACGTGACTCCAGCTCCTGGTCAATCAAGGCCTCATCGGCCACAGGGAACTTGGCCAGATGCACGGACACCACATTGTCGCGTCCCGTCACCCCGATCAGGTCCATATACAGACGGTCGGCATAGAACGGAGCAATAGGAGCCATCAGTCTGGCCACGGTCTCAAGACAGGTGTACAATGTCTGGTAAGCGGAAAGCTTGTCAACCGACATGGCGCTTCCCCAGAAACGCTTGCGGTTCAGGCGCACGTACCAGTTGCTCAGATTGTCGTTCACGAAATCCGTGATCAGGCGTCCTGCCCTGGTCGGCTCGTAATCGTTCAGGCATTCGTCCACCTGCTTGATGAGCGAGTTCAAAAGAGAAAGAATCCAACGGTCGATTTCCGGACGTTCCTCCATCGGCACATCCTTCTCCGCATATGTGAATCCGTCCACGTTGGCATAGAGCGCGAAGAACGAATACGTGTTATACAGCGTGCCGAAGAACTTGCGGCGCACCTCGTCCACTCCGTCCGCATCGAACTTCAGGTTGTCCCATGGAGCGGAGTTGGTGATCATATACCAGCGGAGCGGGTCGGAACCGAATTTCTCGATGGTGCTGAACGGGTCGACGGCATTTCCCAGACGCTTCGACATTTTGTTGCCGTTCTTGTCGAGCACCAGTCCGTTGGAAATCACATTCTTGTATGCCACACTGTCGAACACCATCGTGGCGATGGCATGAAGCGTGAAGAACCATCCGCGGGTCTGGTCCACTCCTTCCGCAATGAAGTCGGCCGGATAATAACTGCGCGAATCGACGAGTTCCTTGTTCTCAAACGGATAATGGAGCTGTGCGTACGGCATGGAACCAGAATCAAACCACACGTCAATCAGGTCAGCCTCGCGCTTCATCGGTTTCCCGGTAGGAGACACCAGCACGATGTTGTCCACATACGGACGGTGCAAGTCTATCTTGTCGTAATTCTCCTTGGTGTACTCACCCGGCACGAAACCCAGACTCTTGTAAGGATTCTCCGTCATGAGGCCGGCGGCCACAGACTTCTCTATCTCATTATACAGTTCTTCCACCGAACCGATACAGATTTCCTCTCCGTCCTCACTCCGCCAGATGGGAAGCGGAGTTCCCCAATAGCGCGAGCGGCTAAGGTTCCAGTCGTTCAGGTTCTCAAGCCATTTTCCGAAACGTCCTGTTCCGGTAGACTCCGGCTTCCAGTTAATGGTTTTGTTCAACTCGATCATGCGGTCCTTGCAGGCCGTGGAACGGATGAACCAACTGTCAAGCGGATAATAGAGCACCGGCTTGTCCGTGCGCCAGCAGTGCGGATAATTGTGCACATGCTTCTCCGTCTTGAACGCCTGGTTGGCCTGCTTCATTTTCATGCAGATATATACGTCGAGTGACTCGGCCGCCTGTGCCGCCTTCTCGTCATACTTGCCGTCCACGGTGAATTGCGGGTCGTATGCGTTCTTCACCCACCGTCCCTGATATTCCGTATATTTGTCCACATCCACACATTCCTTCACGAATGTTTCGTCCAACTCGTCAAGCAGGTAGAACTTGCCGGTCAGGTCAACCATCGGACGTGTCTCTCCCTTCTTGTTGATCATGAACAGCGAAGGGATTCCCGCCGCCTTTGCCACGAACGCGTCGTCCGCACCGAAAGTCGGGGCGATGTGTACGATACCCGTACCATCCTCCGTAGTCACATAATCTCCCGGAATCACCCGGAACGCCTTTGCAGAAGCGTCACGCCATTTTCCGTCCGCATCCAGTTCCACCGGCTTCACCCACGGAAGGAGCTGCTCGTATTCCATACCCACTAGTTCCGGGCCCTTGTATTCGCCGACCACCTTGAACGGAACCAGCTTGTCGCCCGGCTTGTAGTCCTCCAGCGCGATGCCTTCAGCCTTCTTGTTGAAATGCGTGTAAAGCAGGTCTTTGGCCAACACCACCGTCATTTTCTCACCCGTATAGGCATTGTAAGTCTGCACGGCCACATAATCGATCTTCGGGCCTACGCACAATGCCGTATTCGAAGGCAATGTCCACGGAGTTGTGGTCCATGCCAGGAAATAAGGAGTGCCCCACTCCGCCATTTCCGGTTTCGGATTCTTCATCCTGAACTGGGCCACCACGGTAAGGTCTTTCACATCTCGGTAACATCCCGGCTGATTCAGCTCGTGCGAACTGAGCCCCGTCCCTGCCGCAGGCGAATAAGGCTGTATGGTATATCCCTTATACAGCAATCCCTTCTTGTGGAGCTGCTGCAGAAGCCACCAGAGCGATTCGATATAACGGTTGTCGTAAGTAATGTACGGATTGTCGAGGTCCACCCAATATCCCATCTTGTGAGTCAGGTCAGTCCATTCCTTCGTGAACTTCATCACGTCCGTACGGCAATGCTTGTTATAATCAGCCACAGAAATCGTCTTTCCGATGTCCTCCTTCGTAATGCCGAGAGCCTTTTCCACACCCAGCTCCACGGGAAGTCCGTGCGTGTCCCATCCGGCCTTACGCTTCACCTGATATCCTTTCATGGTCTTGTAGCGACAGAAAGTATCCTTGATGGTACGCGCCATCACGTGGTGGATGCCCGGCATACCGTTTGCCGAGGGAGGACCTTCATAAAACACAAACGAAGGACACCCTTCACGTTCCGTCATACTCTTGGAGAACACATCGTTTTCATCCCATTTTTTCAGCATTTCCTTGTTCACCTCGGAAAGGTTGAGTTGGGAATATTCAGTAAATTTCTTGCTCATATCGTTGATTTTATCCGTTGTCAAAATCTCCCGGGAATACCTCCCATAATTTAGGCTGCAAATTTATATGAAAAATCTGAAGAATCAAAAACACGGGGACACAAAGACATATTCTTTTCAGGGTCATCCCCTTACGCCCAATTGTCTGCGGATCCACTCCATCAGTACCGCCACCACATACCGCTGGTCTTCGGAAGTCAACTCGTGCCCGGCCGGAATATGATGCCATTTGGCAAGACACCGCCGGCAGCAACACCCTGTGGCATGCTGGGCGATGAATACGGGATGACCACGCATCGGGGTCTGTTTCCCGTCGTTAGGGATGGAAGCAGGTGCCAGGCGTTTGCGGACAAAATCTTCCGCATGCCGACGTATAGTATCCATCCCCTTCTTGTCAATATACTCAAAATCGACAGGCTTCAGGCGGAAACGGCTTCTGAAATCCGAACGGGAAAGCCGCCCGAACAAACCGGAAAGATCACATTCCACCTCCTGCCTTTCCGGCACACGTCCCTCATTTCCATCGGTTCCATCGAATAAATCAGGAAAAAGACTGCTCATAGACTTAACTAAAAAACAAAAAGGCCCGGGCCACAGAAGAATATCCGGCAATGAAAAACGCCTGTGACTTCTGTATCCCGGTGCCTTTACGATAAAAGACGATTACTGCTTTCTTGTCTCGATCACACAATCGGCCGGAGCCTTTATGTTTCCGTCAACGGTAACCGAACCGACCGAATCGGCCACAATACGCCCCGATGTAGGATTCTTGATGTTCGTGATAGCTCCACGGATATCCGCATTCAGAGTGGAATACTCAAAAGCGCGGTCGCAGGCAGGGTCAAACGTGCAATTCTCCAGAACCAGGTCATGCGCGTAACACAACGGCTGCTCACCGGAGATATGGCAGTTCACCAGACGGAGATTCCTTGAATGCCAACCCAGATATTCCCCATGAAGCTCAGAATCATAGATTGTCACGTTCTCCACTTCCCAGAACGCGTCCTTCGTAGTGATCCTGGCATTATGAATCTCCACATTCCTCACATATTGGAACACATACTTGCTGTCGCTTTCCAGTCCGTCTACATATATGTCGCTACTGAACATAAACGGATAAGTACCGTCATGAAGTTTCAGGTTCTTCACTCGTATGCGGTTGCAACGCCAGAACACTTCATCGGCATCATTCATCACCACATTCTCAATGTCGATGTCGTTCATCTCACGGAACATCTTGGGCGCGTCGATTACGGTATCCTTCATGACCAGATGATCAGAATACCAAAGAGCCGAGCGCCCGCCCACCGCAAAATAACAATTATCAATAGTAAAACCATGTACATGCCAGAAAGGATAGTTTCCCTCGAAACGGCAATCAGTAGCCACGATATTACTGCACTCCTTGACAGCCGATTCGCCGGCAAGGATGGTCACATTGTCCAAATGAAGGTCGTGTGAGGCGAACAACGGACGCTCGCCGCCAAATTCTTTGTCTTTAATAAGCTGCATAACTATGTTCGATTAACAATTAATAATCCATCACCAGTAACGGTTCCGAACTTTCCACGTGACAAAATTACAACGTTTATCTCAATCTTTATGTAAACAATTTACAGAAGATGTTACCTCTATTACTGAACGCTACTCCAACATCATTCCTCCTTGTCTTGCACAACCGGAATATTTTGAGTATCTTGCCGGAGTTTCCACACAAACTGTTTTATATGATTAAAGAAAAAGTCTCATCGAGCCAAAGTGTCAAACTTATCACATGGACAGTAATTCCTGTCATCATCATCTTCGGACTACTGATCCCCATCCGCGACTTCATGCATACCACCCACACCGTCATGCAAGTGCTTTACGGAACTGTCGTTATCCTTGTATTCATGATGCTGAACGCCGTCCTTTTCTACGCACCTAAAGAAGTCATTCTGGACGACACCCGCCTCACGCTGATAAAAGGTGCGGGAAAACTGACCATACTCCGCAACGAAATCGAAGAGATACGGATGTACGACCCTCGCGACACAGGCAACATCCGAGTGTTCGGCATCGGAGGAATCTGCGGCTACATAGGGCGGTACTACAACCGTGACATCGGCTACTACACTTCGTTTGTAGGAGACTATTCCCAAGCCTTTTTCATCCGGACAAAAAAAGGGAAAAAATACCTGTTCAGTTGTGACAACGCAGGACGTATAGTAGAAGAACTAGAAAAACGGTATACAAAGTAAACGCTTTTTCCCAAGATCCATACATGTTACGTTCTTTCTTCCGGGCCTCCAGAATAAACGTCATCACTTCTGACAGGCAAATTGTCTCATAGAACTCATTCCAATGTCCCGGCATGTTCCGGCACATCCTCATGTAAGGCCGCCACAAATCAGTCTTCCGTAGCGGCTCTCTTCATCCTCAGCTCATACAGATCATTCCGACGGTCACGCAGGTTGCGCACGCTTCCGTATGTGTGCAGCTCATTCAGCAGGTCCAGGTCGACATCCGACACCAGGATCATTTCCGTATTGGGAGTAGCCTCCGCACGCTTTCCGTCAGTCGGAAACGCAAAGTCACACGGAGTGAACACACCCGACTGGGCGTACTGGATGTCCATGTTGTGCACACGAGGCAGGTTTCCCACACTGCCGGCTATCACTACAAAGCATTCATTCTCAATGGCACGGGCCTGCGCACATACCCGTACACGGGAATATCCGTTCTGCGTGTCGGTAAGGAATGGGACGAACAAAATCTGCATACCCTGATCCGCCATCAGACGGGAAAGCTCCGGGAACTCCACATCATAGCAAATCAGCACACCGATCTTCGCACAATCCGTGTCAAAGGTCTGCACGCGTTTTCCGCCGCTCAATCCCCAGCTTTTCACCTCGTCGGGAGTGACATGAATCTTCTCATACATCTCATAGCTACCGTCACGACGGCAGAGGAAACCCACATTATAAAGGCTGTTGTCCTCCTTCACATAGGGCATGCTTCCGGTAATGATATTGATGTTGTGCTTGATGGCCAAAGCAATGAAACGGTCGCGGACTTCCTCGGTGTACTGGGCCAGTCCGCGGATGGACTGGGCCTCTCCCAAATTGTTGAACTTCGCCATCAGCGGAGCATTGAAATATTCGGGGAAAAGCACGAAATCGCTCTTGTAGCCCGACACTGCGTCGATGAAGAACTCCACCTGCTCGAACACGTCATCAAGCGTCTGGTATGAGCGCATCTGCCACTGCACCAACCCCACACGCACGGTGGTCTTCCTGTCGACATAAGAGTCTGTAGGCGGCTGGTAATAGATGTTGTCCCACTGCAGCAAGGTGGCGCAATGCTTCGACTCCTCATCGTTGGGGAGGTAATTGCGCATCACACGGCGCACATGAAAGTCATTGGAG
Source organism: Candidatus Phocaeicola excrementigallinarum (assembly GCA_019120125.1). Taxonomy (GTDB): domain Bacteria; phylum Bacteroidota; class Bacteroidia; order Bacteroidales; family Bacteroidaceae; genus Phocaeicola; species Phocaeicola excrementigallinarum. Next base: position 21,861 of record DWVR01000074.1, on the reverse strand, counting down.
AGCTGGAAAGTCAGCACCGGATCATAGATCTCACGCGAACGGACTTTCTCGATGTATTCCTTCGGGCGCATCTTGTCGGCATACTTGTAATAGTTCGGGATACGTCCGCCGAACATGATAGCCTTAAGATTCAGTGTCTCGCAAAGTTCCTTCCGATATTCGTACATACGGCGCGCGAGACGCAGCCCACGGTATTCGGGATGGATGAACACCTCGATGCCATACAGGATATTGCCCTTCGGATTGTGCGTGCTGAATGTCTCGTTGCCGGTCACTTTCGCGTATGTATGGTCGCCCTTCACCATGTCATAGTCCACGATGATGGAAAGCGCGCATCCCACAATCTTCCCGTCGACTACCGTCACGATCTGCCCTTCCGGAAAAATGGTTATCAGTTTCCGGATCTGCTCGCGTGTCCAAAACACGTCCTTGTCCGCATATACACGGGTGAACGACTGGGCCAGCTGAGCATAGTCGTCCATCTGAAGGTTGCGGACCTCCACCTTGTTGATCTTAGCGATTTTATTTTCCATTTGTGTAAACTTTTATTTCATGTTCCTTGCCTTGAAGATTCTCTCCTTGGCCTCGTTGATAGCCTGCATTTTCTCCTCGGCCGCCTTGCGGATGTCCTCTCCCAATGCGGCCACCTTGTCAGGATGGTGTTTGAGCACCAACTTGCGGTAAGCGGCGCGCACCTCCTCGTCCGTAGCGGACGAAGACACCTCAAGCACCTTATAAGCCTCATCCAACGAATCTCCGCCCATATTGAGCAACGAGTCCACATCCTGCATGTTGAGCTGCATATAGGAAGCCACCTCTCTCAAGGCATCGACCTCCTGGGCACAGACATTTCCGTCAGACTGGGCGATCCTGACCAGGAAATCAAGCAACTGGAGACGTTGCTCATAAGTAAGGTTCATCGCGATCTGAGCCCCACAGTCACGGATGGTGTTTCTGAAAGCCATCGGATCGGTACGCTCCATCTGCTTGCGCTGTTCGAAAAGATTCAACAGAATACGCTGACCCTCTTCCACGGCCGACTCCCCGAAATTGGCACGAAGGAACTGACGCACGTATTCCATCTCACTATGCATGATACGCCCATCGGCCCGGATAATATAGGAGGACATGACCAGCATGGAGAACAGGAAACTGTTCCGCTGCCCCATATACACATCCTCAGGAGAATACCCGCCATCCTGTACCGACTGAGCGTCGGACGCCTTGTCAAACAAAGAGCCGATGGCAAAGCCGGCCAACGCTCCCAGCGGCCCCATGGCCATGAATCCCATGATGCCGCCAATCCATTTTCCGTATTTCATAATCCTTCACTTAAAAGTTTCATTCAAACAATGTACAGACCTCCGCCCGGCAGACCTTGATCAAATCGGCCGGAGCCAGCCTCACCTGTAGCCCACGCACTCCCGCACTCACAAAAATATAGGGAAAGTCATTGCAGGTATGATGGATGTAAGTAGGGAAATGCTTCTTCATCCCTATCGGCGAGCACCCGCCACGGATATATCCGGTAAGAGGAAGAAGTTCCTTTACCGGTATCAAGTCACATTTCTTGTTGCCGGAAATTCTTGCCGCCATTTTCAGGTCAATCTCATGCTCTCCCGGCACGACACACACAAAATATCCGGACTTGTCACCATGCAGCACCAGTGTCTTGAACACCTGCTCAATATTCTCTCCCAATGTGGCGGCCACATGTACACAACTCAAATCGTTCTCGTCCACCTCATAAGGAACCAGCTCATATCTGATCTTGTCCTTATCCAACAGACGGGCCGCGTTTGTTTTCGCAATTTTCTCTTTCGACATTATCTTATTTGTTTTCTTGACCATTCCAGCTCTTCCTTCAAGAATCTTGAAGTATATCCTATTCCGGAATCCGCCACTTCCTCAGGAGTGCCGCAGACCAGCAGGCTTCCTCCCCCCTTTCCTCCTTCCGGTCCCATATCGATGATATAGTCAGCCATCTTGATGACATCCAGATTATGCTCGATAACAATTACCGTGTTCCCTTTGTCCACCAGTCGGTCGAGCACATTCATCAGCACCCGTATATCCTCGAAATGCAGTCCCGTGGTAGGCTCGTCAAGGATATACACCGTCTTTCCTGTATCACGCTTGGAAAGTTCCGTGGCGAGCTTCACCCGCTGGCTTTCCCCACCCGACAAGGTGGTTGACGGCTGTCCGAGCTTGATATATCCCAGCCCCACTTCCTGAAGCACCTTGATCTTGCCCAGAATCTGGGGGACATTCTCGAAAAACTCCACCGCACGGTTGATGGTCATGTCAAGCACATCGGCTATCGACTTCCCCTTATAGCGCACCTCCAGTGTCTCACGGTTATAACGCTTGCCATGGCAGACCTCACAAGGCACCAGCACATCGGGCAGGAAATTCATCTCAATGGTCTTGTAACCGTTTCCGCCACATGCCTCACAACGTCCTCCCGCCACATTGAACGAGAAACGCCCGGCCTTATATCCCCGGATCTTCGCCTCGGGGAGGCCGACAAACAAATTGCGGATATCCGAGAACACTCCTGTATATGTGGCCGGATTGGAACGGGGCGTACGCCCCAAAGGAGACTGGTCGACATTGACCACCTTATCCACGAATTCCAGGCCCTCGACAGACTTGTAAGGCAGCGGATCCTGCAACGAGCGATAAAAATGTTGCGACAGGAGGGGCTGCAACGTATCATTGACCAATGTGGACTTGCCGCTGCCCGACACACCGGTCACACAAACCAGCTTCCCGAGCGGAAACTCCACATCCATCCCTTTCAGGTTATTGCCGGTGGCCCCTCTCAGCCAGATGGACTTTCCGTTTCCCTTCCGTCTTTCAGCAGGCAGCTCTATCCTCATTCGCCCGCTCAGGTAACGTGATGTCAACGTATCCTTCTCCAGCATTTCTTTCGGAGTGCCGGCAAACACGACCTCACCGCCCAAACGGCCCGCCTTCGGCCCCATATCCACCACATAATCGGCCGCAAGCATCATATCCTTATCATGTTCCACCACAATGACCGTATTGCCCAGGTCACGCAATTCCTTCAATGAGTTGATGAGACGTACATTGTCACGCTGGTGCAGGCCGATGCTCGGCTCGTCCAAGATATACAGCACGTTCACCAGCTGCGACCCGATCTGGGTAGCCAGTCTTATACGCTGGCTCTCACCTCCTGAAAGGCTGACCGAAGAACGGTTCAAGGAAAGATAGTCAAGTCCCACATCCAACAGGAACCTCAACCTGGTACGGATTTCCTTCAGGATTTCCGAAGCGATGGCACGCTGTTTGTTTTCAAGGAACTCCTCCACATGGCATGCCCATTCATACAGGTCACTGACATCCATCGAGGCCAGCTCATGAATATTCTTGTCATGAATGCGGAACTGAAGCGCCTCTCTGTTCAGCCGCGCGCCATGACATTCCGGGCACACGGCAGTCTTGGCAAACTGATCGGCCCATTTCTGGGCCGTGGCCGACGCATCCTTGTCCTGCATCATCTGAATGTATTTCACGACACCCTCGTACGCCACAAAATAATCAGATGTGGTATGGACGAGCGAGCTCTTGATTCTCAGACGCTCGTCACATCCATAAAGTATCTCGTTGATGACATCTTCCTGAAGCTCGCATACCGGAGTCTTCAACGTGGCCTCATAACGTTCCAGCAAGGCCTCAATCTGCCAGAATATCATCGTGTTCTTGTATTTTCCCAAAGGAGCGACCGCCCCCTCATAGACAGACAACGAACGGTCAGGAATCACCTTGTCCACATCTATCAGGTTCACATATCCCAAGCCCTTGCACCGCGGACAAGCACCCTGAGGAGAGTTGAAAGAGAAATTGTGCGGGGCAGGCTCTCTGTATGACAGGCCGGTCACCGGACACATGAGCCGCTTGCTGTAATGCCTCACACTTTCTGTCTGCGCATCAAGAATCATCAGCAGACCGTCACCCTGCTGCATGGCGATCGACACACTCTGCTTCAGGCGGGACTCATCCTCACCATTCACCACCATCTTGTCAACCACCACCTCCACATCATGGTTCTTGTAACGGTCCAGCCTCATGCCATGCACGATCTCCCTCACCTCTCCGTCCACGCGGACATAAAGATAGCCCTTCTTGCGTATCTGTTCAAACAACTCCTTGTAATGTCCCTTCCGCGAACGGACCATAGGGGCCAGTATGAAAATCTTCCTCCCCTTATAGTCACGGTGGATCAGATCAAGAATCTGCTCCTCTGTATACTTCACCATTTTCTCGCCCGACAGGTAAGAATAAGCCGTTCCGGCCCGGGCAAACAACAGACGCAGATAATCATAGATCTCAGTAGTGGTACCTACCGTAGAACGGGGATTCTTGTTCGTGGTTTTCTGATCAATCGAGATTACCGGGCTCAGTCCCGTAATCTTGTCCACGTCAGGACGTTCCATTCCACCAAGGAAGTTGCGCGCATAGGCCGAGAACGTCTCGATGTAGCGCCGTTGCCCTTCGGCGAATATCGTATCGAAAGCCAGCGACGACTTGCCGCTCCCACTCAGTCCCGTAATCACGGCCAGACTGTTACGGGGAATACTCACATCAATATTCTTCAGATTATGCACGCGTGCCCCCTGCACGTCTATCATTTCCGTTTCTTCTGCCATATCCTCATTCCAATCTATGATATCCGTGCAAAGATAGAGATATTTAGGTTTTCTTGTTCAGATAAAAAAGTTTTTTTGTACTTTTGCCCGATGACAAACCATTATGACAGAAGATGAAGCCTATACATATACTATGCCTCTCGCTCATGCTGGCGGCCGGAAGCGTCAACAGCACCTTGAAAGCGCAATCGGAAAGCAACTGCTTCCTGCATACGGTTACTAAAGGACAAAGCCTTTATTCAATAGCCAACACCTATCATGTCAGCATAGAGGATATCGTGCGGATGAATCCCGGAAGCGACAAGCAGATACGCATCGGACAGACCTTAAGGATTCCTCAGAAAAGCAACAGGCCTGAACAGGAGGACACGACTTTCCATACCATCCAGGCCGGCGAGACCCTTTACCAGCTTACCGTGAAATACAATATAAGCGCACAGGCAATCTGTGACGCCAATCCGGGACTGAGCGCAAGCAATTTCCGGATAGGGCAAGTGGTATGCATTCCTCCCCGGCAGGCCGATGCCGCACCCCAGGCCGAGACCGAGCCCGTTCCCGCCACGTCTGCAGTGGAACAGCACGAATGGAAGGAAATGCACAAGGTGGAGCGTAGGGAAACCATCTTCAGCATCTGCCAGCAGTACGGCATCACCCAGGATGACCTGATCGCGCTCAATCCGGAACTGAAAAACGGGAAACTGAAAAGAGGCACGTTCATCTTCATCCCTTACTCACAACAGGAAAAGACCGCCACACAAAATACGGCCGCACAACCTGCGCCCACCAATGAAGAGCTCTTCAGCCAAAGCAAGCCGGCGGGCCAGAAGCTGAATGTCATCAGGGCGGCCGTCATGCTTCCTTTCACCATCAGTGAGCACGGAAGCATGAAGGAAAACCCGCGCATGGTGGAATATTATGAAGGCTTCCTTCTGGCTGCGGACAGTCTGAAACGCCAAGGCATCTCGCTTGACCTCTACGCATACGACACACAAGGCAGCAAATCCGTCATGAGCGGCCTTCTGAAGAGACCGGAAATGAAAAGGATGGACATCATCTTCGGCCCGGCCACTCCGGCCAATATCCCACTGGCCTCCGGTTTCGCAAGAGACAACAACATCCGTCTGGTCATTCCGTTCGAGCCGAAAGTAGGACAAGTGTTCAACACACCAGAAATCTACCAGATAAACACGCCGCAATCATACCTGTATCCGGAAGTATACGAGCACTTCCTGCGCAAGTTCAGCACGTACAATGTGGTATTCCTTGACCCTGCCAACGGAGACAAGGAAAAAGCGGACTTCATCACAGGCCTGAAAAATGAATTACGTGACAATCATGTCACATTCAAGCAGATACAGCTCGGGAGCACCATCGAGGCAGACAAGGTGATCGCATGTATGGACACTACGCGCGCGAACATATTCATTCCGACCTCAGGACGAGGCTCCGCGCTGACCAAACTCCTGCCCCATCTGACCCTTGTACGCCGTGAACATCCGGATTTCGACATGCACCTGTTCGGCTATCCGGAGTGGCAGACCTATACCCAAGAGTATCTGGCGTCGTTCTATGACCTCGACACCTATTTCTATTCCTCATTCTATACCAACAACCTGTTTCATGAGGCGGTGCAATTCACTCACAAATACCGCAGATGGTATAGCAAGGACATGGCCAACAGTTATCCGAAATTCGGCATGCTGGGATTCGACACCGGCTACTTCTTCTTGAAAGGCCTTGCGCAGGAAGGAAGCAGGCTGGAGGAAAATCTTGAGAAGGTGAAAGTGACTCCCATACAGACCGGCTTTAAATTTGAGCGTGTAAGCAACTGGGGAGGGTTCATCAACAGGAAAGTGTTTTTCGTACACCTCACCAAAGATTTCGAACTGATAAAACTTGACTTTGAATGACGAGAGGAATGAAACGGAGTCTCACCATATTTATTGCCATAATCACATGCGGACTGTTGCCTGTATCTGTGAATGCCCAGCTGCAGGACCAGCGCCGGAACTTTGCCGTCGGCATAAACGGAGGTGTCAATCTGAGTACGGTCAGCTTCCAGCCCAGCATCAAACAGGGGAAGCTGGTGGGACCGGAATTCGGTGTGACCGCACGCTACATATCGGAAAAGTATTTCAAGATGATCTGCGGAATACAGATTGAGGCGAATTTCTCCCAGCGCGGATGGAAAGAGGTCATCGAGGACGGATCGGGCGACACATACCACCGCACGATGAATTATGTAGAGGTCCCGCTTCTGGCGCATCTGGCTTTCGGAAAAGACCAGGGACACGGTGTCCGTTTCGTCCTCAACCTGGGCCCCCAGATCGGCTTCCTAATAAGCGAGAAAGAACACAAAAGCGATCCGTGGCATCCGGAAAACCGTCCGCAAGGCACAATGGAGCAATACGGAAAATACGCTGACAGGAAATTCGATTATGGCATCATCGGCGGAGGAGGACTGGAATTCCGCACCGGAATCGGCAACTTCATCCTTGAGGCACGATACTACTACGGATTGAGTGACTTTTACAACAACTCGAAAAAAAACTATTTCGGACGCTCGGGACATTCTTATATCGGGGGACGGCTGACATACTTGTTCGATATCAGGAAATAAAGACTTTATCTATCAAATCCATAAAACAAAACCATCATGATCAAACTGATTTCATGGAATGTGAACGGTCTGCGCGCATGCTGCGACAAAGGCTTCAGAGACACATTCAAACAACTCGACGCGGATTTCTTCTGCCTGCAGGAAACCAAGATGCAGGCAGGGCAACTTGACCTGGCATTCGACGGTTATACGTCCTACTGGAACTATGCCGACAAGAAAGGATATTCAGGCACCGCCATATTCACGCGTCACCAGCCATTGAACGTGACATACGGCCTGGGAATTGACGAGCACGACCACGAAGGACGGGTAATCACGATGGAAATGGAAAACTTCTTTCTTGTCACGGTGTATACTCCCAATTCGCAGGACGGACTGAAACGTCTGGACTACCGCATGACATGGGAAGACGAGTTCAAAACCTATCTGAAAGGACTTGACGACAGAAAGCCGGTACTGGTATGCGGCGACTTGAATGTGGCACATAAGGAAATCGACCTGAAGAATCCGAAAACGAACCGCATGAACGCCGGATTCACCGATCAGGAACGTGAAAAGTTCCAGACCCTTCTGGACTCCGGATTCATTGACACATTCCGACATTTCTATCCCGACCAGACAGGCATCTACTCATGGTGGTCATACCGTTTCAAGGCAAGAGAAAAAAACGCAGGCTGGCGCATCGACTATTTTCTCGCTTCCGCCCGTCTTGCCGGAAAACTGGCCGGCGCGAAAATCCACACGGAAATCTTCGGCTCCGACCATTGTCCCGTTGAAGTGACCATCAACCTCTAGGCCATGAAGAACGACGGCTTTACACTCAGGAAACGGCTGAGAAGCTTCAGATTTGCCTTCAACGGCATCCGCCTGCTGGTCACACGTGAACACAACGCATGGATACATTGTTTCATCACCGTATGCGTGCTCATCACAGGAGGCATTGTCGGCTTATCAGGCATGGAATGGATTGTGATCGCACTGACCATCGGAATAGTGCTGGCAGCCGAGGCGATCAACTCGTCCATCGAGGCTCTTGCCGATTTCGTCTCACCCGACTATCATGAAGCCATCAAGCGTACAAAAGACCTTGCAGCCGGAGCCGTACTGATTCTGGCTATTGCCGCCGCCTGTGTAGGACTTATCATTTTCATACCAAAATTGTTCTGACAAGAATGAAGCGATTGTTATTTTTCCTCATTACCCTTTGCCTTGCGGTATCCATAAACGCGCAAGAGATTGAAGTGACAGGAAGCCGTAAGGCTGTACGTACTTCCGGAGATGTCGGAGCCGTGCTCCTTCCCGTAGCAGGATTGACCGCAATCCTGGTCAACAGGGACTGGCAAGGACTGAAGCAAGGCGCCCTTGCGGGAATCACGACATTGGGAGCGACATACATCCTGAAATATGCGGTGAAAAAAGAGCGTCCCGACCGCAGCGACATGCACTCATTTCCCTCCATGCACACCTCTGTCTCCTTTACAGCCGCCGGATTCATCCAGCGGCGTTACGGATGGAAATGGGGGATTCCGGCATATATCGTGTCCACCTATGTGGGCTGGAGCCGTGTATACGGGAAAAAACATGACTGGTGGGATGTGGCCGCCGGAGCGGTTATCGGCGTAGGAAGCTCATACATCTTCACGCGCCCGTTTGCAAGAAAGCATGAACTGACCCTCAGTCCCATCGCAGGCAACGGCCATTGCGGTGTCTATGCCTCAATGAGATTCTAGAAATCCGGATGCGCCACTCCGTATCCAAACAAGGCGAAATCTCCCAGACAGGGATCTCCCGGAAAAATCTCAGCCAACGCCCGCGTAATCTTGCGGGCATTGTTCAATGAGAAAGTCGGCTTGTCCGTCAGCCCCAACCGGTAAGCGACACGACATACATGCGTATCCAAGGGGATGATCAGTTCGGAAGCCGACATGCTTTTCCAAATACCGAAATCCACCTCTGAGTCTTTCCGTATCATCCAGCGCAGAAACATGTTCAGTTTTTTCTGCGGACTCCGGTCAGAGACACCCCAAAACGCACACAGTCTCTGCATCGGAATTCCGTCATAAGCAGACACAGCATCCTCCAACGAACGCCCTGAATCATACACCTCAAACAATTTCTCAAGACAGACACGGAAATCCGCGTAAGAAACCATCCGGTAGAAACTCCGGGAATCCGAAGCACGGAAATCGTCCTCCCACCGGCGTGACAATACATATTGAAGGGGGAAGCGCCCCATCATCCCGTCCAGCTCCTCCGCCTTCCTCAATATCTGCCCACGATTGCCAAAGCTCAACACAGCAGTCAACAATCCGCTTATCTCTATATCCTCCTTCCGGGAATAACGATGAGGGAACCGGACCGGATCGGAAGCGATGAACGCGGAATGATGATACGTCCGCGCCCACTCCCGAAGCTTGTCTTTTATATCATCGCCCATCAGTTGAAATAATACAGGAATGTGGCGATACCTTCCAACGCTTTCTTCTTCTGGTCCTTGATTTCGATAGAAAACTTGATCTCGGCCTTGGCCACACCGCGCAAATTGACCAGCGAGTGCAGCTCAGCCACCAGACGGACACTTTGTCCCGACAATACGGCCTGTCCGAACTTCATCTTGTCCATTCCATAGTTCACCATCATTTTCAGATTGTTCACCTGAATGATCTGTTCCCACAGATAAGGGAGCAACGAGAGGGTAAGATACCCGTGTACAATTGTACTTTTGTAAGGGCTTTCCTTTTCCGCACGCTTCACATCCACATGGATCCACTGGTGGTCAAGCGTGGCGTCCGCGAACTGATTGATACGTTCCTGAGGAATCTCAAGCCAATCAGAAACACCGATCTGTTTACCTAACAGTTTTTCAAACTCTTCATACGAGTTTACGACAACTTTCTCCATATAATCTTAATTCTTTACAATAAAATCCATACAAAGATACGGAATTTTCACGTCAGGCCGCGCGACAATTCATAAATAAAATATCTCATTTTTCCGTTTTTATAGAATATTTCTCTCCGGATCCCAGCCGCCATTCTGCAACCAAGTTGTTATTGTCTGACACCGGATACAAAGTAATGGGAAACCGACTACCTTTGCCTACATAAAACAAAAAAACATGACACACGAACATCATCACTTGCACGGGCACCATCACGCTCCGGCCTCACTCAGCACAGTATTCATCCTGTGCATTGTACTCAACCTCCTTTTCGTCATCATCGAAGCGGGGGTAGGCTTCTCATACAATTCCCTCGGATTGCTTTCCGACGCAGGCCATAACCTGAGCGACGTATTCAGCCTCCTGCTCTCGCTGTTCGCCATCCAAATGGCAAAACGTCACGGAAACAAGCATTTCACTTACGGGTACAAGAAAAGCACGGTACTCGCCTCACTGGCCAACGCCATCATCCTGCTGACAGCCGTAGGAGGAATTCTCATTGAAAGCTTCTACAAGCTACGCTCTCCGGAAACGGTTTCCGGAGAGGCCATCTCATGGACAGCCGGCGCCGGTATCGTCATCAACGGAATCACGGCACTTCTTCTTATGAGAAACCAAGGACACGACCTCAACGTGAAAGGCGCCTTCCTGCACATGGCCATGGACACACTGGTCTCTTTGGGAGTCGTCGTCTCCGGAATCATCATCATCTATACCGGTTTCGTCATCATCGACACATTGGTCAGTCTGGCCATCGCCGTCATCATCCTCGCATCCACATGGAGACTGCTGAAAGAAAGCCTTTATCTTTCATTGGATGCCGTACCGGAATCCGTCAATCTGGACGATCTGGAGAAATCCATCTCACAGGTTCCCGGCATCGAAAGCTGGCATCACCTGCATGTATGGGCCGTGAGCACGACCGAAAACGCCGCCACGCTCCATGTGGTCATAGAGGACGTTTCACAAATGAACGGAATCAAGCATGCGTTGAAACATATGCTGGAAGAAAAGGGTGTCGCACACTCCACGATTGAATTCGAATTCTCGGGATGCCCGTGCTACGACAAGGGAGACTGTTGCTACGAACACCAGTAACCATGCGGGGAACACAAAAACCGCACCAGAAAAGGGCCGACTCAGGGGCATGAAAAAACGCCTTGACGTTTTGACCAAAACATAAGGACATTTTGAGGAAAACATAAGGGCGTTTTGAGGAAAACGTCTTGACGTTTTCAGACACACCCTTATACAACTGAAAAAACAGACAAATACCCAATAAAAAAGGTGCGCTGAAACCGGAACGAACAATCCGGCCAGCGCACCTTTCTGTTTTCCGCAAGCTTCTGTTATCTCAACTTTACAAACAATTCACCATTCACCTCGCTTGTCTCAATCTTGTCTTCTCTCAACAACCAACCCAGTCCTAAGAACAGATCCTTGTCAGCCTTGATTTTCGCTTCTTTCTTGATCTGCTTCTGAGTCTTGCCTTCTGTTCCATTCAGTGCCTCCCAGATTTGTCCGGCGATGACACCCGCTTTTTCTTTCAACATAATCATTTGCTTTTATTGTTTATCTCACTTGTATTTTGTGTCCCTGCAAAAATAGCTAAAAAATGTTTTCCACAGACACCAAACCTGAAAATCTTACTTCCAAAAGGCTTAAAAATCACATTTGAATTACAATTTCCCCTCTTTTTCCAGGAAATCGCCCCAAATACGGGCCGCGGTCTCAATCATCTTCGGACAAGGACGCTTGGCGTAATATTCTGGCGTACGGGCTTCAGGAGTGGACACGACCGGTTCCTTTCTGGACAATCCAAGCAGGTCCCCGCAACGCATTGAACCACACTCCGACTTGAACCGGGCCGCAAGCTCCTGAACCAATGCATAATTGGCTGCCTTACCTGCACGGTCAGCACCTTCGATGGCGCATCGTTCCAGCCCGGCCAGCAGAAACATGCCGCACGCCGCCCCGCATGTCTCACGCATACGCCCGATACCGCCTCCGAACGAGGCTGCCATATGAAGCGCCTGCTCACGGGTAAACCCATACATGTCCGCATAAGCCACCACCACCGATTGCGAGCAGTTATATCCTTCCTTAAACAAAGCTACCGCTTTCTGAATCCGTTCTTCTTTTGTCATATCCTAAATCATTTTATTTTGCGACATTATTGACCGGCGTTCCTGCCATAAACGCCTTCAGATTGTTTACAGTGATATCCATCAGACGGACACGCGCCTCGTATGTAGCCCACGCTATATGAGGAGTAATGAAACAGTTCTTCGCTTTCAACAAAGGATTGTCCGCCTTAGGAGGTTCTGAGACCATCACGTCCACTCCGGCAGCGGCGATAGTCCCGTTGTTCAACGCCTCGGCCAGATCATGTTCATTCACCAGACCGCCACGGCCTGTATTGATCAGCATGGCAGTCGGCTTCATCAACTTCAGACGTCTTGCGTTGACCATCTCTTTCGTGTCATCAGACAAAGGACAATGCAGGCTCACGATATCACACTTACGGAACACCTCATCCAACGACGGACATTTATGCACCGCATCCGGCAACTGTCCGGCCGACTTACGCGTATAAGCATAAACTTCCATGCCAAAAGCCACCGCAATGCGTGCCGTAGCGCTTCCGGTGTGCCCGAAGCCGACGATTCCCATCTTCTTGCCTGCCAGCTCACACAAAGGAGCGTTCCAGTAGCAGAAATCCGGCCCCGCGCTCCATTTGCCGTGTCTGACCTCATCCGCATACACATCCACACGCTGCACGATATTCAAGATGTGCGCGAACGCCATCTGCGCCACAGACGCGGTGCTATAGGCTGGAATGTTCGTCACCACAATCCCTCGGGCACGGGCCTCATCCACATCTACCACATTATAGCCTGTGGCCAACACTCCGATATATTTCAATCCGGCCAACGACCGGATTGTCCCGGCATCCAGCACCACCTTGTTGGTCAGCACCACCTCGGCATCCTTTGCCCTTTCCTGAATCTCCGACGGAGCCGTACGGTCATACACCGTCACGTTCCCCACTTCTTTCAACGCGTCCCATGACAGGTCGCCCGGATTCAATGCATATCCGTCCAATACTACAATCTTCATATTCTTCCTCATATTTTAAGATTACACCTGCTGCTCATTTCTTGAAACGGTCTCCCCAGAGAGAGACCATCCTTTCATGCAACTTGGCTTCCGCAGGATTCTCCTGAGCATGCCAGATACGCACATCCTTCACCTCGTCAGGCAGGAACTGCTGCTCCACAAAATGCCCTTTGAAATCATGCGCGTATTTATAGTCTTTCCCATATCCCAGTTGCTTCATCAGTCCGGTAGGGGCATTGCGCAGATGCAACGGCACTGGCAGGTTGCCTGTCCGTCTCACCAACGACAAAGCAGAATTAATGCCCTCGTAAGCCGAATTGCTCTTAGGACTGGTGGCCAAGTAAACCGTCGCTTCCGCCAAGGGAATACGTCCCTCGGGCCATCCGATTTTCATCACCGCATCGAAAGCGGCATTAGCCAACAGAAGCGCATTCGGATTGGCCAACCCGATGTCTTCCGAAGCGGAAATCACCAGACGTCTTGCGATAAAAGCCGGATCCTCACCACCTTCCACCATTCGTGCCAGCCAGTAAAGCGCCCCGTCCGGATCACTTCCCCGGATAGATTTGATGAAAGCGGATATGATGTCATAATGCATCTCCCCGTCCTTGTCATAAGCCAACGGATTCTGTTGCAGGCGGCTCACCACCTTCTCGTCTGTAACCACAATCGGGTCGTCCACGTCTGCCTCGACCACAAGCTCCAGAATATTCAGCAACTTACGCGCGTCGCCTCCCGAATAGCGCAAGATGGCGTCTGTCTCCTTCACTTCAATATGTTTTTCCCTCAGGACAACATCACGGGTCAAAGCCTGGTCAAGCAGCAGCAGCAAGTCTTCTTTCCCCAAAGGCTTCAACACATATAGCTGGCAACGGGAAAGCAACGGACGGATCACCTCAAACGAGGGGTTTTCCGTGGTGGCGCCGATAAGCGTCACCACTCCCGTCTCCACAGCCCCAAGCAACGAATCCTGCTGGGACTTGCTGAAACGGTGAATCTCATCAATAAAAAGGATCGGACTTTGTTGAGAGAAAAAACGGCCGCCTTTGGCTTTTTCTATCACATCACGCACATCCTTCACTCCTGAAGTCACCGCGCTCAGCGTATAGAAAGGTACCTCCATCCGATTGGCTATGATACGCGCCAAGGTAGTCTTACCCACTCCGGGAGGCCCCCACAAAATAAAGGAAGAAACACGCCCTGCGTCAATCATCTTCCGCAAGACAGCCCCCTCGCCCACAAGATGTTTTTGGCCGATATACTCATCAAGCGTCTTCGGGCGCATTCGTTCCGCCAATGGTTGTGCCATAATAAATGCTCATTTTAATGACGGACAAAGATATAGGAAAGTTTTTAAAATTTTACATAAAGACATAAAAAAAAGGCGCTTTTCACAAAGAGCCTTTTTTTAAAGTTTTCAATAGGTATTAGTTTTTTTTCTTAAGGTAAAAAGATTGTTTTCAGGATAACGCCACAAAGATGGGGCCTTTTTTTTACCCAGCCAAATAAAAAACTATGTCATATAACACATTTTGCATTTTTCTTTCATTTTCATTTCACTGATATATACCTGCCGTCTCAAGACATTCTGCTGACAAATATACTAAATTTTAATTAAAATAACATGGTCAGATATAGGTTCTGACAGAAAATCTATCGCTCCACACATAAGAACCGGTAAGCTGGTGAGAAAGGCACTCCCCCAAAAGACATCTCATCTTCAAGTCGGATGCGGAGATTTTCCGGAATCATGCCAGCGCATTTCCCAAAAGAAATATTCCATGGCAACATATCCCCACACATTATTTTTATTAAATTTGCACACAAAAGACGAACAAATAAAATTTCCGCCATGACAGAAATGAATACGACAGAAAATTCAGAAAAGAAAAGCCTGAATTTCATTGAACAGATTGTTGAGAAGGACTTGAAAGAAGGTAAGAACGGTGGCAAAGTACAGACCCGTTTTCCGCCCGAGCCGAACGGTTATCTGCACATCGGCCACGCAAAGGCAATCTGTTTGGACTTCGGCATCGCACAAAAATACGGAGGAGTATGCAACCTGCGTTTCGATGACACAAATCCCACAAAAGAAGATATGGAATACGTAGAAGCCATCAAGGAAGACATCAAATGGCTGGGATTCCAATGGGGGAACGAATTCTATGCATCCGACTACTTCCAGCAGCTGTGGGACTTTGCCATCCGTCTGATCAAGGAAGGAAAGGCATACGTGGACGAGCAGACATCAGAAGAGATCGCGGCGCAGAAAGGCACACCCACCCAACCGGGAGTGGAAAGTCCCTATCGCAACCGTCCCGTGGAGGAAAGCCTTGAACTGTTCCAGAAAATGAACAGCGGAGAGATAGAAGAAGGGAAAATGGTGCTGCGCGCGAAAATCGACATGGCCAACCCGAACATGCACTTCCGCGACCCGATCATATACCGGGTGGTAAAGACACCTCATCACCGCACCGGCGACAAATGGAAAGCTTATCCTATGTATGACTTCGCCCATGGCCAAAGCGACTATTTCGAAGGAGTTACACATTCATTGTGTACACTTGAGTTCGTCGTACACCGTCCGCTTTATGACCTTTTCGTCGACTGGGTAAAAGACGGGAAAGACCTTGACGACAACCGACCGCACCAATATGAGTTCAACAAGCTGAATCTGAACTACACCTTGATGAGCAAACGCAACCTGCTCATTCTGGTGAAAGAAGGGCTGGTGAACGGCTGGGATGACCCCCGCATGCCGACCCTCTGCGGATTCCGCCGCCGCGGATATTCTCCGGAATCAATCCGTAACTTCATCAACAAGATCGGTTACACCACTTACGACGCGCTGAATGACTTCGCCCTGCTGGAAAGTGCCGTACGTGAAGACCTCAACACTCGTGCCACCCGTGTCTCGGCGGTCATCAATCCGGTCAGACTGGTATTGACCAACTATCCGGAAGGAAAAGTGGAATTGATGGAGGCGACAAACAATCCGGAGGATCCGGACTCTCCCACACATACCATTGAGTTCAGCCGTGAGTTGTGGATGGAACGTGAAGACTTCATGGAAGACGCGCCGAAAAAATATTTCCGCATGACTCCGGGGCAGGAAGTGCGCCTGAAAAACGCCTATATCGTGAAATGCACCGGTTGCAGGAAAGACGAAAACGGAAACGTGGTCGAGGTCTATGCCGAATATGACCCGAATACGAAAAGCGGCATGCCGGAAGCCAACCGTAAAGTTAAAGGAACCCTCCATTGGGTAAGCTGCGGCCATTGTCTGAAAGCCGAGGTGAGACTTTACGACCGACTGTGGAAGGTGGAAAATCCCCGTGATGAGATGGCTGCCATCCGTGAGGCGAAAAACTGCGGCCCGCTCGAGGCGATGAAGGAAATGATCAATCCCGACTCTCTGAAAGTGCTTACAGAATGTTACGTGGAGAAATTCCTTTCCGATGCAAAACCGTTGGATTACCTGCAGTTCCAACGCATCGGCTATTTCAATGTCGATCCTGACTCTACTCCGGAACACCTTGTATTCAACCGTACGGTTTCATTGAAGGACACCTGGAGCAAAAAGAACAAATAAAGAAACACTTTTTTGCAGGAGAATGACCCGGCCGTAACATTGACCGGAAGGAAAGTGCGTCACAATTGGAGACGCACTTTTCTGACTTCCGCACACAACACCCGACCTGCGCGCCTCCCGCGAAACCAAACCTGACATTTACATGAGAAACGAAAGTAATCAACTGCCGGATTCCAGTGATGAGACCAGACAGCTTGTCGCCCGTTTTAAAGAGATGGAAGAAAACCGGAAATCCGTTTATTTTGACAGCGAAGAACTGATTTCCATCGCTGAATTCTATGCATACAACAACCAGCCGGAAGAATCGTCAAAAGTACTGGAATATGCACTCAAGATACATCCTGAAAATCTGGACATCCAACTCTACCGTTGCAGGGCACTGATGGCAGAAGGAAAGACTGAGGAGGCTGAAAAATTCCTTGACTTGATTACTGACCAAAACGACCGGGAAGTAATATTCCTCCGCGCGGAAATCCTGCTGGAACAGTCCGACTTCAAGAACGCGGAAAAGCTGCTCAAGAAACTCGCAGACGATGAAGGCCATTCAAAAGAAGTCATTCTGGATATTGCCGACACATACATTGATTTCAATATGCCGAAAGAAGCATACGGATGGCTCTCCCCTTTATACGAGACAAACCCCGATGACGATGAGATCAGGGATGTCATGATGCAGTGCACGTTCGACTTGAAAGAATACGACAAGACCATCCGCATTATCAACGCCAGACTTGATGAGGATCCGTATAATGTAGAAAACTGGCTGAACCTAGGACGCTGTTATCTGGAAACCGGGCAGGAAGAGAAAATGTTCGAGGCGCTTGACTTCGCCCTTTCAATCGACCCCGAACGGGAAGACGTACTCCAAGTGACAGGATTGTGCTACATGGAAGAGAAGAATTATGAGAAAGGCATCGAAATGTTCTCCAAACTTCTACGCATCAATCCGGAAAATATAGGAGCCCTGAGCGGTATGTCCACTTGTCTCACGAATCTGGGAATGTTTGAGCGCGCCATCACTTATCAGACAAAAGCCATCGACCGCCTTTTGCCGAAAATGCCTGACCAGGAAAAGGCTTTCTTCTACCAGCAGCGCGCCTTCTCCTACATCATGACCGAACAGTTGGAGAAATGTAAGGAGGATTTGGACAAGGCATTGGAATATGACACCCGCAACAGTTCCATCTACCTGACCGCCGCAAACTATTACCTGATTAAGGGAGACATTGACAGGACGCTTGAAGAGGCGGGATACGCAGAACTGTACGCCCAAAACGACGAAGAGCAACTGAAAGAGATCCTGATGTTCTATTTCCAGCACACATTCTTTAAAGATACTATCAGAGTCGGAAAAGCGCTCGAAGAACTCTTGGGCGACAAAGCAAAAAAATATTCATATGTCATGGCATATTCCTACTATGCCATCAACAGCCATTCCGATGAAATGATCAAATATATGGTGCGTACCATCGTATACAACCCGAAACTGCTGACACTGACAGAAAAGTCACCATTCGTGGATGCGGCCAGAAGAGTAAATGAAATGCTGGAAGAGGGAATCATCAAAAAAGAAGATTATCTTTAGGCGTCATTGCCGGACAGCCGGAAAATCGTCCTGTTCCCATTTCAGTACAGTGTTTCCTTGAAGTCGAACAGCCATTCTGCGTCCTTAAGCCGGGGATGGCACCTGTCCTTGCCGGAAAGAATCACCTTTCCGGCCGGAATGTGCCAGTCGATGCTCAGGTCCGGATCGTCCCATGCAATCGCTCCCTCACTTTGCGGAGCATAAAAATTGTCGCATTTGTACTGGAACACCGCTTCAGGAGTCAGCACGCTGAATCCGTGGGCGAAACCTCTCGGAATGAAAAACTGGCGGTGATTGTCCTCCGTCAGCTCTATCGCCACATGCCGGCCGAAAGTAGGAGATCCTTTCCGGATGTCTACCGCCACGTCGAGCACTGCTCCCTTTATCACTCTTACCAGTTTGCTCTGCGCGAAAGGCGGTTTCTGAAAATGAAGTCCCCGTATCACGCCATATGTGGATTTGCTTTCGTTGTCCTGGACAAATCTTACCTCACGCACTTGTGAGTTGAACTCCCGTTCCGAGTACGATTCAAAAAAATACCCTCTTTCATCCTTAAAAACACGTGGCTCCATGATGACCACTCCGTCAATGTCCGTCTTTATGATTTCCATGATCAATTATCCATTATTCATTCAGTCAAGGTTTTCCATACCGGTACGTTCCACCTCATCAACCACCTTCAGCAAGTATTGGCCGTACTGGTTCTTCAGCATCGGCTGCGCCAGTCCACGCATCTTCGCGGCAGTAATCCATCCCTTACGAAAAGCGATTCCTTCCAGACATGCCACTTTCAGGCCCTGTCTCTTCTCTATCACCTCAATATAAGTGGAGGCTTCCGCCAATGAGTCGTGAGTACCGGTATCCAGCCACGCGAATCCCCGTCCCAGCGTCTGCACCTTCAGTCTACCGTTCCGAAGAAACTCCTGGTTGACAGTCGTAATCTCCAGTTCTCCCCGTGCTGACGGCTTGATACTCTTGGCTATCCCTACTACTTCATTCGGATAGAAGTACAATCCTGTCACCGCATAATTCGATTTCGGATGTTCGGGCTTTTCCTCAATGGACAGGCAGTTCCCGTCCTTATCAAACTCGGCCACTCCGTAGCGTTCCGGATCGCTTACCCAATAGCCAAACACTGTGGCTTTTCCTTCCTGTTCGGCCGTGCGGACCGCTTCCTTCAGCATTACCGTAAAGCTGTTTCCATGAAAAATATTGTCACCAAGCACCAGACATGCCGCATCATTCCCGATGAATTCCTCGCCGATGATGAAGGCCTGTGCCAATCCATCGGGCGAAGGTTGCTCCGCATACTCAAAACGCACTCCAAAATCGCTTCCATCGCCAAGCAGCCGCCTAAAGCCCGGTAAATCATACGGAGTGGAAATAATCAGTATGTCACGGATACCAGCCAACATAAGCACAGATATCGGATAGTATATCATCGGTTTGTCGAAGATGGGAAGCAGCTGCTTGCTGACTCCCTTAGTGATGGGGTAGAGACGCGTGCCCGACCCTCCGGCTAATACAATACCTTTCATAATTGTTTCTTTTATAATGATGCAAAGTAAGGGTTTTTCCATGAAAACTCAAAGTTTTACGGTTGAAAGTCTTGTGATATGTTTTTTTCTTTTATTTTTGCCTCTGCAATTAGTGGAATTATGGACAAACGACATTTTCTTATCGCGGCCATGTGTCTCATGACATTGGCCGGATGCAGCCAAAAAACCGAACTGCCGGAGAATCCGGAAGACAAGGAAGAGTATCGTGACTCGCAGGGAAACAGTTGGATCTATAACGCCTTGCTCATGCGCTGGGCGTTAATGCCTTCTGCAATGAACGGCCTTACCAGCACACATTACTATTATCCGCAGTCTGGCTCGTGGACCGACGCCAATGGCGCGAAAGTAGACCCTCCCTCGAAAGTGAAAATGGCATCCACATCGTCTGCCAGGTCGAAGTCAAGCGGCCATGTGTTCGGCACCACCCCCCGCCCGTCGGGAGTCCACGCATAAAAACGGAGGAGAAAGGTATGAGACGTTTTTATGCGACACCCCGTGTGGATTATCAGGAAAAGATTGAGGCGCTGGGGTTTGACTTCCATAGTGACTACTGGCGGGAAGAGGCTTATTACCAGCTTTCTTCCGAAGAGGTGGAAACTTTGGAAACGGCCACCTCAGAAGCTTACCGCATGTATTGTAAGGTGGTAGAATATATATTGGGCGACAAACCGGAATTCATGGAGCACATCTTACGTATTCCCCCTGAAGTCTGCGAACGTATCCGCCGTTCGTGGAACGATGACGAATTGAGCCTGTACGGACGCTTCGATTTCATGTTCGACAAGGAAGGTGTACCCAAGATTCTTGAATTCAATGCAGATACTCCGACCTCTTTGCTTGAGGCATCTGTCATCCAGTGGCAATGGAAGGAAGACCTGTTCCCGGAGAAAGACCAATACAACGGCATTCATGAAGGGCTGGTCCAGTCATGGCGCGACATGTTTCCGGCAGACTGCGAGATACACTTTGCAGGGGTGCTCAATGACCATGAGGACACGGGAACATTGCAATATCTGGCAAGCACCGCCATGGAGGCAGGATTTTCCACACGTGTGCTCGACATGCATGCGCTCAATTTACAGGAAGGCTGTTTTTATGATCCGAGCGGCGATCGGGTGAGACGCTGTTTCAAACTTTACCCATGGGAGTGGATGGTGGACGAAAGTCCGGACGGTTGCCTGGCAGATGTGCAGTGGGTAGAGCCCTTGTGGAAACTGCTGATGTCGAACAAGGCCATCCTAAAGTTGCTGTATGACCTGTTCCCCGATTCCCCCTATGTGCTCCCCTGCTATCTGTCGCGTCCGGAGCATGGCGTATTCTGTAAGAAACCGGTCTTTTCACGCGAAGGGCATAATGTGAGCATATTGGATATCAGGAACTGGGAAGAACATGTCCTTCTGCCTGAAACGGAAGGTGATTATAATAAGGGAGCGTATATTTACCAACAATATGTGGAACCCGTGGCCTATTCCGGACATTATCCGGTGATTGGTTCCTGGATAGTCGGAGGCGAACCGGCCGGAATCGGAATCCGTGAGAACCGTACGGAAGTGACGGACAATCTTTCCGAGTTTGTCCCCCACGTCATCGAGGGATGAAGGTTACGTCGGGGCCGGCCGAAAACGGCTACCGACTGATTTTGTGAAGAATCCAAATAGAAACGCAACGTTTCGTTAGCAAACAGGATAAAGCCTCATCGGTCGGGGAACGCCGCGCGGCAAGGGACGGGACCACCCGTCCCGACGAGCGCATCCGCACGTTTGGTTTCATC